>NZ_JAARMC010000010.1:0-186101 GCF_012985595.1 Pseudomonas sp. WS 5411
TTCTTTTCGGTCACTTGATTGACCGCTTGGATTTTGAATTCTTCGGGATAACGTGGGTTGCTCATGGCACCTCCTGATTGGCCTCAGTTTAAGGCATGGAGGTGTCTACGAAACCCGGGGCGATTCAGTTCGAGTTTCTACTTGTTCACCAATCAAATGGCTGGGTCATTCGTCCGCGCAGGCGAGAAGACCAATTTCGGACAGTACCTGTATGACTTCGCAGCGAGTGGAGTACCAGGGTTAAAGGCCTCGTTGACCTATCTGCGTGGTCATCAGATCAAAGCAACTTCCGGGGTCGGGCACGACCTGAATGAGTGGGAACGCAACGTTCGCTTGGATTATGTAATCCAATCGGGCACCTTCAAAGGCTTGGGTGGAACGGTTCGCTACGCTCAGTATCATGGTTCCGGCACTGCATTGCAGGATCAGGATCAACTCCGGGTTTTCCTGAACTATTCGTACAGCTTTTTTTAGTGTGTATAGACCGTGAAACCAGAGAACCTGGCGGGTGTGACGGCGCCCGTAGGGGGACGCGGTGTCTAATTTGCTGGTTTGACCTTCAGCAACTTTCACATTGATACCTGCAGTCGCGTCCTTGCCAGGGGTAACTCATGACGCATGACCCGAAGGATTAACCCTGTCCCCGATATTGACGCTTCGGCGTCTTTTTTCGTTGCGCTGACATCCCTCGAAAGCCGCGAGTATCCGGACGTTTTTAGTCCAGAATCTAGTCCATGAAAATGGGGGGCTTCGAGATCGGATTGCTGCCGGAGCCCGGCGAGTCATTTGCTGAACATCTCGCCCTGAGCCCAACCTTCAGAAGGCTGGAAGCAGGGCGCTTTCAGATGCAGCCGTCCGGTAGGCCAAGACTACACCCTTGCAACATTGACGGCCGGTCTCTGGTGGTGACGGCTTCACGCGGGCGTTGTTGGCACGTGCATGAGTACTTCCTCGGTCGTTCATTGTAGCAACCCGATATGTCACATCAGTGAGAAGTGCTGAGTAAATTCAGCGCAAATCACTGTTGCAACACTTCGAGGCTCTATCATGCTGACCCGTTGTTTTATCCCCTTTCTATTTCTTTTGGTTTCTTGTACTGCCGGACAAACCCACGGCAGGGATCTGGCTGAAGGACTGACCGAACAGGACCCGTCTGTGGCGTTGCAGAACCACGACCTGCGCTATGGGCTGTGGTCCGGCATTGGACTTATGAAAAATGCAATCGGGCAAAGCTGCAATGCGGTTCTGCTGGATACTCGCGACCGGCAGAATAAAACCGTTGGCCCCGCCTATGTACTGACGAGTGGGCATTGTGTTTACTTCAGCTACGGCACGGCTTCTATCAACCAAACCGTAGAGGCGAGCATCACCTTCAACTATTTCCACGATACTCCCGCGCAACACCGGAAATTTCGCATTAAAACAGCGCATTGGAGCAGTATGGTCGGCACTGATCTGGCGGTTCTGGAGCTTGATGCGCCATTGGCTGCCCTCATTGCAGAGGGGGTCATGCCACTCAAGCTCGCGGCTCATCAGCACACTGGAGAGCGGGAGGTCATCAATGTCGGATCCCCGACCGGGTTTCGCCAAAAAGGCTTACGCATGAGTGCGTGCAAGGAAACGGCAACAAATAGCTTTGTCGAGCATCCCGGTGTATTTCCTGGCGCCATGAAAAACCGTTGCCAAGACCTTCAGTACGGAAGCTCCGGGAGCCCGATGCTCGATCGGGGTACCAACGAAATTACTGGCATTGTCAGCAAGGTCGCTGCTGTCATCAAAAAGGACATCCTCAGCAACTGTCTGAATACCTCCGCGTGTGAAGCGGCCAAGTTTAACTATAGCTATCCAGCGAACGACCTTCATCATTGTTTTGTCGATGGCCAGTTCTTGAATAACACGCGGGACTGCCAACTGAAATCCGTCGAACTCGTCCTTGAAGAGCCTTGGAAACTCAACCCCTACGTGCATTTGCAGCAGGGTGTGAACGGGCTCAGTATTTGGCCCACGTGGAACATCAGATTCTCGGTCAACGATCCCTACTATCGATTCAAGGCCGTGCGCGAGGTCAGGGAGTGTCGATCTCCCAGCGACTATCACAACGCCGTAGCGTCAACGGATGGTTACATCAACCAGGCGATCGGGCCGGCGCTGGGGGCCCATGTGTTGTGCATCATTGGGATACAAAACCGCAGCGAGCCCCTGACGCCAGCCTTGCTCCACAATGTTTTCACACACTCCGTATTTTTGACCGCCCCAACGCCGACACCGCAGATCAGCCTGAGCTACAACGTCAACTGGGACGACCAAACCACAGACTTCACCCATCACTACTTCTACGTGGATGCTTCAGAACGGGCTTTGTGCCAAGACATCGACGACGTCCGCTATGCATTGGCCAACGGCGGCAACCCTTACCAGGTGTCACAGCTCCCCATCACATTGTGCAGCTATGCCCGCAACCTTGCTGGTCAGCCGTCCGCCGTCCGTACGGATGTAATCGAAATATCAAGGTATCTCCCGTCCCAGCAAACGGTGAAGCCATCACCGTCACTACGCTAAGAGCTCATCGGTGACGATAAAAACGTCCCCGCTTGTTCACAAGGAGTGTCAGCGGGACGTTTACAGCGTAAACGCCTTAAGCCACTGGCCATGCCATGGCACACCGACTGCCCGGCGCGAATCCGTGCTGGTACTCCTCGCTCACTATGGCCGCTAGCCTCTGATTCAGGTCTGCGGTGGCTTTGATCTGGAATCCCAGGCGGGCATAAAAGGGGGCGTTCCATGGCACGCTCGTGAATGTCGTGAGCGTTACGAAACTCAGTCTGTTGGCGCGGGCATAGTCCTTTGCGGCCTCAACCAGACGCCGCCCCCAACCTTGTCCCTGCACCGCGTGCATCACGGATAACTCATAGATGTGTAAGTCATTGCCGTGGCGCGCAGCGCTGAGAAAACCTTGCGGCCGGTTTTCGGCGTCCAGGGCGACCCAGCAGGTCGAGAGCGCGATACGTTGGCGATGTTGCTCAACGGACATCGGGGGTGATTCAGCCAGCCAACTCAACCCATCAATCATGCGGAAGGCTTGAGCTGCGGAAATTTCGATGGCAGGCAGGCGTTGCGCATCTTCCGGTACAGCAACGCGAATAATCGCCGGCATGGGTCGCCCTTGGTGAGGTGAGACTGAACTGGAAAAACCAGCGTTCGAGGGGTGAAGATATCATGCACTCAGAGCCTCAGGCTCAGTGGTTTTGATGGCAGTCGAACTCATCAGAGGCCGGTCTAGAGCGGTTGCCGGTATCGCTCAAGGTCCGCGCGCAGGCTCTTACGATCTGCGTGCGGTAACGTCCTCCGCAGTCCAGCTGTCACACCAAACGCCAACCTGGCGAAACAGATGACGCAAAAGCCTTGACCTTTCCATCATGGGAAGCTTCAGGCTTGCTTCATCAGTAACATTCAAGGGGTATTGCAATGGCTACGGTTTCCCATCAGCAGGGGTCCAACCCATCCAGTTCGCGGGAGGTGCGCCTGAGTCTGCCGGTCGAGGGCATGACGTGCGCATCCTGCGTCGGTCGGGTCGAGCGCGCGCTGAAAGCGGTGCCTGGCGTGCACACGGCCGCCGTCAATCTTGCCACCGAGCATGCCAGCATCACCTTCACCGGGGCGCCCGATCCCCAGGCGGCGGTGCGTGCCATCGAGAGCGCAGGCTACAGCGTGCGTGAAGAGACGACTCATCTTGCGATAGAAGGCATGACCTGTGCGTCATGTGTGGGCCGGGTCGAAAAGGCCCTGGCTAAAATCCCCGGCGTGCTCGAAGCCACGGTTAACCTGGCCACCGAGCGTGCCCGGGTGCGCCACTTGGGCGGCGCAGTCTCCACGGCAGACCTTGAAGCAGCAGTGGAGCAGGCCGGCTACAAGGCCCGCCGCTTGTCCGCCGAGTCGCCGAGCGAGGGCGACCAGGACGCCGCGCGGCGCGACAGCGAAGCTCGGGAGTTGCAGCGCTCCATGTTGATTGCAGCGCTCCTCACATTGCCGGTCTTCATCCTTGAGATGGGTTCGCACCTTATCCCTGCCATGCACCATTGGGTGATGGGGGTCATGGGGCAGCAGACGAACTGGTATGTACAGTTCGCGCTGGCCACCCTCGTGTTGTTCGGCCCAGGGCTGCGGTTTTTCCGCAAAGGCGTACCGGCGTTGCTGCGAGGGGCGCCAGACATGAACTCGCTAGTCTCTGTGGGCACCGCGGCGGCTTACGGTTATTCGTTGGTCGCGACGTTTATTCCCGAGGTTCTGCCGCAGGGCACCGCCAACGTCTATTTCGAAGCCGCAGCGGTGATTGTGACCCTGATCCTGCTGGGCCGCACGTTGGAGGCGCGCGCCAAGGGGCGAACCTCACAGGCGATCAAGCGGCTGGTCGGTCTCCAGGCGAAGACCGCGCGCGTGGAGCGCAATGGCGAAATGTTGGAAGTTGCCCTTGATCAGGTGACGGCCGGCGACATTGTCTTCGTCCGTCCGGGGGAGAAGGTCCCGGTCGACGGCGAGGTGATTGAAGGCACCTCGTACGTTGACGAGAGCATGATCAGCGGCGAACCGGTACCTGTGTCCAAAAGCGTAGGCGCCGAAGTCGTTGGCGGCACGATCAACAAGACCGGTGCGTTCAGTTTCCGGGTGACCAAAGTGGGGGCCAACACCGTCCTCGCGCAGATTATTCGCCTGGTGGAAGAGGCGCAGGGCTCCAAGCTGCCGATCCAGGCACTGGTGGATAAGGTCACGATGTGGTTTGTCCCGGCGGTGATGGCGGCGGCCACGGTGACCTTCCTGGTCTGGCTGATTTTTGGCCCGACGCCGGCGCTGACGTTCGCGTTGGTCAACGCGGTAGCGGTGCTTATTATTGCCTGCCCCTGTGCCATGGGGCTGGCCACGCCGACCTCGATCATGGTCGGCACGGGCCGCGCAGCCGAGCTCGGGGTGCTTTTCCGCAAGGGCGAGGCATTGCAGGCGCTACGCGATGTGTCGATTATCGCCCTCGACAAGACTGGCACGCTGACCAAGGGCCGGCCTGAGTTGACCGACCTGGTTCCCGCCGAGGGCTTTGACTACGACGAAGTATTGGCACTTGTCGCGGCGGTGGAGACACGCTCCGAACATCCGATTGCCGAAGCGATTGTCAGCGCGGCAAAGAGCAAGGGCATCACGCTTGCACCGATTGAGGCCTTCGACGCCGTACCGGGCTTTGGCGTGACGGCGAAGGTCGCCGCGCGCACGGTCTCTGTGGGGGCTGACCGGTTCATGACGCAACTGGGCCTTGATGTGACGGGCTTCCAGTCGACTGCCCAGCGTCTCGGCGAGCAAGGCAAAAGCCCGCTCTATGCAGCGATTGATGGCCGCCTGGCGGCGGTGATCGCGGTTGCCGATCCCATCAAGGAGACCACGCCCGAAGCGATCAGGGCCCTGCACGCGCTGGGGCTCAGGGTGGCGATGATCACCGGTGACAATGCGGCCACGGCAGCGGCAATCGCCAGGCAACTGGGCATCGATGAGGTGGCGGCCGAGGTGTTGCCCGACGGTAAGGTCGCGGCGCTGAAGAGGTTTCGCAGCAAGGGGGCGCGAGTCGCCTTTGTGGGTGACGGGATCAACGACGCACCGGCACTCGCCGAAGCAGACGTCGGGCTTGCCATCGGCACCGGCACCGATGTGGCCATCGAAGCCGCTGACGTGGTGCTGATGTCGGGCGACTTGCGCGGCGTGCCGAACGCCATCGCCCTCAGCCAGGCGACGATCCGCAACATCAAGCAGAACCTGTTCTGGGCCTTCGCCTACAACGCGTTGTTGATACCGGTTGCGGCGGGCGTTCTGTACCCGCTGAACGGCACGCTGCTGTCGCCGATCTTCGCCGCGGCGGCGATGGCGCTCTCCAGTATCTTCGTGCTTGGCAACGCACTGCGGCTCAAGCGCTTCCGAGCACCGATGACAGTAGAGAGCAGCGCCGAGGCGCCAGTGGGTGGGGCGGCATTGGCCAAGCCCCGCCTAGCGAATGAGCACTGATATCAGGCTTGGGTTTGAACACGATTGAGGAGGCTGTAATGGCCAGTGAACCTCATCCGAGCGTGATTGTTTAAGGACACGGCCAAGCGTACTCATGCGCCGTGTGCAGGTGAGTTCCCGAATTTGCGGTGAGTAGTTGATAGGTTCCCTCAGGAGGAGAGAATGATGAATATCGGTCAAGCAGCCAAGTTCTCCGGCGTTTCGGCTAAGTCGATTCGGTACTACGAACAGATTGGTTTGGTACCCAAGGTCAGCCGGTCTGATGCCGGCTATCGAAACTACGGTTCACAGGATGTGCAAAACCTGCGTTTCATTCGCCGCGCGCGTGACCTTGGCTTTTCGGTCAGGCAGATCTCCGAGTTGCTGGTTTTGTGGGGCGACCCTGACCGCGGCTGTATCGACGTCAAGGCCATGGCCCTGTCCCATGTGGCCGGGTTGAAGGCAAAGATTGCTGACCTGCAGGCCATGGCGCAAACCCTTGAACAGCTGGCCGAGCAATGCCATGGCAACGATCGTCCGGATTGCCCGATCATTGCCGGTTTGGCACAGCGCACAGCCGCCGTGGCGATGGAACTGCGCCCCAGGGCTCCTCAGAATCCCCCCCGGTTTGGGGGGGATACGGCGGCCTCATCCCAGCATCGCGCCGCGATGCAGATGCATTTGTAAGCGCTGGCAAGGCTCACATTCACTCTTCAGAGCAACTTCAGGAGTTCCACATGCTGCGTTTTTTCATACCAAACATGACCTGTGGCGGCTGCGCCAGGTCCGTTACCCGGGTACTGCTGGGCGTAGACCCGCAGGCCCAGATCAAAACTGATCCGCCCACACGTGTGGTCGTGATTGACAGCACTCTGGATGCGCACACGCTGCTCACGGTGCTGAGTGACGCCGGGTATCCGGGTGAGCATCTGCCGCAAGGGATATCCAGCTGATCGTTGCCGGCGTAGCCCCGCAGGGCTGGCGCGAGATCAGATTTTTATCAATAAAAAGCCGGGAGATTGTCTCCCGGCTTTTGTATTTCCCACGTTTAGAAAGCCGTCACAAGGTGTCAGGAGGCTACGCCTGCAGCCCAAGCAACCAGTACATCAGCAAGATCAGGCGGGTAGCTGCTGAGCGGGTCAAGCTGGGTGCATTGGCTAACATGAACGCCACTCAAATCAAGCCGATGTGCTGACACAAGATTGACCTCGATCATCTGCCTCCCCCGATACTCCCTCTACTCTGGCACTTCCATATAAGGCCAAGGATGGCTCAAGGAGCCTGCGGCCATGCATTCTCAAGGAAGAGTCAGTCATGCAGTCATTGAAGATCATGTTGTTGTCATCGGCGTTCAACGGTTTGACCCAGCGGGCCTGGCTGGACTTACGCCAGTTGGGGCACGCGCCCAGTGTGGTGCTGTTCACCGATGAAGCCTCGGTATGTCGGCAGATCGAGGCATCGGCGGCGGACCTGGTGATTTGTCCGTTTCTCAAGGACCGCGTACCGCAACAACTCTGGAGCAATCCTGAGCGCCCGGTGGTGATCATTCATCCGGGCATCGTCGGCGACCGTGGCGCCAGCGCGCTGGACTGGGCCATCACCCAGCAAGTCAGGCGCTGGGGCGTCACGGCCTTGCAGGCGGTGGAGGAAATGGACGCCGGTCCGATCTGGTCGACCTGCGAGTTCGACATGCCCGCCGACGTGCGCAAATCCGAGTTGTACAACGGCCTGGTGAGTGACGCGGTGATCTCTTGCATCCGCGATGTGGTGGAGAAATTCGCCAGGGGGTTCGTGCCCACGCCCCTCGATTACACGCAGCCCGACGTCGCTGGGCGTTTGCAGCCGAATATGAAGCAGGCTGACCGCACCTTCAGTTGGTACGATTGCGCACGGTTTATCAAGCGCAGTATCGACGCCGCTGACGGCCAGCCCGGGGTGTTGGCCAGCCTCGCCGGCGGGCAGTATTACCTGTATGACGCGCACCTGGATGCGCGCCGCGGCACGCCGGGCGAGATCCTTGCGGTACAGGACGACGCGGTATTGGTTGCTGCCGGCGATCACAGCCTGTGGCTCGGCTCGCTCAAGCGCAAGGCCTTGCCCGGCGAGGAAACCTTCAAGTTACCGGCCCGCCATGTGTTAGCCGGGCAACTGGCTGATGTGCCGGTGCTGGACGGCTCGCTCGCCAACCAAGGCTTCGACGAGATGGCGTATCAGCCGATTCGTTACCGAGAAACCGGTCATGTGGGCGAGCTGACCTTCGAGTTCTACAACGGTGCCATGAGCACTGAACAGTGCCAGCGGCTGGTCGCAGCGTTGCGCTGGGCCAAGGCTCGGGACACCCAGGTGCTGCTGGTCAGGGGAGGGCGCGGGAGCTTTTCCAATGGTGTGCACCTCAACGTGATTCAGGCGGCCGAAGTGCCAGGGTTGGAAGCCTGGGCCAATATCCAGGCCATCGACGATGTCTGCCGCGAGCTGCTGACGGCCCGGCAACTGGTGGTCAGTGGCCTGACGGGCAGCGCCGGAGCCGGCGGTGTGATGCTGGCGCTGGCGGCCGACATCGTCTTCGCCCGGGCGGGTGTGGTCCTTAATCCGCATTACAAGACCATGGGTTTGTATGGCTCCGAATACTGGACCTACAGCCTGCCTCGGGCGGTCGGCAGTGAAGTCGCCCACAAGCTTGTCGAAGAATGCCTGCCGATCAGCGCCCTCCAGGCCCGGCACTGGGGAATGGTCCAGGACATCGGCCCACGCTGCCCACGGGCATTTGGCTTATGGCTGCTGCAACAGGCCAGTGACGCGTTGACCGATGAAAGATACGCCCTGCATCGTGCGCGCAAATCGAACATGAACCTTGCGCAGATTGAGCGCTGCCGCGAAAACGAGCTGGCACAGATGCGGTTGGATATGGTGGAAAACCGCCAGCAGTTTGCCGAGAAGTGCCGCAACTTCGTGTTCAAGCGCAAAACCTGCCAGACCCCGCAGCGCTTGCAGGCGCCGTGGGCATTGGCGCCCAGGGCCACACTGGTTGACTGAGAGGAAAACGCCGCATCTACTCTTTTACCGCCAGGGCGGAATTTCCTTTCTGCCGTGGCGGTCCATAATGCCAATGGAAAAAAGACAGAAAAGGGTGAATTGATGCGGCGAATTTATAGGGGCGTCATCTGCCAGGCCTTGCTGGCCATGGTTATGGCTATCAGCCTGCCGGGATGGGCAGATGCGGCCGCCACGCCGGCGCCAGTAGAGGTCGTCGACAGCCTGGTGCTGTTGCCCGAAGACGCCAACCTCAAGCAGCTTGGCCAGCAGCTTGAGCTGATTCGCCAGAGTGTCCCCATCAGTACCAGTGACGAAAAGCTGGCGGAATTTCGACAGGGCGCACTGCAGGTGCAACAACTGGCCGGGGCATTGCTCACGGTGCGCGCCACCGAGATGGAGCGCATTGACGATCAACTCAAGGTATTGGGCGCGGCCCAGCCGGGAGAGGCGCAGAGCCTCACCGAGCAGCGGGATGCCCTGACCCGAAAAAAGAACAGCCTGCTTGAGGATGAGCAGCACGCCAAGCAACTGAGCCAGACGAGCCGCGAACTCGCCGCGCAGATCGTCAACCTGCGGCGCAATCTGTTCAATTCCCAGGTCACCTCCCGTACCGATTCGCCCTTCAGTCCCACATTCTGGTCGACCCTGATCCGCCCCACCGCTGAAGACCTGCAGCGCCTGGACAACCTCAAGGCCGAAGGCATCGTTGCCCTCAAGAGTGCCATCAGCCCGGAGCACCGCTGGGCGTTCTTCAGCACGCTGTTGGTGGCGGTACTGATCTGGAGTTTCGGCCGGCGACTGCTCGAGCATCTGCTTACCTGGGCGATGATCCGTTGGCTGCCGGAGGGGCGCCTGCGGCGCAGCACGTTGGCGGTGGCGGTAGGCTTATCGTCGATCCTGACGATCATGGGGGCCGTCTCGCTGATGCGCTGGGGCCTGGAAAGCAATGCGGTCCTGAGTGAAAACCTGGGCCGGCTGTCCGATCACTTGGTCACCCTGGCTACATTCTGTGCATTTATTGCCGGCCTTGGACGCGCCTTGCTGATGCTGCCACGCCCGTCCTGGCGGTTGCCGGCCATTGCCGATGAAATCGCCAGTGCCCTGGGGCCTTTCCCGGCGATTCTGGCGGTGGCGCTGATGCTGGTGGCGACCGAGGAGCGGATCAACAATGTCACGGGGGCCAGCCTGGCGCTGACCGTAGCGCTCAATGGCCTGACCGCCCTGACCACCGCGCTGATCTTCATCGCCGCGTTGCTGCGCGTGCGCCACGTGCGCAAAAAACTTGAGTTGCAGCGCCCGGGTGGGCTCGCCGGCATGTTGCCCTTTGTCGCATCGATGTGGGTGGCGGTGATTGTCCTCGCGTTGTTCACCGGGTATCTGTCCCTGGCCTACTTCCTTACCGTCAAACTGTTGTGGGTCAGCGTCGTGGCGGCCACGGCCTACCTGTTGATCGCCTTTTTTGGTGACGTCTGTGAAACCCTGCTTTCGCCCAGGCAGCCCAGCGGCCTGGCACTGGCCAACGCCCTGGGGCTGTCGCCACGGCACCAGGCCCAGGCGTGCACGGTGCTGGCGGGCGTCGGCCGTACCTTGCTGTTGCTCACCGCCGTGATGGCGGCCTTCCTTCCAGCGGGCTCCAGCCCCAGTGAGTTGCTCCAGGGCTTCAGCCAACTGGGCGAATCCAGCAAGACCCTGGGTAACCTGCAGATCGTTCCCCAGGACATCCTCATTGCGCTGCTGATGTTTGTCGTCGGCTTGTTCGCCGTGCGCACCTTGAAGCGCTGGCTGAGTGAGCGGTTGCTGCCGGAAACCAACATGGATGCCGGCATGCGCGCGTCCCTGGTGACCCTGGTGGGTTACCTCGGTTTTGTGTTGTTGAGTCTGCTGGTGATGTCCACCCTGCGGATCAACCTGACCAGCCTGACCTGGGTGGTCAGTGCTTTGTCGGTGGGCATCGGCTTCGGTTTGCAGGCGATTGTGCAGAACTTCATCTCCGGGCTGATCCTGCTCACCGAACGGCCGGTGAAGGTCGGCGATTGGGTCAGCCTGGGGGGCGTGGAGGGCGATATTCGCCGGATCAACGTCAGGGCGACCGAGATCCAGATGTCCGACCGCTCGACGGTGATTGTGCCGAACTCGCAGTTCATCTCGCAAAACGTGCGCAACGTCACCATGGGCAACGCGCTCGGCGTGGTGAGCATCACCCTTACCTTGCCGCTGGATACCGATGTACTGAAGGTTCGCGAACTGCTGATGCAGTCGTTTACCGAGCACGAGGCGATTCTCGACACTCCCGCACCTTCGGTCACGTTCAAGGACCTGGCCAGGGATGGCTTGATCATTGGGGTCAGCGGCTACGTCAACAGCCCACGCTCGGTGTCCGGCACCCGCAGCGACTTGCTGTTCATCCTGCTTGCGCGCCTGCAGGACATGGGGATTACATTGTCTTCGCCCCAGAGCATGGTGCTGATTCCCGGAGAGGCAGGTGCAGTGGCTGGTGATGTTCCTGTGAGGCAATCATGAGGTGGCAGTGCGTGACACTAAAAAGCCCGATAACCGTGATCGCTGCGGTCTTGTTCTGTTTTTCCATGGCGGCGTGCAAGAGTAAAGACATGCCTGAAACCTATAGCTGGACGGGAACTGTCTCTGCACCACAGGAATACCCCATGGAGGTTTACCGTGGCGCCCTGGTCGCTGAGGGCTTTACCTACGGTTTTGATGCGATCTGGGGCACACAGAACACCGGTTGGGGGAGTCCGGGCGGAACCATGACCACGGCGCTGGAAAAAAAGGCAGTGCCCTATCAACTGGAATTCACGTGGTACTCGCTGGTGGAGAGAACGTTCTATAGCGGCCAATGGAACTTGGACCCACTGAAAATAAAGAGCCTCCTGGATGAGGGCTTTGTTGATCAAGACACCCATAAAAAAGACACCTACAGCACGTTTATCGTGGGGTTGGCGCCACAGGGCAGGGTGGTGCTCTGGATGAGCGGGGCGGGAAACCAGAAGGAAGTGGGAGTCTTTCAAGCGCAGGCCACAACGCTTACCAAGGAGAGCGCCTACAGCAATGCCCAGTACATGTTCAAAGACGGCTATGCAGACCGCATGCTCAATGATCCATCCTATAAGACCTTCAGTGCCGATATCCGGCAAAAAATAGCCACGCAGGGCTATCCCCCGGCAAACATCTACGACACCTACCGGGAGAAATACAGCTGGAAGCCTGTCGTTGTGCTGCAGCAAGGCGAATGGCTAGATTTCGGATTCAGCGCCTACAACGGCGAGCAGGAGAATCTTTTCGGAAAGGCCCTACTCGACAATCACTATGTAAAACGTGCCATTCCAACGTTCTGCGGGTTCTATTGGCGCAATGGCAACAGCCGGTATGGCGTCTGGATTGACGCATTCGATGAAAAAGAAATCTTCGATGTTTTCCAGAAACTGGGCAAACAAAAAGACATAGACCTGCTGGTGAAGGTTGACGCGCAAAACACCCGGGTTTCCCTGGCATTAAGGGCGGGCGCGCAAGAGTTTCCCATCGGCAAAGCCAAAGTCAGGCTGTCCCGTAAAATCGAGTAGGCTCCCCCGCCTGAGGGGAGAGCCAGGTTTCACTGCTCAGCAGGGCTGGGCCGCAAGGCTGTTGCTGACATTGCGTCCCAGCACCAGCACGGTCACAAAACCCAAGCCCACCAGCACCGTGGCGAGGCTCAGGAGCACCGAGCTGCCCAACTGGTCGACGATCCGCCCACCAAAGAATGAACCCAGGGCAATAATCACCTGGAACAGGGCGACGAAGAGCGGCATGCCGCGTTCGACATCCTTGGGCGCCACGACAAACATCCAGATACTGGCACAGGCCGGGAAGGCGCCGAAGGCAAAACCCCAGAGCCCAATCAACATGGCCGCGCCGGTCATGCCGGTGGCGAAGTGGGGGAACAGGGCGGTGCTGGTGCCTATCATCAGCGCCACCAGCAACAGGGTGTGACGTACGCTGCGGTTGGCGGCAAAGCCGGCAAAAATATTACCCGCGACCCCAGCCACGCCGAAGAGCAACAGCAACGAGCCAATCGTCGGGCCGTCGAAGCCGGCACTGTGCTTGAAGAACGGCGCCACATAGGTGTACGCGGCAAAGTGCGCCAGGCCGATCAGCAATACTGCGATCAATCCGACCCGCGCTTGGGGGTTGATAAACAAGGCGGGCAGGTCGCGGATGTGGATGGCTTTCTCCGGGTTGAGTCGTGGCAGCAGAAATATCTGCGCCAGGAGGACCGGGACGCCCATCAGCGCGGTGACCAGGAAGGTCATGCGCCAGCCCATCAGGCCGCTAAGCCAGGTGCCTACGGGCACGCCCAGCACGGTGGCGAGGGTCACGCCGACCATGATGATCGAAGTCGCCTGGGCGACGCCCACACCCTTGGGCGCCAGCCGGCCGCTGAGAGCGATGGCGGTCGCCCAGAAGCCGCCGATGCTGATGCCCAGCAGTACGCGGCCCAACAGCAGCAGGCCAAAGTCGCTGGCAAAAGCCACCACCGAGTTGGCGATGATCATGATCAGCGTCAGGCCGATCAATAAATAGCGACGGTCCATGGTGCCAATGCTGACCGACAGCAAAGGCGCGGCGAGGGCGGCCATGATGCCGGGCAGGGTCACCATCAGCCCGGCGTGACCGGCAGTGATACCCAAGTCACTGGCAACATCATTGAGCACACCCACCGGCAGAAACTCGCTGGTTACCAGGGCGAAGGCACCTACAGCCACGGAGAGAATCGCCAGCCACTGCTGTTTGACACTCTGTTGATTATGTTCGGGAAGGCTGCGAGGGGCCTGGTGGGCACTTGGCATGGTGTTGAAATCCGGGGGGAATGCAGCCTGAAGCCAGGCCGGGGGAGAATGTGGAGGCGATTATAGGAACCAGCATTGGCAATTAAACAGGCCGGTCGGTTTGATAGTCATCATCAATGCAATCAATGCAGCGCCTACAAGACCGTTGAGTGGCAGGGACTGTTCAATCGTCCACGGCTGCTTTGGGCTTCATCTGCAGCCCAAGCACGCCCATGGCTACTAATGCCGCGCCGGCACCCGCAATGGGTATATAGGCCAGCCCGAACTGGCTGATCACCCAGCCTGCCCCGATGCCACCCAGCGCAGTGCCGAGGTTGAACGCGGCAATATTGAGCCCTGAAGCCACTGCACTGGATTGGGGAATATGCTGGTGTGCCAGGCGCAGCAAGCGCAGGGTCGACAGGGTCACAATGGCAAAGAACACCACCCCCAACAGCCCCACCAGCATCAAGGTGGCGATGATCGAGTCGCCCCACACATACAAACCCAAGAGGTTGAACATCAATGCGCTCAACCCGCCGAGCAGGCATCGGTCGGCGTCGAATGCATCCGCGAGGTAACCGCCCAGCACGTTGCCAAGGATGGAGCAGACACCGAACACCAGCATCGCAAAACTCAGCACTTGTGGTTGAACGCGGGTGATCTCCAGCAGGAACGGCGACACAAAGGTAAAAAATGAGAAAGTCGCCACGCTCACCAGCATTGCGATGCTGGCAGCCATCAACAGTTCGCGCTGCAGCAGGGCGGCGAGGCTTTGTTTCAGGCCGTGGTCTTTGTGCAGTGCGTCGGCGGGTGGTTGGCGCATCAGCAGTATCAGGCCCAGGGCGCTGATCAAGCCCAGGCCGCCAATCGCCAGAAATACCATGCGCCATGACCAGTAGCTGCCGAAAAAGGTACCGATCGGCACGCCAAAGGCGATCGACAGGGTCAGGCCAATCCACACCAGTGATAGCGCACGCCCGGCCCGTAGCGGGTCAACCAGCTTGACTGCGGCGTTGGAGGCCACGGCCATGAATACACCGTGCGCCAGGCCAATAACGAAGCGTACGCCATGTAGGGTCACGATATCTGCTGCCAGGCTGATGACTACGCTGCCGGTGGCCAGCACGGCGAGGGTCAGGAGCAATACGGTTTTGTCGCGCCAAGTGGCCAGCATGGCGGTGATGACCGGGGCGCCGATGGCCGCACCCAGGGCGTAGGCTGCAATGGCCGAGCCCACTTGCGAGATGGACTCGCTCAGGTCGATGGAGATTGCCGATACCAGGCCGGCGACGACGAATTCGGACAAGCCGAATGTGAAGGTACACAGTGAAAAAATGTAGATGACGGCAGGCATAAGAACTCAGTGACGGGAGGAGGGCGAGCGAGGCTTTAGGTGATGATGGGGCGCTGCTCGCCCGCTGGGAAATACTATAAAAGTCTCTGCCTGATACCTTTGACGACGACTAACCCCAGGTCGATGGCACCGAGGCCGGATTGAAATCGAGCATGGCGATAAAACTGTCCAGCAACGGTGATGGGTTGTCGGTGTTCCAACTCATATACAGGCCGATTGTCGGGTTGGGGGTCGCGCTCACGGGGCCGATCCGCCGAAACACGACCTTGTCGCGCATGATTGAGTGGGCAATCGATTCAGGCACCAACGCGACCCCGAAGCCACAGGCCACCAGGCCGATCAAGGTATGGATCTGCGCGGCCTCCTGTACCACCCTGGGGTAAAAGCCGGCGGCTTCACACAGGGCGATAAGTTGGCTGTGATAGCCAGTGCCCAGGGCTTGGGGGGTGAACACGAAGTCTTCGCCAGCAAAGTGCCGCAAATCGATCTGGCCAGCACCCGCCTTGGGGTGATGGGCGGGCAGCGCCATCACGATCTCTTCATCCAACAATAGGCGCGACTCGACGTTTTGCGCCGAAATCGGCAATTTGCGCATGAAGGCAATGTCCGCTTCTCCCGCCACAATCGCCTTGGCCTGGCTGGAGGATGGCATCTCCTTGATGATCAATTGCACCTTGGGGAAGTGTTCGCGGAACCGGCGCAGGCTATTGAGCAGCGACTCGTAGTAGGTGATCGACACGGCGGTCACTGTCAGCTTGCCCGCGATCCCTTCGGACACTTGGCGAGCGTGTTCGATGCCCAACTCCAGTTCCTTGAGGGTGCTATAGGCGGCGTGCAGGAACGCGTCACCGGCCGGGGTCAGTTTTACCCCGCGTTTGCTGCGGTTGAACAGACTGAACCCCAGCTTGCCCTCCAGGCGGTTGATGGCCTGGCTCAGCGGCGGTTGGGCCATGTGCAGGCGGATCGCCGCCTTATGAAAGTGCAGCTCTTCAGCCACGGCAATGAACTGGCGCAGCAGGCGGGTTTCGATCATGTCTTCTGTTCCTTCATTTGAACCGATCAGTGGGCCAGGCGCGGCAATGGTACCGTTTATTGGCCCGCGTCGAGCCCCAGCCTCTTGTCACTGCCCGTCCGCCCACCCCGGCTGGCGCCCGAACGCCTCGAACAGCTCAATGATGGTTGCCTTGACCTTCTGCACGGCATTGCTCTCGACCACCGTGTCATGCCAGCACAGTGAAAGATCGCGCTTGAACAGTCGATGATCGATCCTGGCCAGCTTGAGCCGCTGTTGCACCAACTCGGCGTGGGCCGCTGCCCACGGCAGGATCGTGACACCCAACTGCGCCTTGACGGCTGAGAACAACAGGTCGGTGGAGTTGGCTTCAAACTCAACCTCGCATTTGAGGCCGGCCTCCTGCAGGGCAAACTCGACCCGGCTGCGGATGGTATTCGGCGCACACGGCAGCACCAGCGGCATTTTTGCCAATGCCTCAATCGACACCGGGTCTTCGGCCAATTCAAATTCCGGCCAGGCCACCAAATACAGTGTTTCAGTTAACAGCCGCTGGAACGCCATGCCTCGGGTTTCGACCACATCAACGTTCACCGCCAGTGCCACCCGCCCCACGGTGATCAGGCGCCCCAGTTCGGCGCTGGGGGCGTCAATCAACTCCAGCTTGATGCCGGGATATCGCTGGCCAATCGCGCGCGCCAAGGGAATGGCCAGCATGCGTGCGGTACTCGAGGGCATGCCGACCGAGACTTTGCCCTGGGGGAAGTCGGCGTCCTGGCGCAGCATTTCCCGGGTGCCATCGGCTTGGCGCAGCAGCTCGATGGCGTGCCGGTAAAGGGTCTGCCCGGCCGCCGTGGCGACTACGCCGTGCACGCTGCGTTCGAGCAACGGCATGCCCATATCCAGTTCCAGATTGCGCATCTGCTGACTGATTGCGGGCTGCGCAATATGCAGCGCTTCACTGGCGCGGGTAATGTTGCCGCACTCGATGACTTTGACGAAGTAGCGCAATTGGCGCAGGTCCATGGGTACCTCTTGAGCCATATGATTTTCCGATGAGATCAGAGGAATATCATATTTTTGGTTTATGAGATACGGCGCCTAGACTCGGACCACAACCCACTAAGCGTTCTTCACTGGAGAACCCTATGCAAGCTTTGCAAGGCGTGAAAATCGTCGACCTGAGTCGCGCACTGTCGGGGCCGTTCTGCACCATGGTGCTGGCAGATCTGGGCGCCGATGTGATCAAGATCGAGTCCGGCCCCGATGGCGACATGAGCCGTACCTGGGGGCCCTTTGACCGGGGCGTGAGCACCTACTATCTATCGTGCAACCGCAACAAGCGCGGCATGTGCATTGACCTGCGCAACCCCAAGGGGCTGGCCACCCTCCAGCAACTGATTGATGACGCCGATGTGGTCATCGAGAACTTCAAGCCCGGCACGCTGCACAGCATGGGCCTCGGTTATGAGGTGCTCAGCGCCCGCAATCCGCGACTGGTGCTGGGCAGCATCAACGCCTTTGGCGCCGATGGGCCGATGAGCAGTTGGCCGGGCTTCGACCAGATCGCCCAGGGCTACTCGGGGCTGATGAGCCTGACTGGTTTCGGCGATGGCGACCCGACGCGCACCGGCACTGCTATTGGCGACCTGACTTCGGGCATGTGGCTGGTGACAGCCGTGCTGGGCGCGCTGCTGGAGCGCGAGCGCAGCGGGCGTGGCCAGCATGTCAGCACCTCGTTGCTGGCCAGCCTGGTCGGCTTGTTGAGTGTGCATGGCCAACGTTACCTCAGCCTCGGGGATGTGCCGCGCCGCACCGGCAACGCCCATTCGGTGATTGCGCCTTATGGCGTGTTCCAGACCCTGGATGGCCCGCTCAATCTGGCGCCGATTACCTCGGCCATGTGGGGGCGCCTGTGCATACTGCTGGATTTGCCCGGGCTACCGGACGATCCGCGGTTCGCCACCAATGAAGCGCGGGTCGAACGTCGTGATGAATTACGCGATATTCTCGAAGACCGCTTGAAAACCCGCAGCAAACGCGAATGGACCGCTCTGTTTGTCGACGCAGGATTACCCGCAGGCCCGATCAATACCCTCGATGAGGTGTTCGCCGACCCACAGGTGCTGCACAGCCAACTGACTGAAACACTTACCCATCCGACCCTCGGCGCCCTGCGCCAGGTGGTGACCCCGGTGTTTGGCAGCACTGCCAGCGGTGCCAGCCGCCCACCGCCACTGCTGGGCGAACACACTGTCGAAATCCTGCGTGAAGCCGGCTTCGACAGCGCCTCGATCAACGCACTGCTCGACGCAAAGGTCGTGTTCCAGGACTCCGCCGACAGCCCCTGCACCCAATCAACAGGAACCGCACAATGAATCCCGCTGCTACTGCCACCGTGACCGTCCACCCAGTCGATGAGCGCATCGCGCGACTGGTCTTCAGCAACCCCGCACAACGCAATGCACTCAGCGCACAACTGTTGCAGTCACTCGATGAGAGCCTGCAGACCCTGGCGGCGCAACGCATCCCGGTGGTGATCCTGGGCAGCGAAGTCGGCCAGTCGGTGTGGAGTGCCGGCCACGACATTCGTGAGTTGCAACACGACCGCGACCCGATTGCCTACGGCAAGCCGCTGGAGCGGGTCATACGTCGCATCCGTGCTTATCCCGGAGTGGTGATCGCCCTGGTGTCCGGCTCGGTGTGGGGTGGTGCGGTGGACCTGGTGATGAGCTGCGACCTGGTCGTCGCGGACCCCAGCGCCAGCTTTGCCATGACCCCGGTGAATATTGGCTTGCCGTACACCACCAGCGGCTTGCTGCGCTTTTTCAACAACTTGCCGATTCATGTGTTGAAGGAAATGTTCTTCACGGCGCAGAAGCTTGATGCGCAGCGTGCGGAACGCTTTGGCCTGGTCAACCGCCTGGTCGACAGCGATGTATTGGAAGCGACTGCGCTGGAGCTGGCGCAAGGTATTGCCAGCAAGGCGCCCCTGGCGGTTGCGGCGGTCAAGGAACAACTGCGCATCCTCGAAGACCTGCAGCCGATGCCGGTGCAGGCCATGGAACAGATCGCCGAATTGCGCCGACAAGCCTGTGAAAGCGCCGACTTTGGCGAAGGCCTGGCAGCCTTTGCCGAGCGCCGGCCGGCGGTGTTCAGCGGTCGCTAGAACACGCGTGCGGTAGCGCCACATCCCGAAAAAATAATAACAAGGGCGGTACCTGCGGGGCCGTCCGACTGCGGGGAGTCAGATTGCAATGAATAATGAGCTTCTGTCGATTCTGGTGTTGGTGGTCATCTTCGGCATCGCCAGCGTGTTGCCCATCAACATGGGAGCGCTGGCCTTTGCGGCGGCCTTTGTCGTCGGTTCGGTGATATTGGAAATGACCCCGGCGACGATCTTTGCCGGGTTTCCCAGTGACCTGTTCCTGACGCTGGTCGGGGTCACCTATCTGTTCGGCATCGCGCAGAACAACGGCACCATCGACTGGCTGATCGAGCGGGCGGTGTTGATGGTGCGTGGACGCGTCGCCTGGATCCCCTGGGTGATGTTCGTGGTGGCGGCATTGCTGACCGGTTTCGGCGCGCTGAGCCCGGCGGTGGCCGCGATCCTGGCGCCGATTGCGCTGAACTTCGCCGTGCAGTACCGCATCAACCCGGTGTTGATGGGGCTGATGGTGATTCATGGCGCCCAGGGCGGCAGTTTTTCGCCGGTGAGCATTTTCGGTGGCATCACCAATCAGATCGTGGCGTCGTCCGGGCTGCCCTATGCGCCGTTCACGTTGTTCATCACCAGCTTGCTGTTCAACCTGGGGATTGCCATGGTGGTCTTCGTCGTGTTCGGCGGTTTGCGCAGCGCGCGCCTGTCGCTGGCACCGGTCTCGTTCGGCCCCACGTTGCATGCGGCGGGTGCATCCCTGGCGATTCTTGGCCATGGCGGTACGCCGGCTTCCCCGGCCTATCACCGCACCGACCTGACCGGCGCCGGTGCGCCGCTACAGGCTGTCAGTGGCCTGGACGGGGCCAAGCTGTCGACACTGATCGGCTTGTTGGCCCTGGCGATCTCGGCGCTGGTGTTCAAGTTCAATATCGGCCTGGTGGCGATGACGGTCGCGGTGGTGTTGGCCATGTTCGCACCCACGGCGCAGAAGGCGGCTATCGACAAGGTCAGTTGGTCGACGGTGCTGCTGATCACCGGGATCATCACCTACATCGGCGTGATGCAGACCATCGGCACCATCGACTATGTCGCCCATGGCATCTCCGGGCTGGGTGAGCCGCTACTGGTGGCGTTGCTGCTGTGTTTTACCGCCGCGATCATCTCGTCCTTTGCGTCGTCCACGGCGTTGCTGGGGGTGATCATTCCCCTGGCCGTGCCCTTCTTGAGCCAGGGCCATATCAGTGCGGTCGGCGTGGTCGCGGCCATCGCCATTTCCACCACCATCGTCGACACCAGCCCGTTCTCCACCAACGGCGCACTGGTGGTTGCCAATACACCGCCGCAGGAGCGCGAAAAAGTCTTGCGCAGCCTGCTGATCTACAGCGCAGTGATTGCCCTGGTCGGGCCATGTGTTGCCTGGCTGACCCTGGTGGTGCCGGGGCTGCTGTGACGATCAGGTACCCATCAGCGGGTTGAACAGTGACTCCAGTGACAGCCGGGCACGGCTCTCCTGGAGCGCTGCTTGGACCGCTTCCTCACCGAATACCAGGCCCTGGAGGTAGGTGAAGTGCGGGTCGAACAGCCCGAGGGTGCCCAGTACCTGACGCAGGTAGGGTGTCAGGAAGTCCGGTTGCCGTGCCGACGCGCCCTGATGAAAACCACCGGAACCCACCAGCACATACACCGCACGGTTGCTCAGCAGACCGGTCTTGCCCTCGGGCCCTGAGCTGAATGTGCGATGAATACGCAGGACGTAGTCGATCCACAGCTTGAGTGCAGCGGGCAGCATGAAATTGTGCATTGGCGTGGCAATCAGCAGGATATCGCAACCTTCCAGCTCGCGGATCAGCGTTTCGGAGACCTCGAAAGCCGGGGCGTCGAACGGCGTGGTCGTCGCCAGGCCCCGGGCGTAATCCATGCCGAGCGGTGGCAGTGGGTGTGTGCCCAGGTCACGTTCGACCAGTTCGAGCCTCGGATGGCGCTGGCGAAGGGTGTCCACCAGTTCCAGTGCCAACTGGTTCGCATGGGAAACCTGGCCATTGGGGCTGGCGTTGATCAATAGAACACTCTTCATGCCGGACTCTCTGTGTGAAGGCGTTGGGTGAAGTGCATGCCGTGGGCCAGCAGCCCTTGGCGAAAGTAGAAACGTTGGGCCAGCGGCATATGCAGCCCGGTGTCCAGCACAAAATGCGCGCAACCGCGCTGCACGGCTTCTTCGCGCACGGCGTCCAGCAGCCGTGCGCCGAGGCCACCGCGCTGCAGGTCGGGGTGTACCACCAGGTCATCGACGTAAATGAAGCGCCCGTAGAGCAGGTTCTCCAACTCGCGGTAACCGGCCAGGCCCACCACCTGCCCAGCTTCCCATGCAGCCAGTAGGCGGTAGCCTTGCCCGACCTGGCGCAGCAGTTGCGCGACATAGTTGGCCGGGTTGGCGACATGGGGTCGCAGTACGCGCATCAGGTTGAAACTGGCCGCGAAGGCCTGCTGGTCCTCCAGATGCCCAAGGGTATAAGCCATGTCGGTCGTCCGCTGTAGAGAGGTAGCTGACCTTAAAGCCCCGATGACTTAAGCTACAGGGCCGAAAAGTGCATAAATGACTAGGCCATGATTCCTCCCTTTACGCTGGACCGTAGCCAGAGCGCGCCGATGTATCGCCAGCTTTACCAGCGATTTCGCGAATCCATTGCCGATGGCCGCCTGCGCCCGGGGGATCGCGTGCCTGCCGTACGCGCGTTGGCGGCGCAGTTGAACCTGGCGCGTGGCACGGTGGAGGCGGCTTACCAGTTGTTGATAGGGGAGGGTTACCTGATTGCACGGGGCGCCGCCGGGACGATTGTCACGCCGCAACTGGCTGCCGTTGCCTCGCCCGTACTCCAGGCCCCGGTTGCTGCGCCGCAGTACTCGTCCAATCATTGCGGGGCGCTGCCGTTGGCACTGCAGATGGGGCTGCCCGCACTGGATGCATTTCCCCGCAAGCTCTGGACCCGGCTGGCCGGTCGTCAACTGCGCCAGGCCGGCCTCGAGGGGCTGGTGTACCCGGACCCGCGTGGCCATGCAGCATTGCGCGCAGCCATTGCCAGCTACCTGGGGATTGCCCGAGGGATTGCCTGCCGCCCGGAACAGGTGTTCGTCTGCGCGGGCTATCGCGCGTGCCTGGACCTGATCAGCCACACGCTGATGCGCCCCGGCGATCGCTGCTGGCTGGAAGAGCCGGGCTACTTCATGGCGCGCAACACACTCCGGGAGGCCGGCGTGCAGTTGGTGCCGGTTGCCGTGGATGAGCAGGGGCTTGATGTCGCGCAAGGCATCGCCCGCTGTGCGGATGCACGCTTTGCCGTGGTTACGCCGACCCACCAGAGCCCGCTGGGGGTATCACTGTCCCTGCCGCGCCGGCTGGCACTGCTGGACTGGGCCAGTCGCCAAGGCAGTTGGATCATCGAGGATGATTACGACAGCGAATACCGCTATCAGGGCCGGCCCTTGCCTGCGCTCAAGAGCCTCGATCAGCAGGGGCGGGTGCTCTATACCGGCACCTTTAGCAAGGTGTTGTTTCCGGGCCTGCGCCTGGCCTATCTGGTGGTGCCGCAGGCGCAAAGCGACGCCTTCGCCCGCCAGGCTGACCGCCTGCATAACCACTGCCCGCAGCTTCTCCAGGCGACGGTCAGCGCCTTCCTCTACGAGGGGCACTTTGCACGGCATTTGAAAAAAATGCGTACGCTCTACGCGCGCCGTCGCCAGTGGCTGGTCGATGCGCTGCAGCAACAGTTCGGCGAACGGCTGTCGATCAACCTCCAGGCCGGAGGCATGCACCTGATTGCGGGCCTGAGTGAAGGGGATGATGTGGAACTCGCCCAGCGTGCCCGGGCCATTGGCCTCGCTGTCGAGCCGCTGTCGCAGTGGTACCTCGAGGCCAGGTCCAGGCACGGCCTGGTACTGGGTTTTACCAACATCGCCAGCGCCGAACAGGCTGCCGCGGTGGCGCTTCGATTGGCTCAAGTCATCACTTAGGTGGTGTGCCGGCAAAAAGGCTTTATCGCTAGGTAAAACCCTACAGTTGTGTGTCTCGAAGGTACTCAAAAGACGTGCTAGCGTAGCCCTTTCATTGCCCTGGGAAGCAAACATGACCACCCGCTACGCAAAAATCGTCCTGACCCTGATGCTGGCGGCCTTCGCCGCGCTGGTGGCGTTCAACAACCTTACTGATTACGGCTCCAACTTTGCCTTCGTCAAGCATGTGTTGAGCATGGACACCACCTTTCCCGGTAATACGGCCATGTACCGGGCAATCACCACACCCTGGCTGTGGCATGGCGCCTATGGGCTGATCATCGCCAGCGAAGCCTTGACTGCCGTATTACTGGCCCGTGGGGCGCTGGCAATGTGGCGGGCCAGGCTAGGTACTGGCCGGCAGTTCGATGCCGCCAAACAGGTGGCCATTGTCGGTTTTACTGCGGGCCTGCTGGTGTGGTTTTTCGGCTTCATGGTGATTGGCGGGGAGTGGTTCCTGATGTGGCAATCCCATCAGTGGAACGGCCAGGAAGCGGCATTCAAGTTCTATATGGCGCTGCTCGGGGTGCTGATTTTTCTCAACCAGGCGGAGGCTGATCGGGACTGAAGCGCCTCACACGGTTAGCGAGTAAATTTGACGAACAACCGTTCAGGGTCGTGTTCGTCAAGGTGCTCGATGCTCCCGCTGGGGACAAACCGGGCCTTTGCGATCAATGCCTGAGAGGCAGTGTTGGAGGCATTGGTCGACACAAACCCTGATGGCGGAGATACCAGGCATGGTGCGACACCGTCCCTATGCAGGCTGAGGACTGGGGCCTTCTGCCTTAAGCCATTTGCGCAAGCGCCCACGTGCATTGTCATAGGGGGAGGCGGTGTTGAACTGGATCATCCGCCCCATCGTCCAGTGCTCGTACCACGGGCATTCATACAGCTCGGCATTCTCGCGGCTCTGGATGCTGGACACGATCCGCTGCTTTGCGCTGTCGAGCCGCTCGAGCAATTGCTCAAAAGGGATGCCTTGGTAGTCGCGGTAGAACTTCTGTGCAAGCTGGCCCAACTGGTTCCACTTGAAGCCGGTTTCCGGGAAGTCGATGACAATGCCGGCGGCGTCCGCGTCCAGCCACTTGAGCACCAATTCATTCCAGCCCACCAGGTAGGCGACCAGATTGGCGACGCTCATCTGCGTCCCCTTGGCATGCCCCTCCAGGCTGCATTCGTTGACCCGGGGCATGGGTACCCGCCGGATGACGCTGAGTAATTTTTCATAGGTTGCATTAATGGCATCGAGCAACTCTTGTTTGTCTTGAGGGACCGCCATAACTCACCCGCACTGTAAAACTGCATCCTGCCTCAGCGTGGGGGGCGAGATCTACACCCACTGCCCTCGATCCTGCCCCATGACCGTCTGCGTGCCCCGTGTGCCGGTCCGGGGGGGCGCATTCTGTTCGGTGATCGACCAGGGGGCCGGAATGAGCGCGCACGGGGAGGGCACTACGGCAGAACTTTGGCTGCCGGCTGCAGTGACAATGACCGAGGCGCCTGTGTCGGCCGGACTTGAGTCGGCCGCAGACGACTGCCTTTCTCAACGGCGTTTCGAGAGACTGCTGGTCGATGACGACCCATTGGTACTGATCAGCAGTGGGGCGATGCCGGATATGACGGGTAGACACCGGCCGCCCTGACGCTAATCCGGACTTCGCAATTTGGTCTGAACTAACGCCCCCGGAGTGTCCTCGCAAGAAGAGGAAAACCCAGGAGGAACACTGATGATCAACTATCCAAAACCCCCTTTCGCACCTCAACAGCAACCTGTGCCGGGTGATCAACGCCGAATGGATCCCCAGCCCGATTGCGGTGAACAAACCTATAAAGGCTCAGGCCGGCTTGCCAACAAAATCGCTTTGATCACCGGGGCTGACAGCGGCATCGGGCGCGCAGTGGCCATCGCTTTTGCCCGGGAAGGCGCTGACGTAGCGGTGTCATACCTGGACGAACACGAGGACGCAAAAGAGACTGCGCGCTGGGTCGAGGCGGCCGGGCGCCAATGCCTGCTGCTGCCGGGAGATCTGAGGAACCTGGCGCAGTGTGCGGCCATCGTGAATGACACGGTGGAGACGTTCGGGCGCATCGACATCCTGGTCAACAATGCTGCGTTCCAGATGTCCCACGAAACCCTTGAAGAAATCAGCGATGAAGAATGGGTAATGACATTCGATGTCAACGTGACAGCGATGTTTCGCATCTGCAAGGCCGCGCTGCCCCACATGGCCGAGGGCAGTTCCATCATCAACACCAGCTCGGTCAACTCCGACACCCCCAACCCGACGCTGTTACCTTACGCGGCCACCAAAGGCGCCATCGCGAACTTCACCGCTGGGCTGGCGCAGTTGCTGGGTAAGCGCGGTATCCGCGTCAACAGCGTTGCGCCGGGGCCAATCTGGACGCCCTTGATCGTATCAACTATGTCGCAGGAGGCGGTGAAGCATTTCGGTGCCAATATGCCCCTCGGTCGGCCAGGCCAACCGGTCGAGGTGGCGCCGATTTACGTACTGCTGGCGTCGGACGAGGGCAGTTACATCTCCGGTGAACGTTATGGCGTGACCGGCGGCAAGCCGATTCTCTGACGCGCCCCTGGTGCTGAACGAAGCGGCGCAGGTCACTGATCCGCCGCGACTTTCAAGGCCTCGGCGCACCCCCAATTCACCGCCGAATTGGGGGTGTGTATCGCCACCTCCGAGCCGGGGATCGGTCACTATCCGGGCATTCTCGCCAAGGCGATTACCCCACCGGCGGCAGGTGGGATGATTGCCGGGATACCACCATTTCCTCGAGGATCTCCCGGACAAGCCTATTGATTCCCGACTCGGCGTGATACTGGGCACGATTGATGCTCGCGATGGTGAATTGATTGGCATCTGGCGCTAAAACAGTCACTGACAGGCTGCCGTCCGGGTTGATCAGGCAGGTGACGACACAGTTGGGTAGGCGACTGGAAAGAGCACTTTCGATCTCTGTTTTGGTGAGCGTTTCCATGAGTTCACTGTGTAAGAAGGAGCGGCAGGGCAAGGCTAGCTCAAAAAGACGCTGCGTAAATACTGGCAGGGTAATGGCAGTGCCTGATGGCGCCACGGTGCGGATTTGTGTGGCGCGATAGTGGACGTTTCGTTGTGCCTCGCCCGGGAGAAAAACAGCGGCCAGGCGCTTCGTGGCTCTAGCTGAACTCATCGAAGTTTGACGTTCTCGCGGCCTGGCTTTGCTGGTGTTTTTCAAACGCCTGCGCCAGAAAGTCGATCAAGGTACGCACCGACGGTAACAGCCCGCGCCTTGAAGGGAAGACAGCGCTGATCACGCCTTCGGTGGGCTGCCAGTCGGGGAGCAGGCTGACCAGGCGGCCGTCGTCTATCTCATCCTTGACCACGGCCAGTGGCAGGTTGGCGATGCCCACGCCCAGCAGTACCGCACTTTTCAGGGTCGGCATGTCGTCGCTGATCAGCCGTGGCGTGTGGCAGATCTCAGCCGTCACGCCTTCTGGCCCGGTCAGCCCCCAGGTGTACTGCAGCATCGGGTTGCCCCAACTGATGGTCGGCAGTCCCGATAAGTCTGCAGGGAGTAGGGGCAATGGATGCTCCTGCAAAAACGCCGGGCTCGCTACCAACACCTGGGGGCTTCTGGCGAGCAGCTTCATCACCAGGTCGCTGCTTTCCAGGGGCGGGAAACACAGGTTCAGCGCAATGTCATAGCCCTCGCTGATCACATCGACCTTGCGGTTGAAACTCTTCACGTTGAGTTCAACGCTGGGGCACTGCGCCATGAACTGGCCCAGCATCGGCGCCACCCAGTAATTGAGCAGCGCGGTGGTGCAACTCAGGCGAATCACTCCGCGCGGCTCGGCTTTGTTGAAGGCGATCAGCTCCTCGGCGGACTCTGCCTCGGCGGTCATTGCCACGCAGTGGCGGTAGTAGGCCTGGCCAATATCAGTGACCTGGAACTGACGGGTGGAGCGTTGTATCAGGCGTGCCCCCAGCCGCGCTTCCAGCTGGCTGACCCGGCGGCTCAAGGTCGACTTGGGCATGTTCAGCGCCCGACCGGCCGCTGCGAAACCACCATGCTCAACCACCTTGGCGTAGAGGAAGAGCTCATTCAGGTCGAACATGGGTATCGTTCCATTTTTGAGATGGTGAAGTTTAATTCAACCACTACCGAGCACCTAGTGTGATGACTAAAGTGGGACCCTGGTTTTTTCCTACAACCATCAGCGGGGCACGCGAGGACGGTCAATAGGCGGGTTTTGTCAGTGAAAGTGGTTCAGTGACGACGAGCTAGACTCCCAGCGCCATAAACACCGTTGACTCTTTCCGGTGCGGCCCATTTCGGGAAACACCTTTTTACCAGGAGCATCATGATGTCTAAACCCTACGTTCGCCTGGACAAAGACAACGCAGCTGTCCTGCTGGTTGACCATCAGGCTGGCTTGCTGTCACTGGTCCGCGATATCGAGCCCGACAAGTTCAAGAACAACGTACTGGCCCTGGCTGACCTGGCCAAGTACTTCAAGCTGCCGACCATCCTCACCACCAGTTTCGAAACCGGCCCCAACGGCCCGCTGGTGCCCGAGCTCAAGGCGCTGTTCCCGGACGCGCCGTACATTGCCCGCCCTGGCCAGATCAACGCCTGGGACAACGAAGACTTCGTCAAGGCCATCAAGGCTACCGGCAAGAAGCAACTGATCATCGCGGGCGTAGTCACCGAGGTGTGCGTGGCGTTTCCGGCGCTGTCGGCCCTGGCCGAAGGCTATGAAGTGTTTGTGGTGACCGATGCCTCCGGCACTTTCAACGAACTGACCCAGCAATCGGCCTGGGCCCGCATGACCGCCAACGGCGCCCAACTGATGACCTGGTTTGGCCTGGCGTGCGAGCTGCATCGCGACTGGCGCAACGATATCGAAGGCCTGGGGACCTTGTTCTCCAACCACATTCCTGACTATCGCAACCTGTTCACCAGCTACAACGCGTTGACCGAGGGCAAGTAAGCCCAGAGGGGGTGGCTGCCCTGTCACGGGCAGCCGCTATTTCAGTCCAGTGCCGCCTGGAACTTGTGCACGACTTCGGTCGGCAGTCGGGCCATCTGGTCCGTGACGGTTTGAAGCTTTTCCTTGAGTGAGATGGGTAGCGCCTGTTCACTTTCGTTGAGCAAGGCTGCGGGTCGCCCGGGTAAAAATCCTGGTGGCGGCCTTACCGCTGGGTGGGTAGCGCTCGAACAAATCCTGCACCCAGTCCGGCCGGGTTTTACTGGCGTCGTTGATCCAGTTGGCCACCGAGTCCTGGGCGTATTTGTCGGTTTCCTCTAGCATGGCAATCAGCAAGGGTTCGGCGATTTTCGGCTGGGCTTTGAGTGGGGCGATGTGTTCGCACCAGACCCCGCGCGGACGCAGGATTTCAACGCAGAAACGGCGGATCAGCGGGTTGTCGTTGCGGGCATGGCTGCGCAACAGTTCCAGCGAAGCCGTCAGGTCCTGGGCCAGTAGAGGGCGCAAGGCAATCCAGGCCCATTCGCGCACGCCAAAGTGGCTGTCGGTGGCGAACCGGAACTGGCTCAGCAACGCCTGTTCCAGCGGCGTGTCGCGTACGCAGAAGGCATTGGCGAAGGCCGCCCAACTGCGCACGGTGTCAGAAGGATGCTCCAGCAGCAACTGCCAGCTCCGTTCGCGCAGGGGCAGGGCGGCGCTTTCCAGCCACTGACCCAGCGCAAGGCCCAGCCCCGCGACTTTCTTCGAAATGCCCAGTGCCTGGCCGGCCTGGGCCGCGCTCAGCAGTGCCTGGGCCAGGGAAGTTTCCACCTGCGAGGCAAGGGCCTGCGCCAGCGCCACCTGGTCGACTGCCAGGCACTCGCCCAAATTGCGGGTTGGCAGGCGGCCCTGGTCGATCAGGGCTTTGCGTTCTTCACTCATATTGATCCCAGCGCTGTGTTCATGGGTTGCTCCCCGGGCAAGGCCTCTTCCCGTTCGAACAGGTTTTGTAGTGGACCTAATGCCCATCCGGCAGTGGCGGGGACAGTGCGCGACTGGTGGAAATGCAATAGAGCGACTCGGACAACCCCTGGCGTTGCTCAGGGCTCAGACCCTGGATGATGCCGCTGATCCAGTGCGTGTGTTCGGCGAATACCTCATCGACCACGCGCTTGCCGTCGGCAGTCAGGCTGATGATTAATTTGCGCCGGTCGGCAGGGTCGGTCTTGCGCTTGATAAAGCCGTCGCCCTGCAGGCCGTCGAGCAAGCCGGTCACCGTGCCGGTGGTAATCGACAGGCGCGTCGCCAGCTCCAGGGGCGAGAGCTTCCCGCCAGCGCTCTTGAGGGTGAGCATGATGACAAAGCGGCCTTCCGAGAGGTTGTAGCGAGCGAGCCGTATGGCACACACGCGATTGATCGCGGCCGCCGCCGACAGTAGCTCGAAACACAGTTTTACGCTGTCCCTGGCCTCGGCCGGTACCCCCTCAAGCTCATGCAGCATGATGTGGTGTTTGTTTTCTAAAATATTCATAAGGCGCAGTTTATCTTGGTGCCTTACTAAATCAACATTTTGTTTAATGTCCCCGGACCAGGTGTCGGCGGCATCAGGAGCGCGGCTTGCTCACCGACCGACTGGCCAGCAGCCCCAGCTCAAACAGAATCCACATCGGCACCGCCAGCATGGTCTGCGAAAACACATCCGGCGGGGTCAGCAACATGCCCACCACAAAGCAGCCGACGATCACATACGGCCGGCTCTTCTGCAGGGTCTGCACATCGGTGATCCCTGCCCAGATCACCAGGAAAGTAGCCACCGGAATTTCAAACGCTAGGCCGAACGCCAGCAACAGCGCGAGGATGAAATCCAGGTACAGGGCGATATCAGTCATCATCGCCACGCCGTCCGGGGTCACGCTGGTAAAGAAGCCGAACATCATCGGGAACACCAGGAAAAACGCGAACGCCATGCCCAGGTAAAACAGCACCACGCTGGCGGCCAGCAACCAGGCGGCGGTGCGGCGTTCCTGGCGATACACCGCCGGTGCGATCATGCCCCAGGCCTGGTGCAGCAACAGCGGCATGCTGATAAACAGGGCAATCATCATGGTCAGCTTGAGCGGCGCCAGGAAGGGTGACGTCACCCCGGTGGCGATCATGGTTGCGCCGCTGGGCAAGAAATCGCGCAACGGTTGCGAGACGAAGCTGTAGAGCTGCTGGGCAAAGGGGAACAGTGCGCAAAACACCAGGAGGATCGCCAGGACGCAGCGCACCAGGCGCGAGCGCAACCGGGTCAGGTGGCCGGTCACCGACAGGCGCGGAGCAGGCAAGGGCAGGTCGCTCATGGGGCAGGTGGTCCTTTGGGCGTGGCGGTTTCTGGCAGCGGGGCGTCCAGGCGGATGCCGTCGCGCAGTTGCTGCTCCAGTTGCCGCAAGGGTTGCTGGTCGATGCTCTGCAACAGGTGTTCGTGGTCCAGTTCCTGGGTGACCTGGGCCTTGAGCGTATTCATCGCCCGCTTGGCCCGGCCCAGCCACAGCCCGGCATTGCGCGCGGCAATCGGCAGGCGCTCGGGGCCCAGCACCAGCAGCGCCACCAGGCCCACCAGCAGCAGTTCGCTAAAACCGATATCGAACATCAGAGTTTGCTGTCGGCAGGTCGCTGAGGTTCGGCTTGCACCTCAAGGCTGGTCTTTTCTGCCGCCTGGGCGCCGGGTTCGTTGCCCATGGAGGAGCGAAAGCCCTTGATGGCCTCACCCACATCACTGCCCAGGCCCTTGAGGCGCCGGGTGCCGAACAGCATCACCACGATCAGCAGCACGATGACCAGTTGCCAAATCCCTATACCGCCCATAACGCCACTCCAAGCCATTGATTTGAAATATGAAGGCGCAGTTTGCCGAGGCTTTATGACGGCGCGGTGACGGTTTTGCGGGAATTGTGTGAGTCTGCCACTTGGTTGAAACATCCACTGTGTTGACTGTCGCCAGGATCTGCATAAAAGGTGGTGTGGCAATGGACAAGAAACGGCAGCAGGGGGCGGCGTTGTTGATGGTGCTGGTGGCCCTGGCGATGCTGGCGGGAGGCATGGCCTGGATGGTCGAGCAGGGGCGCCAGCAGGTCGACAGCGTGCGTCTGGTGCAACAGCGGGTGCAGGCGCGCGCGATCGAACGGGCGGCGCTGGCCTTTACCGAACAGGCCCTGCAAGACCCGCTGTGGCGCGCCAGCCCGTTGTTCTGGCAGGCCATGCGCGGGCAGCCGTTGGCTTATGACTTCAAGGGGGGCAAGGCGAGCATCCAGATTCGCGACCTGCACACCTGCTTCAACGTCAACGCGCTGATCGGCCCCGAAGCCGAACGTGCCCAGCGCCAGTTGGTGCATCTGCTGGGGGCGGACATGGCCGCCGAACGCCTGGCCCAGACCCTGGCCGACTGGCTCGACGCCGACCAGCAGACCCGCCTGCAAGGTGCCGAAAGCAACGAATACTTGCGCCAGTCGCCACCGCGCCTGGCGGCCAATCAACGCATGCGCGATATCAGCGAGCTGAACCTGCTGGCGGTGCCCGACGCGCTGCGGGCGTTGCGTTACCCGCAGTTATGCAGCCTGGACGAGACGGCGGGCTGGCGCCTGAATGCCAATGCGTTGAACCTGGAAATGCTGCCGCTGCTGGATGCGTTGTACGAGGGCGAGGTGTCGCGTTCGGTGCTGACTCGCTTGGTCAGCGCGCGGCCGGCGGGGGGCTATCGCGATGCGGGCGAACTGCGCCAGGCCCTGGGGGCGATGGACGACGCGATGTTCGAGCGCTTGAGCGAAGGTCTGCAGCTCAACGGTGACCACTTTCTGCTGCTCCTGGACATAGACCTGAATGGCCAGCGCTTTCGCAGCCAGTACCGTGTCGAGGCCCAGGGGGTCGTGAAGTGGCATGCGCGGGTACCGGCGCAGGGCATGCTGCTGCGCTCGCGGGAGCCTTTGCCGTTATAGAGCGTATGGGAGCGGGCTTGTGTGGGAGCGGGCTTGCCCGCGATGACGGTGTATCAGTCGATAAATCTATTGGCTGACCTGCCGCCATCGCAGGCAAGCCAGCTCCCACATTTGATTTGTGGTGGTGCCAACATTCTCTGCCCCGCGCAGATCCCCTGTGGGAGCGGGCTTGCTCGCGAAAGCGGCAGTCCAGTCACTGTTTCTGGCGGCTGATCCACCGCCATCGCAGGCAAGCCCCCACATTTGCTGTGCAGTGTGGCGCAAACCCGAGATCCCACCTGTTGATTTTGAGATCACCACAAAGCAAGTGTGGGAGCTGTCGAGCCCCGGCGAGGCTGCGATAGCGGTAGATCAGCCAACATCCATGCTGGTAATGACCTCGTCATCGCAGCCTCGCCGGAGCTCGACAGCTCCCACAAGGATCGTGATGCAGGAGCCGGGCCGGCTCCTGCCGCTGAATCAGATCGCCAATTCACCCCCGTCAGCACGCTGGATCACAACCGTGGAGGCGCGAGGGCGGACTGTGCCGACCGTGACGTCGGTAGCCACACCGGTGGACGGCCAGTTGTCCGGGTGTTGGATGTTGACGAACACCGTCTTGTTATCGGGTGTGAAGGTCACCCCCGTCACTTCAGAACCGTTAGGCCCGACGAAGAAGCGGCGCAGGTCGGCCTGGTTCTGCGCATTGACCGGCACTTGCTTGCCCTGGACATCGACCATATTGGTCGGGATCACCACCAGCATCTGGTCGTTGGTGTAGTCGGTCAGGGTTTTTTCGCCGTTGTCGGTCTGGATCCACATTACGCCACGGCTGTCGAAGGTCATGCCATCCGGGCTGGCGAACTGGTTCAGCGTGGTCAGGCCTGAGCGGTTGATGTCCGGGGCGCCAGCGGCGTTGGCGCCAAACACAAAGATGTCCCAGGTGAAGGACACCTGGTTGTCCGCGTCATGCCAGCGAATGATGTGCCCGTGCTTGTTTTTGACGCGCGGGTTGGCGGCGTTGGCCACGGTGCGGCTGGTGTTGTTGGTGAGCGTCAGGTAGACGTCGCCATTGAGCGGGTTGACCGAGGTCCACTCCGGGCGGTCCATCGGTGTGGCGCCCACGGCGTCGGCCGCCCCACGGGTGTTGAGGATGATCCCCGGCAGGTCGGTGAACTTCGCGCCCAGGGTGCTGCCATCCACGGTCGGGCTGGCCACGTCGAGCAGCAACCAGTTGCCGCTGCCGTCGGCATTGAAGCGCGCCACGTAGAGTTTACCGCTGTCCATGTACTTGGCGCCGGTGGCCAGGCGGTCGCTGGGGTTGGCGTCTGCCGGGTCCCACAAAGCGGTGGAGACGAATTTGTACAGGTACTCGTTCTGCGAGTCGTCGCCGCTGTAGAACACCACTGGCTTGCCGGCGGTGGTCAGGCCCGGCCAGCAACCTTCGTGGCGGAAACGGCCGAGGGCGGTGCGTTTCACGGCGCGGGTCGAAGCGTTGTACGGGTCGATCTCAACGATGTAGCCATAGGTGCTGGCTTCGTTGCGGTAGTCATCAGTGGCGGTGGCGCCGCTTGGGGTCACGTCGAAGCGGCTGAACTCACCGTTAACCTCGCTTGGATCACCGGCAACGCTCTCCCAGCGATAGTTGCCGCTGCCGGTGCCCACGCCGATGCGCACCTGGTCTGCCGGGCGGGCGCCACTTTTATTGACGAAAATCCCTGGCCAGTTTTCTTCGCAGGTGAGGTAGGTGCCCCACGGGGTATAGCCGTTACCACAGTTGTTGTTGGTGCCGCGGGTCTGGGTGCCGGTCGGCGAGAATTTGGTTTTTACGTGCTCGGTGCCTTTCATCGGCCCCGCCAGGTCCATGACCGTAGCCGTGGTGAAGCGGCGGTTCAATGGATCGTTTTCCATCACCTGCCAACGGCCGTTGACCTTGCTGATGCGCATCACACCCGCACCGTGGGCGTTGATTTCCTTGCGCACTTCTTCGACCGGACGAACACCGCCGACCAGGGTCGGGCCCGCCGGGTGCAGGGCTTGTGCATCGATGTATTCGTGGTTGATCGCAAGCAGGCCGTCGGTGGAGCTGCCATTGATTGGAAAGAAGTGCATGCCGTCGTGGTGCATGCCTACCGCGTTGGCCTGGTCGGTCGAGGTGTTGCTGCCGTCGCTTTTCCAGGGGGCAGCGTTGCTGTTCAGCGGTGTACCCCAAGGGGCCAGCACGTGGGCGGTGTAGCCGGCGGCCACGGTGCAGGCATCGGTGAGGGAGCCGGGGATCGAGTTGAAGCCCAGTTTCAGTGCCGGCTTTGGCGGCTGGGTAGGGGTGTCGTTGTCCGAGCCACCGCCGCTGTCAAAACAGCCCGTCAGGCCGGTACCGGCAATCATGGCGATCGCGGCGCCGAGCCCGCCCCGTACCACACTGCGGCGGCTCAGGTAGGCAGTGAGTACCGATTCCATCGGCTCATTGAGGCTCAGGTTGCGATTCTGGTTGTCGCCAGTCTCTCGACTCATTTCATCAGGTCCTTTGTAGATCACGATTTTTGAAAGGAGCCCGAACTCTAAGAGCCGAATGTGATGATTCGCGGTCGGTTTTGTTAAAAATGTATTTAAGTTTAATTTTTTTATTTCCTTTTGTTGCAGATTTGCATATTTCACTCCTGTTAAAAAACTGACATTAAACCGTCATTAATTGACCCCCACTATGCCGCCCTTAAAGCAGTTAGCCTCAGGGTGAGAGAACAATGGTTTCAATGGTGCGGCGCGATGTATTGGGATGGATGACGCTGGGCGCCTGTGCCCCGTGGCTGGCCGGCTGCTCCAGCCGGGGGGCTGCGGCGGGGCCTGCGGACAGCCAGCCGGTCGACCTGCTGTATATCGCTGACACCCTCGATGCACGCCTGCCGGGTCGCCCGGTGGTGCCCGCCACACGCCTGGGGCCGGCGACGCGCATCGGCCAGGCACCTTGGATTACGGGGGCCAATGCGCGTTTTCGCCAGGTCGATGGCAGCCAGTTGGATGGCCTGCTGGATGCCTCCTTAAGTGACGGTGTGCAAACCGGCGGCTACGCGGTACTCGGCGCGGTGTTGCAACGCCTGCGCGATGAAGCCGGGCCTGAGAATAGCCTGACCCTGGAAAACGGCCAGTGCTGGAACGGCAGCGGCCTGGCTTACCTGACCCGTGGCCTGTCCGGGGTCCAGGGCAGCCAGTTGCTCGGCAGCGAAGTGCGAGTCAGCAGCGACGAGCGCGTGCTATGGCCCGAACAATGCCAGGGCCTGTACCAGCAATTCGGCCACCCGGTGCTTGGCGCCGGGCTGGCCAGCGCCAGCGCGCAACGCCTGGCCACCCCAGGCATGCAGGTGTTCCGCCGGGGCGGCGTGCGCATCGCCGTGGTTGGCATTACCGACCCTTATGCGCGGGACCAGCAAGGGTCTTTGAAAGAGTGGTTGCACAGCCTGCAACCGGTGCTCACCCAGGCCCGTGAAGAAGCCGACTTGGTGGTGGCCCTGGCCGATGTCGGTACCGGCCCGGGCTTCTGGCTGGCCGAGCGCCTGAGTCAGGTGGACTTGATGTTGTGTGCCCGTGGCCAGGACCTGTGGCCGCAGCCGGTAGAAATCCTGCAAAGCTCCGGCAAGCGCGTACCGGTGGTGCTGGGCGGGACCCGGGCCAGCGGCGCCTTCCGTATCCGCTGCCAGGCCCAGGCCGGGCAATGGCGCTTTGATGCGCGCTTTTTTGCGGCCCAGGCCAGCGCGTTGGACGCTCCCGCCCAGGCCCACGCCCAGCGCCTGCAACCACGCCTGCAACAACAGCGCGCAGCCCACGCGGCGTGGCTCGACCAACCCTTGGCCAAGGCCCCGGAAAACCTCTGGCGCCGCGATGTACGCGCCGGCAGTTGGGATCGCCTGTTGCACCAGGCCCTGGCCCGCGAGCCCAAGAGCGCGGTACTGCTGCCGGGCCTGCGCTATGACAGCCCCTTGGCCCGTGGCCAGATGATTACCCGCGAACACTTGATCAGCCTGAGCGCCAGCTACCCGGCGCCGGTCGTGGACGTCCCGGCGCAGCAGGTGCGCCAGGTCCTGGAAAACGGCGCCGAACAGCTGTTTGGCGAACCACTGCTATTGGATAACAGCCAGGACTTGCCACGCTGGCTCGGCCAACCCTGGCAGGTCACCTATAGCCCGGGCGGCAAGCGGGTCAGTGAGTTTGCCGAGCCGGTCGGCACCTGCCGCACCTTTGGCCTGGGTTTTGCCGCCGATGCCGGGCAACCGCTGTGGCAGCACCTTGAAGGCTGGTTGCGCGAGCAGCCGGCGGATTGGCAACTGGCGCCGCTGCAATTGCCCGAAGTGCGCTACGTGCAGGGGCATCCGGGATGGCATCCACGGAGCCTGGTCAGTTGAACCGTGCGGGCAACCTGCTGCTGGCAACGCTCCTGGCCTGGCTGGCAGCGCAATGTGTGCTGCAACTGTGGCACGGCATCGCGCAACCGATCGCGCTAAACCCGCCAGCGGCGCCGGTCGCCGACCTGTTGAGCAACCACTGGACACCGCGTCAGGCCCCCAGCGACGACCTGCCGTTGACCACCCTCAAGGTCGATTACCTGGGCAGCCTCAAGGCCACGCCGTTGCGCGCCACGGTACTGGTCCTGCGCTATCAGCAACAAGAACGCACGCTGACCCTGGGTCAGCGCCTGGCTCCCGGCATCGTCCTGCAAGACATTGATGACCGTGGGCTGATTTTCGACAATCAAGGGCAGCGCGAGCGCTTGCCATGGCCGACTGAGCGACCGGTGATCGGCCTCAAGCGCAAGGAATGAACCGACGATGCACATGATCAATAAATGCCTGGGCCTGAGCGCATTGTGCCTGGCCTTGAGTGTGACTCCAGCCCACGCCGAAGACGCGCCGGCCTTGTATGAAGTGAACTTCATCGACACCGAACTCACGGACTTTATCGACAGCGTGTCGCGCATCACCAACACCACCTTCATCATCGACCCACGGGTCAAGGGCAAGGTCACGGTGCGCAGCCTCGATATGCTTGGTAGCGAGGCCATCTATGACATCTTCCTCGCCCAGTTGCGCGCCCAGGGTTTTGCTGCGGTCAACCTGCCCAATGGCAGCGTGAAAATCGTGCCGGACCAGGCCGCGCGCCTGGAACCGGTGCCGGTGGAGTCTGCGCGCCAGGCCGTGCAAGCCAACGATGGCATGGCCACCCGGGTATTCAGTGTGCGCAACGCCGCCAGTGAACAGATGCTCAATATCCTCAAGCCGCTGATTGACCCCCGGGTGGGAGTGATCAGCCCGTACCCGTCGGCCAACCTGCTGGTGATCACCGACTGGCGCAGCAACCTCGACCGTATCGACGCGCTGTTGCAGCAACTCGACCAGGTCAGCCAGGAGCCTCTGGAAGTGCTGCCCCTGGTCAATGCCAGCGCCAACGACACCGCACAATTGATGACCCGCCTGCTGGCCCGCGAGCAGGGCGCCGATGGCGCGCAGGTGGTTGCCGACCCGCGCAGCAACGCGTTGCTGGTACGCGGCAGTGCCGACAGCCGCCAGCGGGTGCGCGCGTTGCTCAAGCAATTGGACCAGCCACAGACTGCCTTGCGACCTTCGAACACGGTGGTGATGTACCTGCGCCATGCCAATGCGGCTGAGGTGGTCAAGGTGCTGCGCGGCTTGAGCCAGGACACCCCGGGCGCCGGTGGCGAAGGCGTGCCCACCGAAGGTGCGCCCAAGCAGATGGCGGTCAGCGCCTCAGGCATTCGCATGGAATCGGAGGAGGGCACCAACGCCGTGGTGATGGTCGGCCCGGACAGCGAAATCGCCGCCTACCGCACCATCGTCGAACAACTGGATATCCGCCGCGCCCAGGTGGTGGTGGAAGCAATCATCGCCGAAGTCTCCGACACCCGCGCCCAGGAACTGGGGGTGCAATGGCTGTTTCTGGGCGACTCGTTTGGCGGCGGCGCGGTGAACTTTACCAATGGTGGGACGAGCATCGCCGGCCTGGCCGGGGCCGCTGGCAGCGGCGACACCGCAGGCCTGGGCAAGCTGTTGGCCAATGTGCCAGGGGCGACCGCCGGCTTCGGCAAGCTCAATGGCGGCGGGCTGAACTTCCTTGCGCTGCTCAATGCATTGAAAAGCGAAAGTGGCTTCAACCTGCTCTCGACCCCGACCCTGCTGACCCTGGACAACGCCGAAGCGTCGATCCTGGTGGGCCAGGAAGTACCGTTTGTGACGGGCTCGGTGACACAGAACAACACCAACCCCTACCAGACCATCGAGCGCAAGGAAGTGGGGATCAAGCTGCGGATCAAGCCGCAGATCAATATCGACAACACCGTGCGCCTGGACATCGTGCAAGAGGTCTCGTCGATTGCCGAGAGTACCGGCGCCAGCGATGTGATCACCAACAAGCGCGAGATCAAGACCAAGGTCATGGTCGAAGACAACGGCCTGGTGGTGCTGGGCGGGCTGATCGGCGACGAGGCCAAGAACAGTGACCAGCGTGTGCCGTGGCTCGGCGATATCCCAGGGATAGGGCGGCTGTTCCGCTCCAACGCCAGCCAGCGCACCAAGCAGAACCTGATGGTGTTTATCCGCCCGCGGATCATGCGTGACGGCGAAACCCTGGCCCAACTGAGCAGCGAGAAGTACCGCAACCTCAAGGTCAATTCGAACCTGGCATTGCCCGCGGTCTCCGATAACAACGCCTTGCTGCGCCTGTTCCCGGCCAGCCGCGAGCGTCTCGACGAGGGCGTGTGGTGAGTACGTTGTTGCCCTATCGACTGGCACGCCAGGCGGGCCTGGCGCGGGCGCCGGGCGCGCAAGGCTGGACCTTGTGTTTGCGCGAGGATGTCGACACCGACGCCTTGCAGGAAGTGCTGCGCGTGCATGGCTTGCCGACGCTGGTTGAGCACCTCGATCCGGCCCAATACGAACTGCGCCTGGGGGCCTTGTACCAGGCCGGCGAGTCGGCCACGGCAGCGTTGATCGAGGGCATCGGCGAGCAGGTCGATCTCGACAGCCTGATCAACGAGCTGCCACGGATCGAAGACCTGCTGGAGAGTGACAACGAAGCGCCGGTGATCCGCCTGATCAATGGCCTGTTCGCTGAAGGCCTGCGCTTGCGGGCCTCGGATATCCATATCGAGACCTTCGAACAGAGCCTGGTGGTGCGCTTGCGGGTGGACGGCCATCTGCGCGAGATCCTGCGCCCGCCACGGGCCTTGTCGGCCATGCTGGTGTCGCGGATCAAGGTCATGGCGCGCCTGGATATCGCCGAAAAACGCCAGCCCCAGGACGGGCGCATTACCTTGCGCTCCGGCGGGCGCGAGGTGGATATCCGGGTTTCGACCTTGCCCGGCATTCACGGCGAACGTGTGGTAATGCGTGTGCTGGACAAGCAGGCCAACCTGCTGGACCTGAACAACCTGGGCATGCCTGCAGAGGTCGAACAGGCCCTGCGCGCCTGCCTGTCGCGGCCCAACGGGATCTTGCTGAGCACTGGGCCCACCGGCTCGGGCAAGACCACCACGCTGTATGCCAGCCTGAATGCGCTGAACGATGGCTCGTGCAATATCCTCACCGTCGAAGACCCGGTGGAGTACGCGATTACCGGCATCGGCCAGACCGCGATCAACCCCCGCGCCGGCATGACCTTCGCCAGCGGCCTGCGGGCGATCCTGCGCCAGGACCCGGACGTGATCATGCTCGGCGAAATCCGCGACCAGGAGACCGCCCAGATCGCGGTGCAAGCCAGCCTTACCGGGCACCTGGTGCTGTCGACACTGCACACCAACAGCGCGGTGGGCGCGGTCACGCGGTTGCGGGACATGGGCATCGAACCGTTCCTGATCGCCTCCAGCCTCAAGGGCGTGATGGCCCAGCGTCTGGTGCGGCGTTTGTGCCATTGCGCAACGCCGGCACCGTTGCTGGCCGCCGAGCGCCAGTTGTGGCCGGAGCTGGCCCTGCTGGAACACAGCTTTCACCCCCAGGGCTGCGACGACTGCCAGGGCAGTGGTTACCACGGGCGGATCGGCCTCTATGAATTCATCACCCTGGATGCCGGCTTGATCAGCCTGTTGTACGACGGCGCCAGCGAAGCGGCCATGCACGAATACCTCGCCGACAAGCGCCAGAGCCTGACCGCCATGGCCACCGAATGCCTGCGCCGTGGCGAAACCAGCCTGGAGCAGGTTCTGCGTGCGGTGCGCGACTGATGCCGACCTATCGCTACCAGGCGCTGGACCTGCGCGGCAATCGCCGCAAAGCCAGCATCCAGGCGGAAAACGAGCGCCATGCCCGACAACTGCTGCGTGAGCAGGGCCTGTTTGCCCGTGAGTTGCAGGTGCAGGGCGCAAGCCTGTCGAGCCCGCGCGGGCAACGGTTGAACCATGGGCAACTGTGCGAATTGACCCGCCAGTTGGCCACGCTGTTGAGCGCCGGCATCCCCTTGGTGGATGCCTTGGCCACCCTGGAGCGCCAGTTGGCGGAGCCGGCGATTCGCAACCTGCTGGTGGCGGTGCGCGGTGCCCTGGGCGAAGGCTTGAGCCTGGCCCAGAGCCTGCGCCGCCAGGGTGGGCAGTTCAATACCCTGTATTGCGCACTGGTCGAGGCCGGCGAGCGCTCGGGCAAATTGGCGCCGGTGCTGGAGCGCCTGGCCGAGCACCTGGAGCAAGTGCAGAAACAACGGCACAAGGCGCGCACGGCGTTGATCTACCCGGCGGTACTGATCCTGGTGTCGCTGGCGGTGGTGATCGGCCTGATGACCTTTGTGGTGCCCAAGCTCACCGAGCAGTTCAGCCACACCGGGCAAAGCCTGCCGCTGATTACTCGGGTGCTGATCGGCGCCAGCGAGGGCCTGGTGATGCTCGGCCCGTGGTTGCTGGGGCTGGGCTTGTTGCTGGCGCTGGGCGCGCGGGTGTTGCTGCGCCAGGCGGTATGGCGCTTGCGCCGCGACAGCCTGGCCTTGCGCCTGCCGCGCATTGGCGTGCTGTTGTCGGTGCTGGAAAGCGCACGGGTCTCACGCAGCCTGGCGATTTTGCTCGGCAGTGGCGTGCCATTGCTCGAATCCCTGGAGGTGGCCACCGCCACGGTTGGCAACCGGCAGATCCACCAGGCCCTGGAGGCGGTGCGTGAGCAGGTCGAAGGCGGCGTGACCCTGTACCGCGCCCTGAGTGCCAGCGGGCACTTCCCGCCAATGCTGCTGAACATGGTCGCCAGCGGCGAGGCCAGCGGCACCTTGCCCGACATGCTGGAGCGCGTCGCCGACAACCAGGAGCGTGGGTTTGCGCGCCAGGTCGACCTGCTGCTGGCGTTATTCGAACCCCTGATGATTCTGCTGATGGGCGCGGTGGTGCTGTTCATCGTGCTGGCGGTGTTGCTGCCGATCATGCAGCTCAATCAGGGCCTGAGCCTTTGAACAGACAACCTGAAAACGGAGAACTTGAAATGCAAAAGCACGCCATGCCTGGCAATCGTGCGGTCAAGCGTCGCGAGCGCGGCTTTACCCTGATGGAAATCATGGTGGTGATTTTTATCATCGGCCTGTTGATCGCGGTGGTTGCGCCCAGCGTACTCGGCAGCCAGGACAAAGCCATGCGCCAGAAGGCCCTGGCCGACCTGGCGACCCTGGAGCAGGCGCTGGATATGTACCGCCTCGACAACTTGCGATTCCCCACCTCGGAGCAGGGTTTACAGGCCCTGGTCAGCAAGCCGAGCCTGGAACCCTTACCGCGCAGCTGGCGTGCCGACGGCTACATCCGCCGGTTGCCCGAGGACCCGTGGGGCAATGCCTATGGCTACCGCACCCCAGGGCAGCATGGCCGGGTGGACCTGTTTTCCCTGGGCGCCGACGGCCAGGAAGGCGGCGAAGGCACCGACGCCGATATCGGTAACTGGGACCTCTAGGCATGCAGCGCAGTTGCGGGTTTTCGCTCCTGGAAATGCTGGTGGTGTTGCTGATCGTCGGCTTGTTCAGTGCCCTGGGCGTGGCCTACCTGGACGCCGGCCAGGCGCCGATGCGCCAGGCCCTGGCCCAACTGGCCAGCGAGGCGCGCAGCCAGGCGGCCCAGGCGCGGCATGCCGGGCAGTTGCTGGGCTTGCGCTGGAATGGCCGCAGCCCGGAGTTCGTACGCTGGCAGGTGGGCCGGGGCGCGCCTGGGTGGCAGGTCGCACCCTCGCGCGGCGCGCCCTGGCCGGCCGGCTTGCAACCTGACTGGCCGGTGAGCCGCGAGCCCCAGGTGATGTTCACCCCGTCGGGGCTGGCCCGCCCGGTGTCACTCACCTGGCGCTGGGCCGAGGGCCGCCAGCGCTGGCAATGGCAAGCGGACAACACCTTGCATATCGCGACCCTGCCATGAAGCGCCAGCGCGGTTTTACCTTGCTTGAAGTCATGGTCGCCCTGGGGATTGCCGCGTTGATGGCGGTGATGGTCAGCCAGTTGTTGCGCCAGCGCATCGCCACCCATCAAGCGGTCGCGCAACATCGCCTGGGCAGTTTGTGCGCGCGGGAGCTGGAGACGCGGTTTGGCGTGGAACAGTACTGGCCGCAGATCAATGCGGTGAGCGGCGAGCTGCGTCAGGGGCCTGCCACCTGTTACTGGCAACTGACCCTGGGCAACACCGGGGTCAACCGCTTGCGCCGGGGTGAGTTGAGCTTATTTGCCGATCCCCAGCAGCGTCAGCCCCTGGGTCAGTTCAGCCTGTTCCTGGTGCGCCCATGAAGGCGGCGCAGCGTGGCCTGACTCTGATTGAGCTATTGGTAGCCATGGCCCTTACGGCGGTGGTCGGGGTGTTGCTGGCGGCCTTGGTCAATGGCTGGGTCAAGGTGCGTGAGCGCCTGGACGAGCCCGGCAGCGAACCCCAGGTATTGGAGTTCTGCATGGCCCTGGAGCGCCGCTTCGATGGCCTGGTGTTGCGCCAGTTGTACGAGCAGCGCTTGCCCCTGGACCTGGCGTGGCTGGAGTGGCAGCCGAGCCTTGGGCAATTGCAGTGGGTGGCCCTGGGCGCCTGGCCGCCGGTAGAGGGCGCGTCGCGTGTGCAACGTCAGCGCCTGCTGTTCGATGCACGCCAGCAGCGCTTGAACCTGCTGGTCTCGGCCGACCTGTACGCCGCCGACAAGCCGCGCTGGCAACTCAAGGAGTCACTGGCGCCGGTCGAGCGCGCCACGTTCAGTTTTTACCAAGGCACGCGCTGGCTGGCCTTTCCTTCTACTGTTGCCGCCCAGCCCAATCGCGGCGTGCGGATAGAGTTCGAGCACCATGGAGCCCCATATGTCTGTACTTTCGCCTTGCCCGATACCCAGCCATGAGCCGGAGCGCAGGCATGTTTGAGCGTCTGCGGGGCAAACCGCGGGAATGGTTGCTGGTGCGCCCGCCGGCCACCGCCGAGGGCCGTTGGCAGTGGTTGCACTACAGCGCGCACCGGGCTTGCGCAAGCGGCGCCTGGCCGCCACCGTCGGCGCTGCTGCAATTGCCGGGTGCCTTGATTATTCCAGCGCTCGATTGCAGTCATTTCTGCCTGCCGGCGCCGCCGGGGCTCAAGCGCCACGAGTGGCCGCAGTTGTTTGAAGAGTATGCGCAGCAGCCTGGCGAAGCGTTGCTGGTCAGCTGCCTGTCCCGCGAGGCCGGGCAGCTTGAGTTGTTGGTGATGCAACGCGAGCAGGTCCAGCAATGGCTGGCCGAGTGCGCCGCGCTTGGGCTGCAGATCACCCATGGCTGGGCGGAGTTGCAGTTGTTGCCGCCAGCAGAGCCTGGGCAGGTGGTGGAGTGGCGGCGCGAATCGCTGCGTTGCCTCAAAGCGCATTCCCGGCAATGGTTGGTGTGGCCGCCGGTATTGGGTGAGCGCTTGCCCCAGGTTTGGCGCGACCTGCCTGCCGAGACGCTCGAGGGCGACTGGCCGTCGCGCCTGGCGCGCCTGGAGCAGTTGCCCAGTGTGCTGGAGGGTATGCGGCCGACGCGTACACGGGGGCCGCGAGCGCCACGGGTGAGCCGCGTACAACGACATTTGCTGCTGGGTTGCGTGGCGTTGGCGGCGTGTTGGAGTGCGGTGTATCTGGTGCAGAGTCTGCGTCAGGTTGATGTTTGGAAAGCCCAGGTCAGGGCGCTGGCCGGGCCGGCCAACAACCCGCAACAGGCGCGTACGGCCCTGGCGCGGGTGCAGGGCGAGGCGACCGAATGGCAGGTGCGTCAACAAAAAATCGTGGCCCTGGAGCAGGCGCTCTCGGGCTGGTTGCAGCAGCAACCGGGCTGGTCGGTGTCGCGCATCGAGTTTGACGGCAGCCGTTGGCGCCTGGCCTTGCGCGGCAATGGCCCCCAGCCGCTGCCCGCCGAATGGCAGGCCATGGCCCAGGCTGCCGGCGCGCAATGGACTGACCAGGCGCAACATGTCGCCGGTCAATTGCACCTGAGTTTTGATCTGGGAGAGCAACCATGAAAGCCCGGATGCTGGAGTACCTGGCCCACTTCAACCAACTGCCGCCCAAGCGCCGCTATGGCCTGTTGGCCGGCTGGTCAACCGTCGGGCTGTTGTTGCTGGTGCTGCTGACACGGCCGCTGCTGGCGGCCTGGCAGGATGCCCGCCAGTGGCAGGCGTTGGCGCAACAGGCCGGCGCGCTGGTGCCGCCAGCGGCGTTCTCCAACGAGCAGTGGCAGGCCCTGGCCGTGTCGCGCCAATGGGTACTGACCCGCGTTGAACAGCAGGGCGACCGCTGGCAATTGCAGGGCGAGCTACCGGGGCCCCAGGCCCTGCAGCTGCTGCTACGGACCGTGCAGGAGCAGGGTGGGCGACCCGTGCAGTGGAGCCTGGAGCAGGGCGGCGGCCAGGGTTACGCCTTCAGCCTGGAAGTGGCGGCGCGGCCATGAGTCGCGCGGTCATCCTCTGGGGTATTTGGGTGTTCAGCCTGACCGTGCTACTGGAGCTGCCGGCCGCCTTCGTTGCCCGCCAGTTGCCATGGCCGGCCGGCTGGCAGCCCAGCAGCGTTTCGGGCAGCCTGTGGACTGGCCGCGCGGCACGCGTCGGAGCCCTGGCGCCGGTGGACTGGAAGATCCGGCCGTGGGCGGCGCAAGTGAACCTGGGCTTTCAACAGCGCATCTGGGAGCTGTCGATCCGTGGCTGGCCGTGGAACTGGCAGGCGCAGATGGCACCGCGTGCGGTCAGCGCCTTGCCCGCGCCGATGTTCGTGCTGGACGGACGTTGGGAAGGGCGATTGCAGGTCAATGGCGCGGGCATGAGTTGCCTTCGGGCCGAAGGCGAATTGCTGGGGCACGAGCTGGCGCTGTTGAGCCCGTGGCTGGTCAAGCTGGGCAATACCCGGATCGAGTTGCAGTGCCGGGATGGGGTGCAGTTGCTAGCGGATCTGCAACTGGCTGGCGAGCATCATTTCAAGGTCGAAGCCAAGCCACAGCGGTTGCAAGTAGACGGGCAGGTGGAGCCGGGTGCTGCCGTGATTCCGCTATTGGTGCAGGCGCGATGGCTGCAGCCCGCTGCCCAGGCGTTCAGCAAGGTGCTGGGTAAACCCTGAGGGTTCGATGGATCACCAAAAACTGTCTATTGTCTATGGGCAGGTAGTCTCGCACTTGCGTGTGCGTGGTGTGATTTTCGGTGCGGGTTGTTAGGGCGCCCTGGCGCCCGGAGCGTTCATGGAAAAGCTCAACGTTGGCCCCAAGTCGTCGCTGCAAGGCAAGGTTTCCAATCTTTCTACTGCACGGGCTTATCTGCTCGCCTGTTCGCTGCTGCTACTGGCCATGTTTCTGTTGGTCGGGGTGTTGCTGGTGTCCATTGCCGAGCACTTGAATCACGATGCCGGCGAGCACAGCCGCATTGATATCGAAAACGCCCTGCTGTCGGTTGAGCGCGTCGCTGGTTCGACGGTCAAGGACTATGCGTTTTGGGGGGATGCCTACGAGCACCTGCATCAAAAGGTGGATGTGGACTGGGCGTTTGGCCGGCAAAACATCGGCACGACGCTGTTTTCCGACTTCGGTTTCCAGGGGGTGTTTGTTGTCGATCCAGCCGGTCGCACGGTGTATTCGCTGATTGACGGCCAACTGCAGAGCGTCGCCGTGCAGGACTGGTTGCACCTGCCGATCGAGCCCCTGCTGGCCCAGGCCCGGCAGGCCGCGACCAACAGCCAATCGGTGACCCGGCTGATACAGGCCGATGGCATGCCGGCGGTGTTGGCCGCCGCTGCGCTGACGCCTGGCACCGATCCGAACGTAGAGGCCGATAGCGGTCCCGCTTCGGTGTTGATCTTCATTGCCAAGCTGGCGCCGCAACGGCTGGCTGCACTGGGCGAGGATTTTGGTGTGCAAGGTCTGCGGGTCGCCCCGGCCGGCGGGGCGGCGGCGGGCGCACCGAGCCTGAGCCTCAGGGACAATGCAGGTGTTGTGCAATGGACCGCGGAGGATCCTGGGCGCCAGTTGCTGGGGCTGGTTGTGCCGCTGGTGACAGTTGCCGGCCTGATCTTTGCCTTGATGGCCTGGGTTATCCAGCGCCGCAGTACCGCTGCCGCGCGGCTTATGGACCTTAATTACGCCACCCTGCAAGCCAGTCGTGCGGCGCTGGCGGTCAGCGAGGAGCGCTTTCGTGATGTGGCCGAAGCGGCGTCCGACTGGATCTGGGAAGTCGATACCCAACTGCGGTTTACCTATCTGTCGGAGCGCTTTGATGTAATTACCGGCCTTGTCGGGGCCAACTGCCTGGGGTTGGCGGTGGATCAGCTGCTGACCTCTGATCAGGGCCTGTTGGCCATCTGGTTCAAGGACCACGCCCATCGCCCGAATGCCATCGTGCAGTGCAGCTATGTGTCTGGCGAGGGTCAGCGACGCATTTGCCGGCTGTCGGTGCGGGAGATACCTGGCCAGGGTTATCGAGGCACCGCCAGCGACATCACCGAAGAGGTCGAGGCCCGGCGGCGCATTGAATATCTGTCGCAACACGATGCCTTGACGGGGCTGGCCAACCGCACGCGCATGCAGGAATTCCTCGAGGGCAAGCTCAAGGCGGTGCCGACCCTGGCAAGGCCGTTGGTCATGCTCAGTATTGATCTTGACCGCTTCAAGCCGGTCAACGACTTGCTGGGGCACGCGGCTGGCGATGATGTACTCAATCAGGTGTCCCGGCGTTTGCAGGGCTGCCTGCGTGGGGATGATCTGGTGGCGCGCATAGGTGGCGATGAGTTTATGTTGGTGGTGGCGGGCGTGAGCTCGCCGCTGGAGGTGGAAGGCCTGTGTCGGCGCCTGATCGACTGCATCGAACAACCGTTTTACATCACCGAACATGAAGTGTTTATCAGTGCCAGCATTGGTATTGCCATGGCGCCGGCGGACGCGACCCTGGCCGAAGAGCTGCTGCGCTATGCCGATATCGCCCTCTACGAAGCCAAGGAAGGCGGGCGTAACACCTGGCGCTTTTATGCAGGCGATATGAACGCACGCATCATTGAGCGGCGCCAACTGGAAGCCGATTTGCGCCAGGCGATCAAGCACGGCGAACTGCGCCTGGATTTCCAGCCGCGCTACCGCATTGAAGGCAAGCGCCTGGCCGGTGCCGAGGCCCTGGTGCGTTGGGAGCACCCAAGGCGCGGGCTGCTGGGCCCCGACGTATTCGTCCCCATCGCCGAGGAAACCGGGCTGATCCTGCCGTTGAGCAACTGGGTGCTGCACGAGGCCTGCCAGACGGCCGCGGGCTGGCCTGACGACGTGATGATTTCAGTCAACCTGTCCTCCACCGAGTTCCAGCGTGGGCACTTGGTGTCGCGGGTCAAAGCGGTGTTGCTGGAGACGGGCTTGAACCCGGCGCGGCTGGAGCTGGAGCTGACCGAAAGTGTGATGCTCAATGACGAGAAAGTCGCCTTGAGCATCATGCAAGGCCTCAAGGCCCTGGGCGTGCGCTTGCTGATGGATGACTTTGGCACCGGCTACTCGTCGCTGAGTTATCTGCGCTCATTCCCCTTCGACGGGCTGAAGATCGACCGCAGCTTTGTCGGCGGCCTGACCTCCGGTGGTGGCGATCAGTCGATCATCCAGGCGATTGTCGGCCTGGGCCGGGCGCTCTCGCTGACGGTGACCGCCGAAGGCGTGGAGACCCTCGACCAACTCACGGCGCTGAAGGACGTGCAGTGCGATGAAGCGCAGGGTTTCTACCTCAGCGTGCCGGTGGATGCCCAGGCGATCAGCGCGCTGATCACGGGCCGGACTGCTTAGCCGCTCCTGACCCTGCTTGCACTGATCGCATATAGATAATATGTTAACAATATAACTATAAATGGTCTGTGGGAGGGGGTATGCCTGCCTTGTTCAACCCTTGCGTTGAGTTCGCCAACTGGAATCGTGACTTGCGTGCAGTCTGCGGCAATTTCAGCACCGCGCAGTCAGATCGACACAGCCTGTTTATTGGCAGCGTCCACGGCCAGGACGTGTGTGGCCTGGAGTTGGCGCATATCCGCACCAATGCCGGGCTGATCAGCCGCCATCATACCCACGGCGATGGCGACGATGACCGCCACTGTTTTCTGATCCTGCAGGGCAGCGGCCATCAACGCATCCGCCAGCAGCACCGGGTGATTGACTTGGGGCCCGACGATATCGCCCTGGTGGACTCGGCCCAGGCCTTCGAGATTGAGCCCCAGGGGCTGGTACAGAATATCTCGGTGCATCTGTCCCGCGCCGAGGTCGCCCGGCAATTCGGCCAGCAGCGCCTGTTTGGCAAGCTGGCGCGCAACAGCGTCGCCACCCATATGATTCGTGCATTGGTGCGCTCCCTGGAGGATGCGCAACTGAGTGAAGGCTATGGCGGCGAGAACGATGGCCCGGCCGTGGAGCAGGCCCTGATTGGCTTGGCGGTTGCCGGTCTGGACGAGCGCGCCGAGGGCCAGCCGGGCTTTGCCTGCGTGGGCCAGGACGACATTTATGGCCTGGCCACGCGCCTGGTGGAAGCCTCCCTGCAAGAGACCGAATTGAGCCCCGAATACCTGGCGCGGCACCTGAATGTCTCAGTGCGCCAACTCTACCGGCTGTTCGAGCAGCGGCATGAAAGCATCGCGCGCTACATCCAGCAGCGCCGCCTGGAGCGGGTGGCCCAGGACCTGCGTGCGCGGGATTTGCGGCATGAGTCAATCACCCAGATCGCCTTCAAGTGGGGGTTTGTCGATGCCGCGCATTTCAGTCGCGCCTTCAAGCGGCATTTCCAGCATGCGCCCCGGGACTTTCGCCAGCAGCCGCTATAGGCCGCGCTTTGGCAGGGAATGCCAAGGGCTTTGGCAGCCTCAGTCAAGTGGCCGCAGGTGGCAGACCCTCTAATAGCGTGGCCTGAGTCGATTAATGTTGGAGAACAATAACAATGAATACACGGAGCCTGCTGTTGGGCACGCCCCTGCTATTGAGCGCGTTCGCCACCCTGGCCTTGGCCGGGCCGGCCCAGGTCGATGGGCCGCGCATCATCGCCGCCGACCGTGAGCCCGGTAACTGGATGAGCCACGGTCGCACCTACGATGAACAACGCTACAGCCCGCTGAACAGCGTGAATGCCGACAATATCGGCCAACTGGGCATGGCCTGGACCACCAAGCTGGATATCGACAGTGGCACCGAGGCCACGCCGCTGGTGGTCGATGGGGTGATGTACACCACGGGTGCCTTCAGCATCGTCTATGCGATCAATGCGGCCACGGGTGAGTTGTTGTGGAAGTACGATCCCAAGGTCCCTGCCGAGAACCTTGGCCAGGGCTGCTGCGGTCCGGTCAACCGTGGCGTGGCGGTGTGGCAGGGCAAGGTCTATGTGGGCAGTTTCGATGGGCGCTTGATTGCGCTGGATGCCGGCACTGGCCAGCCGGTGTGGAGCGTCGACACCCTCATTGATCGCAGCAAAAGCTACTCGATTACCGGCGCGCCACGCATCGTCAAGGGGAAGGTATTGATCGGCAACGGGGGCGCCGAATTTGGCGTGCGCGGTTATGTCACCGCCTATGACGCCGACACGGGTAAGCAAATCTGGCGCTTCTACACCGTGCCGGGTGACCCCAAGCTGCCGCCGGAAAATGCGGCGATGGCCAAGGCCATGAAAACCTGGGACGGTGACGGCTGGGTCAAGTGGGGTGGCGGCGGCACGGTGTGGGACTCGATGGCCTACGACCCGCAACTGGACCTGCTTTACGTGGGCACCGGCAATGGCTCGCCGTGGAACTACCAGTTCCGCAGCAATGGCAAGGGCGACAACCTGTATGTGTCATCCATCCTGGCGCTGCGCCCGGACACCGGCGAGTACGTCTGGCACTACCAGATCACCCCGCAGGACCAGTGGGACTTCACCGCGACCCAGCACATGATCCTCGCCGATATCGAGATGAATGGCAGCGTACGCAAGGTGATCATGCAGGCGCCGAAAAACGGCTTTTTCTATGTGCTGGATCGCACCAACGGCAAACTGTTGTCGGCAAAGAATTTCGTGCCGGTGAACTGGGCCAGTGGCATCGACCTGCAGACTGGGCGGCCGATCCTTACCGGCGCGGCGGACTATTCCAAGGAACCCAAGGTGGTGCAGCCGAGTTTCCTTGGCGGGCATAACTGGCACCCCATGTCCTACAGCCCGAAAACCGGCTACGTGTACATTCCGGCGCAGTACACCCTGGCCGAGTTGAAGGCGGCCAAGGTCCCGCAGTTCCTGGCGAACAAGTCAGTGGTGAACTTCGGCCTGGATGTGCCGGACCTGCCGGAAGACCCGAAAGTCCTCAACCAGATCCGGGATGCTTGGAGCGGAGAGTTGATCGCCTGGGACCCGGTCAAGCAGAAGGCGGCCTGGAAACAACCCTATGTCAGCGCCGGCAACGGCGGCACCCTCGCCACGGCCGGCAACCTGGTGTTCCAGGGCACGGCCGATGGGCGGGTGGTGGCCTATCGCGCCGACACCGGTCAGCCGCTGTGGGAGCACCGGGCCAACTCCGGGGTGATGGCGGGGCCGGTTACTTATACGGTCAATGGCGAGCAGTACGTGGCGTTTTCCGTGGGGTGGGGCGGGATCCTGCCGCTGTTGACCGGCCCGCTGACCAACAAGGGCAAGGTGCGCGCTGAATCGCGGGTGATTGCCTTCAAGCTCGGTGCCACCGGTGAGCTGCCACCCCCCAAGGCCGCGCCGGTACTGCCGACTACCCGCCAGGTACTCACGGCGACCCCCGAGCAACTGGTGCAGGCGCGTGGCATGTTCAATGGCCTGTGTGCCGGTTGCCATGGCCTGAACGCGATCAGCGGCGGGGTCGTGCCCGACCTGCGTTACCTGGATGACAACAAGCACGCGGCATTTCCGGCCTTTGTCAGTGGCGCGTTGATCAATAAGGGCATGCCGAACTTCTCCGACATTCTGCAGCGCGAAGACATGGAGTTGCTGCGCCAGTACCTGGTCAAGCGCACCCGGGATCTGCAGGCCGACCTCAACGCCATTCACTGATCTCCCCTTGTTTGAACTGTGCCGGGCGACGTCTTTTGACGTCGTCATGGCCGAGTGTTGCCTCCAATAACAATAACGGTACTTGCCATGAAAACACTTAGCATCCTGACCCTGCTCTTCAGCCTGGTTCCATTGGCTCACGCCGACGTCAAGCCGGACCCCGGCGACTATACCGCCTTGCCCCAGGGCACCGATGTGGTGGTGCTGTACCAGCAGAACCCACGGGGCGACAAGGTTTACTCGGGCGGCAAGAAAGTCGCCGACAACCTTGACCTGGACATGACCGTCGGGGTGTTGCGCCTGATCCACTTCACCGAGTTCTTCAACACCGGCCTGACCTGGGACCCGCAAATAGTCATTCCTTTCGGTTACCAGAAGACCGGCGCCAGCGACAGCAAGCACTCAGGGTTGGGCGACATTACGTTTGGCGGCACGCTGTGGACCCTCGCGGACCAGACCAACAACCAGCACCTGGGCTGGTCGGCGTTTGTCACCGCGCCCACGGGCAGTGACAAGAACCAGGGTTTTGCCCTGAGCAACAACCGTTGGGCCCTGGATTTCCAGGTGGGCTATATCAAGGGGCTGACCGACAAAATCACCTGGGATGTGATTGCCGAGACGGAGTTCTACGGTGAACAGCGCGCCACCGATGCCAAGAAAGATCCGCTGCTGCAACTGCACAACCACCTGCGCTACAACTTCACTCCAGAGACTTACGCGGCCATCTCCTATCGGCACAATTGGGGCGCCCGCGAGACGCTGGACCATGAAACCCTGGCCACCAGCCGCAGCAATGGCACGCTGGGCTTCACCGTGGCCACGATGGTGGGCAAGCAGGTACAGGTGCTGGGGCAATTGATGCATGACACGGCGGTGCGCGAAGGGGTGAAGATCGACAATTCGCTGCAGTTTCGCCTGGCGTATTTCTACTGACGCTGTCTGTAGGCGCTGTCTCGCGGGGCGTGACAGCGCGGTCTTATTGTTGGGCGAGGATGCTTTCGAGCAACCCGGGAAATCGTTCGGCCAACACATCGGCCCGCAACGAATTCATATGGGTCGTGCCCACGCTGCGCGTATGCACCAGCCCGGCATCACGTAAAACCCGGAAGTGGTGGGACATGCTGGACTTCGGCCGCCCGCCATCCAACTCGCCGCAACTGGCTTCTTCTACGCCGGCCAGGCAGCGCACGATGTCCAGGCGCACAGGGTCACTCAACGCATAGAGCAGGCGTTCGAGGGTCAAGTCTTCGGGGGAGGGGTGTTTAAAGGCTCGCATGAACCGAATGATAACAGGGCTGGCATTGTTTACCATAGTTCGATTAAGATCGAACTATCGAATCAAACGTCACCCTCGTTTCAGGAGCTTTTTCATGTCTGCATTGTTCGAACCCTTCAAGCTCAAAGACGTTACGTTGCGCAATCGTATCGCCATTCCACCGATGTGCCAGTACGTGGCCGATGACGGCATGGTCAATGACTGGCATCACGTCCACCTCGCCAGCCTGGCCCGTGGCGGCGCCGGCCTGGTGGTGGTCGAGGCCACTGCCGTGGCTCCCGAAGGCCGGATCACGCCGGGTTGCGCGGGTATCTGGAGCGACGCCCATGCCCAAGCCTTTGTGCCCATGGTGCAAGCGATCAAGGCGGCAGGCGCGGTGCCCGGCATCCAGATCGCCCACGCCGGGCGCAAGGCCAGTGCCAACCGCCCATGGGAAGGCGACGACCATATTGCCGCCGACGATGTCCGTGGCTGGCAAACCCTGGCGCCCTCGGCGATCGCGTTTGGCGCGAACCTGCCGAAAGTCCCCCAGGCCATGACCCTGGAGGATATCGCCCGGGTGCAACAGGACTTCGTTCAAGCCGCACGCCGTGCCCGTGACGCCGGTTTTGAGTGGATCGAACTGCATTTCGCCCACGGTTACCTGGGCCAGAGCTTTTTCTCGGAGCACTCCAACCAGCGCACCGATGCCTACGGTGGCAGCTTCGACAACCGCAGCCGTTTCCTCCTGGAAACCCTGGCCGCCGTGCGTGAAGTCTGGCCGGAAAACCTGCCGCTGACCGCGCGTTTCGGGGTGCTCGAATATGACGGGCGTGACGAACAGACCCTGGGCGAGTCCATCGAACTGGCCCGTCGTTTCAAGGACGGCGGCCTGGACCTGTTGAGCGTCAGTGTCGGCTTCACCATCCCCGACACCAACATCCCTTGGGGGCCAGCGTTTATGGGGCCGATTGCCGAGCGCGTACGCCGCGAAGCCGGTCTGCCGGTCACGTCGGCCTGGGGTTTCGGTACACCGCAACTGGCCGAAGGGGCGTTGCAGGCCGGTCATCTCGACCTGGTTTCCGTGGGCCGTGCGCACCTGGCCGACCCACACTGGGCATACTTCGCCGCCAAGGAACTGGGGGTGGACAAGGCTTCCTGGACCCTGCCGGCGCCTTACGCGCATTGGCTTGAGCGCTATCGCTAAGGGGTGACCGTGTTGTGTGTGGGAGCTGTCGAGCTTTAGCGAGGCTGCGATGGCGTCCTGTCGGCGATCCATATATCGACTGATCCAGCGCTATCGCAGGTAAGCCAGCTCCCACATTGGAGAGTCTTTACTCAGCCGTCGCAGCCTCTGCGACGGCTTTTTTGTGGGCCATGAAAAGTACAATCTTCCATCCGGAACGTGCATGTTGCGCTGCGACCAAGCGCCACATACTGGGCGTGTCTTTACGAACGTTCCCGGTTGTTTTAAGCCTCCTGCCGAGTGAGCAGGGCGCAGGCAGGCCAGGAATGGGGATATCCAATAATAAAGAGAGCACCCATGAAAAAGCCAAACCCTCTGTTGGAAGACCTCAAGTCGGTCTTGCCCGCCATTGCTGCCAATGCCTTCGCCGCCGAGAAAGATCGCAGCGTACCTGCCGAGAACATTGCGTTGCTCAAGGGCATCGGCATGCACCGGGCATTTCTGCCGAAAAAGTACGGAGGCATGGAAATCTCCCTGCCGCAGTTTGCCCAGTGCATCGCTTTGCTGGCCGGCGCTTGCGCAAGCACCGCGTGGGCCATGAGCCTGCTGTGTACCCATAGCCATCAGATGGCTATGTTCTCGGTCAAGTTGCAGGACGAGGTCTGGGGCGTCGACCCCGACGCCACCGCCAGCAGCAGCATCGCGCCATTTGGGCGTACTGAAGAAGTGCCGGGTGGCGTGACCTTCAGCGGTGAGATGGGCTGGAGTTCGGGTTGTGACCACGCCGAATGGGCGATCATGGGCTTTCGCCGCAAAAACGCCGAAGGCACCCAGGATTACTGCTTCGCGGTACTGCCGCGCAGTGACTATCAGATTCGTGACGACTGGTATGCCGTGGGCATGCGTGGCAGCGGCAGCAAGACCCTGATCGTCGATCAGGCTTTCGTGCCCGAGCACCGTATCCAGAAGGCCAAGGACATGATGGAAGGCAAGTCGGCGGGCTTCGGCCTGTACCCCGACAGCAGGATTTTCTTCGCCCCCTACCGTCCGTATTTTGCCAGTGGTTTCTCCACCGTCGGCCTGGGAGTCGCCGAGCGCATGCTCGAGGTGTTCCGCGAAAAAACCAAAAACCGTGTGCGCGCCTACACCGGTGCGGCCGTCGGCGCCGCGACCCCTGCGTTGATGCGTCTGGCCGAGTCTACTCACCAGGTGGCCGCCGCACGCGCCTTGCTGGAAAAAAGCTGGGACGAGATCGCCGAGCACAGCGAGCGCCATGAATATCCAAGCCGCGGCACCCTGGCGTTCTGGCGGACCAACCAGGGCTACGCCACTAAAATGTGCATCCAGGCGGTGGATCGCCTGATGGAGGCGGCGGGCGGTGGCGCCTGGTTTGAAACCAACGAACTGCAGCGCCTGTTCCGCGACGTTCACCTCGCCGGCGCCCATGCCTACACCGACTATGACGTTTGCGCACAGATTCTCGGGCGCGAATTGATGGGCCTGGAGCCTGACCCGGCGATGGTCTGACCACGCTACGCTTACCTATAAGAATAATCAGGGCAGGGCCTTCAGCCTGTCCGGGAGTCTTGCATGTCTATTGAAAACCAAGTCGATACCCGCGCCTTTCGCCGTGCCCTGGGCAATTTCGCCACCGGTGTCACCGTGGTCACCGCCGCCGACGCCAGCGGGCGCAAGGTCGGTGTCACCGCCAACAGTTTTAACTCGGTGTCTTTGGACCCGCCGCTGATTCTCTGGAGCATCGACAAACGCTCCACCAGCCACGCCGTGTTTGAAGCCGCCACGCACTTTGCGGTGAATGTACTGGCGGCCGATCAGATTGACCTGTCGAACAACTTTGCCCGGCCCCGGGAGGACCGTTTTGCCGAGATCGAATACCAGGCGGGTGCGGGCGGGGCGCCGGTGTTGGCCGACTGCTCGGCACGCTTTGAGTGTGAGAAGTACCAGCAGGTCGATGGGGGTGATCACTGGATCATGATTGGCAAAGTGGTGGCTTTCGACGACTGCGGCCGCTCACCGTTGCTCTATCACCAGGGCGCCTATTCCATGGTCCTGCCACACACCCGCATGACCCGCCGTGAGGAGGGCCAGCCAGCGAGCAGCCATTTCCAGGGGCGCCTGAGCCATAACCTCTATTACCTGATGACCCAGGCGTTGCGGGCCTATCAGGCCAGCTACCAGCCCCGCCAACTGTCCACCGGCCTGCGCACCAGTGAAGCGCGGATGCTGATGGTGCTGGAGAACGATGCCGGCCTGAGCCTGGCCGAGTTGCAGCGCGAAGTGGCAATGCCGGTGCGCGAGATCGAAGAGGCGGTGAACAACCTCAAGCGCAAGGCGTTGGTACGCGATGATCAGGACCGGGTAAAGCTCACCACCAAGGGCATCGACGAAACCGAGTCGTTGTGGACCATCGCCCGAGAGCAGCAGGACACGGTCTTCAGCCAATTCAGCGAGGAGCAACTGGAGACCTTCAAGACGGTACTCAAGGCAGTGATCCGGCACTGAGCGCGACGGGTCAATCCAGGTGTTGGAATTCTTTGACGATAAAGTCGATAAACACCCGGGTCTTGGCCGGCAGGTGGTGTCGTGAGGGGTAGACGAGGTTGATTTCCAGGCGAGGCAGGCTCCAGTCGCTGAGGATCGGCACCAGGCGCCCGGCGACGATATCGTCGTGGATCACATAAGTGGGTTGCGCGAGAATGCCCTGGCCCTGCAGCGCGGCCGCGCGCAACAGATAGCCGTCGTTGGATTCCAGCGCCGGAGTGGCGGGCACCTTGATGGTCTGGTCTTCGCGCTGGAACGTCAGCTCATAGGGATCGGTGGCGTAGGTGTAGAGCAACAGTTGATGCTCGGCCAACGCCTGCGGATGTTGCGGGCGGCCGCAGCGCTCGAGGTAGTCCGGCGAGGCAGCCAGTATGCGTCGGGTATCGGTCAGGCGGCGGATCACCAGGCTGGAGTCCGGCTCACTGTCACGGGTGCGCAGGGCGACGTCGATGTTGTCGTCAATGATGTCGTGGTAGCGGTTCTCGGCCACGATATCCAGGCGTACATCCGGGTACTGCTCCTTGAACTTGGGCACCAGCTGCAGGATATGTTGCAGGCACAGGGATAAGGATGCAGTCACACGCAACACCCCATGGGGGTGGTTTTTGCTCGCGCTGACGGCCTCGGTCGCGCCTTGCATCGCCGTGAGGGCTGCCTTGGAGTTGGTGTAGAACACCTTGCCGACTTCGGTGACGAACAAGCGCCGGGTGCTGCGCTCGATCAGCCTTACGCCCAGGCGATTCTCCAGTGCCGCCAAGTGCCGGCTGGCCGCCGCACTGGACAGGTCCAGGGCGTCTGCGGCCTTGGTCACGCTGCCCAGCTCCGCGACCTTTACAAACAACTCATATTCGGTCCAGCGATCCATCAGCATTGCTCCACTGCGCGCAAGGGTGTTTTCCAGTTACAGCATTTTTCAGGTGTATGCCGACCGTTAAGCTTTTTTTGCCCCTGCCAGTCTAGCCGTTGAGTGCAGGGAAAAACTTGATTGGAGTCGAAATGAGCAAGCATCTGGATGTGGTGAAAAAGTACTTCAAGTATTGCGTCGACGGTAAGGATGTTGAGCGCGTAGCGGAATTTTTTGCCGACGATGTGGTGGTTCACCGCCCCGATTGTCCGGCGCCTATCGTCGGTGTCGAACCGTTCAAACAGGCCTTGCGCCTGAACGTGACCGAGCGCTACGAGTCGATCGCGACAACCTTCCAGAAAGAAGTGGTGGCCGGTGATGTGGTGGTGGTTGCGTTGATGCATCACGCCAAGGGTTCCAACATCTGGCATGGTTTTGATGTGAGCGGCAAAGACCTGTCCTGGAGCGCGTTGACGTACTTCCGGTTCAATGCCGAAGGCAAAGTGGTCGAGGAAATCGTCGAGCGCAATGAGCTGTTCATGGCCAAGCAACTGGGGATTGTCGAGTACGACTGACCCGGGCGATTCCCCTGCAGGGACGCAGGCGCACAGCGCACTTTCACTGTGCCAGTGAAACTCTTGACGCGTGCGGGTGGTTTTTCTCGGCGGGGCGAAGGGTAACGATGGACTCGCTGTTTTTGCCTATTTTGATTGGAGTCCTTTTATGGATCTGGTAAGCCTGTCCAAGCGTCGTTATACAACCAAACTCTTCGATTCATCGCGCAAGATTCCCGTGGCAACCATTGAATTGTTGCTGGAACAACTGCGCAACAGCCCGTCTTCCGTCAACTCGCAGCCCTGGCACTTTGTCATTGCCCACGAAGACGAGGGTAAAGCTCGGATTGCGGACAGTATGCAGGGTGGTTTTGAGTTCAATCGCGCGAAGACCCTCGATGCCTCCCATGTGATTGTGCTCTGCACGCGTACCCAGATGCCCGAGGAGTACCTGCAGGCGCTGCTGGAGCAAGAAGCCAGCGATGGGCGTTTTGTGGATGAGCAGGCCAAGGCCGGGCAGGACAAAGGCCGGCGGCGGTTTGTCGATCTGCATCGTTATGACTACAAAGACCTGCAACACTGGATGGAAAAGCAGACTTACCTGGCCCTGGGCACGCTGTTGCTCGGCGCTGCTGCCCTGGGCCTGGATGCCACGCCCATGGAAGGCTTTGACAGTAAGGCGCTGGATGCCGAACTGGGTTTGCGCGAGCGCGGCTTTACCAGCCTGGTGGTGGTGAGTGTGGGTTACCACAGCCATGAGGATTTTAATGCGGGCCTGCCCAAGTCCCGCTTGCCGGCGCCGGTGTTGTTCGAGTTTATCTAAGGGGGGGCTGTGGCGAGCGGGGCAAACCCGCTTGCCGTTCAGCTAAGCGAGGGTGCAGGCAATCGGTAACCTGTGGCGAGGGAGCTTGCTCCCGTTGGGGCGCGAAGCGGCCCTAAAATGCGACTGCTACGCACAATAAGCCATAGGCTCCAAGCTTGCTGTCAGCTCACCGGTGCCAGCCATCCGCGCAGCATCTGCGGATGGCGCGCCAGCCACTCCCTGGCCGCCTCATCCGCCGAGCGTTCACCCCGATTGAATGCATCATCCAGCTCGGCAACGATCGGGTTCGACAGACGAATATTATCCAGCACCTGAATCTCTGCCCGGGTCAGCAACGCCAGGCGATCTTCCCGTGCCAGCAGCACTGCCCGATCCACATTACCGAGCAAACCCCTGGGGTCCTTCAGTTCGCGGATACGGTAGCGGTGGTGCAGGAACTGCGGATGCCACAAGGGCACGATGCCCCAGTGCCCTTGGCGATACAGGGCCTCAAAAGCGTCGACGCAATCGTCCTGAGTGCCGGTGCGGAATTGGTAGCCGGCGTCGCTCAAGCCGTACTCATCCATGATTTTCAGGGAAAACCGGGTAATTCCCGCACCCAACCCAATGCCCTGAATCAGCGGGTGCATGCGCGCGCGAACCTCGGGTTTGCGCAGGTCGTCGATGGATGCCACGTCAGCCTCGCTTACATAGTCGGGCACGCCCCACATGGCATAGGGCTGGTAATGCAGGCCCAGTTCACGGGCGGGCACGGCCTGTCGGTACACGCCATGGCTGCATGGCAGCCAGGCCGAGGCCAACATGTCGATGGTGCCTTCGCGCAAGCGCTCGAAATTCACTTCGTGCAGGGCATATTGCCGTTCGACAGTCAGGCCCATGCGCTGCAGGACCAGCGCCACCACGGCGGCGGTGGCGCGATGGAAGGACAGATCGGTGACGCCCAGGCGCACCACACGCGAGCCGTTGGCGATATTGGCCAGGGAAAAGTCCTGGTGGGTCACGGTCGGCGTTTTTGCTGGGCGCCGGGGTGGGGTTCTGCGCATGTTGCTTCCTTCAAGAGCAGCGGCTGATCACGGAGCTAGAGGGTGGGGGCCGGCGCTGCATCAATCTTCACGCGCAGCAGGCTGTAGGGCTTCTGGCGCAAGTCGCGACCTGCGTGGAAGATGCCCTGGCGATGCAACTGGTTGGCCATGAAGTACAGGTAGCCGTCCGGCCCGATGGACAGGGTGTCGGGCCAGAGCACACGCGGGTCGTGGACGATGGTCTGCCACTGTCCATCCGCCAGGCGTTTGCGCACGCTGTTGTGTTCGTAGTCGCCGGCATACAGGGCGCCGGAGGCATCGGCTTCGAGGCCATCGGAAGCGCCTTTTTCCCCCAGGTCCTTGACCGCCATATCCAGCCGCGCTTCGCTGACCGAGGTGTCGCGCAGCAACGCGGTGGGTACCGAGTACAGATGGCGGCTGGACAGCGGGCAGAAGTACAGCGTCTGGCCGTCAGCGGACAGGGCGATGCCATCGGACGCTACTGCAAACGGACGGGTGCTGCCGTCGGTGTTGCGAACCTGCAAGACCTGGCCTTCGACCTTGGGCACGAAGTTCGGGTCTACCGAGGTCGAGGTGGCACCGCTGAGTCGGCGCAGGGCAGTGCCGCTGGCAATGTCCATGACGATGATCGCCCCGGGGCCGCTCAGGGAAGAGTCGGTGATGTAGATCACCCCTTCATCGCCCACCCGGAAGTCAAAACGCATATCGTTGACGTAGGTGCTGGGCAGCATCACGTTTTTCGGAAACACCAGGGTCTTGACCACTTTGTTGGTGGCCAGGTCGATGGCTACCAGCTTGGCACCGCCCGGCGTTGGCGAGGCGAAACCGGGGGCGGCAGTGTCCAGTATCCAGATCCGCCCGCGACCATCGGCCACCACACTTTGCACGCTGATAAAACCCTTGGCCGGGTCTTTCGGATCGGCCTGGTTCATAGCCAGGTCAGGGTAGGGCACGACCTGGCCATCGCGCAGTTCACCCACGGTGAACGGCACCGCGTCGCCCCAGCGTGGAAAATTGACAAAGATCCGCCCGTTTTCGGCAACGCTGACGCCGGTGGGCATGGCGTCGTGGAAGGCGAACACCTGCTCGAGGGTGCCAATGGTTTGCTCGCTGGGCATCGGTTGGGCCTGAGCCGCCTGGCTGCTGATGGCAATCGACAAGGCCAGGGCAGACCAGATAAAGGAGTGCTTGAAGTGCATGAAAAGCTCCGGGAATCCGCAGGAAGGGGCGCGTTGCAGCCCATGGTGTGCGTTCCCGGCCCATGGAAAAACCCACGAATGGCGCTAACAGTTTCATCGCAATCGAGAAAGTGCAGGGCGTTTGAGCCTGATTTGCGGCGGTTCCAGGTAAATCTGCGGTTGCATGCGCCACTGTTCGCCCGCCAACAGTCAATCAACAGTTTGCTGATTAACCGTGTGTGGCATGGCTATGGAGCTGTCGCAAAGTGAGGAATCATGGGGTTCTCAATCTTGGCGTAACTCGTGCAACGGAGCGCACCTGGCTATATAACTAACGCATCCACGTCGCTCTGCACGCGGGTTTACACCGGCGCAGGCGATGGCATGAGCATTCTTCGGGCAACCAGTAAGGGCGTATTTGCATGAGTGAAACCGAACGCGGACAGGCGACAAAGGCCATCCGCAACGCCGATGTGCTGATCATCGGCGGGGGCCTGAGCGGCACGCTGCTGGCTGTGCAGCTGTTGCGTTTGCCCGGCACGCGGAAGATTCTGGTGATCGAGCCGCGCACGGAACTGGGGCGAGGCGAAGCCTATAGCGCGGTGGAGCTGGGGCACACCCTCAATGGCAATGCGGCGCGCATGAGTGTGGACCCGGACAACGCCGATGACTTGACCCACTGGTTGAGCGAGTACATCGCCGCCGGCGGCTGGCCGGAATCGGACCAGCAGCACGTGCCGGTCAGCGAGCTGTTTCCACCCCGGGGGATCTTTGGCGTGTACGCGCAACAGCGGCTGGCGCAGGCTCGGGCGGGATCGGCGTCAACCGTGGAGCATATTCGCGCCGAGGTCATCGACGTGCAGGTAGAGCCGGGCGGCGTGCGCCTGACCCTGGATGATGGCCAGGCACTGCGCGGTGCCCGGGCCGTACTGGCCACCGGTATGTTTCCGGCGGCGCGCACGCCACAAACCCACTCCAGCGGTTTGAATGCGGTGGCGGTTGATCCGTGGGATGTGCGCGCCATGACGCAACTGGACCCACACGCCACGGTGTTGATCATCGGCTCCGGCCTGACCATGGTCGACGCCGTGGTGTCACTGGAACAGGCTGGCCATCGCGGGCCGATCGAGATCTTTTCGCGCCATGGCCTGTTGCCCCATGTGCGCCGGCAACCCCCTACGTGGGCGGACTTTCTCGCTGACGATCATGGCCTGCGCAGCCCACTGCAATTACTGCGGGCAGTGCGCCGCGAATGTCAGAAAGCCCTGGCCCAGGGCATCGACTGGCAAGCACCGCTGGACACCGTACGCGCCCATATCGGTCGTTTGTGGAGCCAGGCCAGCGAGCGCGAGAAACGCCAGTTCGTGCGCCATGTGCGGCCCTGGTGGGAGAGCCATCATCATCGCTCGCCACCCCTGAGCGCCGAACTGCTGGCGCGCCTGCACGGGGAGGGGCGCCTGCGTATCCACGCGGCCTCGTTCCTGGGCCTGGAGCCCACGGTAAACGGCGAAGTGACCCTGCGCCTGCGCCGTCGTGGCGAACAGCACACCACCCACTTCAGTGGCGCGGCGTTGATCAACTCCAGCGGGATCGAATACGACTGGCGCCGCGTGGCCCGGCCGTTGCCCAGGCAATTGCTGGCCCGCGGCTTGATCAAACCCGGGCCCTTGGCATTGGGGATAGCGGCGGATGCCTCGGGTGCGGTACTGGATGAGCACGGCGTTGTGAGTGAGCGACTCTTCGCCATGGGCCCGCCGCTGCGCGGTATGTGGTGGGAGAGCACGGCGGTGACGGATGTGGCGCTTCAGGCCAAGGCACTGGCGCTAAAGCTGGCGCAACTCTAAAGGTGGGAGCTGTGGTGCATCCAAAATCGCCCCGCCGACAAGGCCCCCTGTGGGAGCGGGCTTGCTCGCGATGGCGGCGGTTCAGTCACTGTTTCTGGCGGCTGATCCACCGCTATCGCAGGCAAGCCAGCTCCCACCTTTGATTTGTGGTGGAGCCAACATTCTCTGCCTCAGTGAGATCCCCTGTGGGGGCGGGCTTGCTCGCGAAAGCGGCAGTCCAGTCACTGTTTTTGGCGGCTGACCCACCGCCATCGCAGGCAAGCCAGCTCCCACATTTGATTTGTGCTGGGCCAAAATCATCTGCTCCAGTGAGATCCCCTGTGGGAGCGGGCTTGCTCGCGATGGCGGCAGTCCAGTTACTGTTTTTGGCGGCTGACCCACCGCCATCGCAGGCAAGCCAGCTCCCACCTTTGATTTGTGGTGGAGCCAACATTCTCTGCCTCAGTGAGATCCCCTGTGGGAGCGGGCTTGCTCGCGAAAGCGGCAGTCCAGTCACTGTTGCTGGCAGCTGACCCACCGCTATCGCAGGCAAGCCAGCTCCCACATTTGAGTTGTGGTGGGGCCAAAATTATCTGCCTGAGTGAGATTCCCTGTGGGAGCGGGCTTGCTCGCGAAAGCGGTAGTCCAGTTACTGTTTCTGGCGGCTGACCCACCGCCATCGCAGGCAAGCCAACTCCCACATTTTGGATCTACGTTTATCTTGGGGTTGCATCCAGCCTGACAAACCCGGGCTTGAGTCCGAATACCTCTACGCCTTGGGCGGTAGACTGGCCCGTGGTGACTGTCATCCGTTTCATCGGCTGGTCCATTGCCGCCCGGTACTCCACGCTCATGGTCCCGGCATCATGGCTGATCGCCTGGGCAGGCACGATGATCGCCTGGTCATTGTTGTAGGTCACGACGGTCAGGCGTGCGCTCATGCCCAGGCGGACCCTTTGCAGTTGTTTCTCGGTCAGTTTGGGAATCGACAGGGTCACCGGAAATTGCGCGCTGCCCTGGCTGTCATTGGCGATCGCCAGGCCGCTGACCACGCTGACCGAGCCGCTCAGGTGCTCGCCATCGAAACCGTCGCCCATGACTTCCACCGGCTGGCCCTGATGCAGCTGGTTGATATCCAGCTCCGAGACTTTGGCGACGATCTTCAGGCGTTCGATATTGGCCAGCCCGAACAACACCTGGCCCTGGCTGACCTTGCTGCCCGCCTGTACCGGCGCGTTGCTGTTGCCGCTGCCTTGCGGGGTGGCGCTGCCCGGTGGCGGCACGACGATCCCGGAAAACGGCGCCTTGACCTCCTGACCTTCGAGCAGTTTGCGCAGGGCGTCGTACTTGACCGTGGCGTTGGTCAATTCCATGTCTGCAATCTGCCGGTATTCACCCTTGCCCTGATCAAGGGCCTGTTGCAGTTCACTGCGGGCGGCGGTCAGGTCCAACTGTTGCTGCTGGGCCTGTTGCTTGAGGTCGTCCAGTTCGTTGCGTGGGATGATGCCGCGCTTGAACAGGTTCTCGCTTTCAACCAGTTTGCGCTGGGTGTTGTCGGCGCTCATTTGCGAGGTGCGCAGGCTGCGTCGGGCGCGGCTGACGGTGGGGCCGCTGTCCCAGTCCTGCATTTCCTGCACGGTCCGCCGGGCCTTGAGCTGGGCGGAGAGCGCTTCGCGCAGTTGCACTTCGAGGGTGGCGGGGTCCATGCGTAACAGAACCTGGCCGGCTTCGACCCGTTGCCCCTGTTCCACCAGGTTGGCCTGCACATTGCCGTCGAAGGGGGCTGTCAGGGTGACGGTGGTGTCCGGTTCGATCTTGCCCACCAGGCCGATCTGGTGCACCAGGGCCTCGCGCTTGACCTCCAGCCATTGCTCGGCCGTGCCGGTCTGATCGGCGGCAGGCGTTGGGCGACTGAGCAGCGCGAATCCGCCAGCGCCCAGCAGTATCAGCAGTGCAACGCCCAGCAGGGCTTTTTTAGTAGTCATTGAGGGCAATTTCCCAACTTTCCAAGGTCATGCCCAGCGTCAGGTCGAGCTGGGTCTGGGCATTCAGGTAAGCAATCAGGGCATTGAGGCGGGCGTTTTCGGCGTTGCGCAAGTCCGCTTCGAAACTCAGCACCTGGAAGTTGGTGGAGCGCCCGGCGCCGAGCTTGTCCCGTTCGATCTCGATCTTGCGCCGGGACAGTTCCACCGCCCGCTGGGCAATTTCATACTGGCGCCAGCGGGTGCCAAGGTCGCGCACCACGTTATTGACGCTACGCTCCAGTTCCTGGCGCGCGTCGGTGATCAGGATGGCCTGGTTCTCCACATTGACCCGTGCGCGCACTTCGGCCTGGCGGGTACTGATATCGCCGATGGGAATGCGCACCTGGACCCCGGCATAACTGTCCCAGCGCCGATTGCTGGTACTGCCCGCGTCGTTGTCGGTGTTGGCGCGGATCTGATTGGCGCCGCCCACCAGGTCGACCTGCCAGCGCCCGGAATCCTTGGCCAGCACCAGGTTGAGGTCGGCCTGTTGGCTGCCCAGCAGCGCCGAAAGATATTCGGGCTGCTGGTTCTGCGCCAGGTTAAAGGCCTCACGCTTGTCGATGTCCATGCGCGTGGCCTCCAGGGCTTCGGTGGCACGGATCGGGGTCGCCAGGTCCAGGGCCAGCAGGCGCAGCAACGCCAGGCGGCTCATGTCCAGTTGGTTCTGGGCTTCCTCGACCCCCAGTTGCTGGGAGGCGATGTCGGCCTCGGTCTGCACGATTTCGAACTCGGCCATGCGCCCGGCATTGATCAAGGCCTTATTCACGTCCAGTAGGGTATTGGAGCGCTTGAGGGCTTCCTGGGCGATGCTCAGTTGCTCCTGGGCACGCAGCAAGTCGCGGTAGGTGGCGATGATCTGGCTGATGGTCTGCGCGACGTTGGCCTTGAGGTTCAGGCGGTTGGCTTGCTCGGACAGGCGTGACAGCCGTAGCGGGGCGGTGGTGGCATCCCAGCCGGCGCCACGCATCAGTGGCTGGATGATGGCCAGGTCCAGGCCGTCGCTGCGGTAGCGCCCGGCATGGTTGGCGTTGTTCAGTTGCTGGGTCCAGCCCATGCTCAGGCGGGTGCCGTACTCGCCGAGCAAGCTGGTGGTGGGTGACAGGTTGGCATTGCGGGCGCGGTCGTCGCTGCCCTGGGTGGTGCGGTAGGCACTGTTGAGCACCAGCTTGGGGTTGAAGGCATCTTCGGCCACTCGCAAGTCGAACTTCTGCGCCACTCGTTGCAGGTAGGCGCTGCGAATCGCCGGGTTGTTGCGCAGGCCCAGGTACACCGCGTCGCCCAGGGTCAGGGTGGTGAGCTGGGCATTGAGCGAGACACTGTGCTCATAGCCGCTGCGGGTGGTGGTCGGCGCCGAAGGGCGGATCACGATATCGGCGGCCACGCAGGGCAGGCTCACCAGGGCAATCAGCCACAGCAGGGGTTTATTCATCGCGCAGGGCCTCCACCGGCTGCAAGCGTGACGCCGAGACTGCCGGGTAGATCCCGAAAAACAATCCCACCAGCAAGGTGCTGCCCACGCCCAGGGGCAGGGCCGACACCGCCAGGGAAAACTGCCAGCCCGACAGCCAGGCATAGAGATAGGCGGCCCCCATGCCCAGCACCGCGCCGCACAGGGCGCCGACGGCGGTGAGGGTCACGGCTTCGAGCAGGAACAGGTTGCGGATGTCGCGCTGGCGAGCGCCGAGGGCCATGCGGATGCCGATTTCCCGGCGGCGTTCCGAAACGTTCATCAGCATCACATTCATCACCCCGACCCCACCGCCCACCAGGGAGATGGCGCCCAGGGCCAGCAACAGATAGGCGAAGGTGCGGCTTTGCCGGGTCATGCCGTCGATCATTTGCTGGGGGATCTGGATCTCGACGGTGTGCTCGGTAAGTTGCGCGCCCAAGGCCTTGGTGGTCTCGACGGCGATGTGCTCCATGTCCTGGCCGGCTGCTGCGCGCAGGACCACGCTGCCAACCTGCGGCGAGGAATAGATACGGCGCATGCCGGCTGCCGGGATGAACAGTGACTCGTTGGTTTGCACCGGAATCAGCATCGACCGCGGCTGGTTCTGCAGGATGCCGATGACCAGGTACAGGTAGTCGTTGACCCGCACCCGGTCGCCCAGGCGCAGCGGGTCACCGGGCGCGCTTAACGCCTGGGCGATCTGGTCGCCGACCACCGCGTAGGTTTCGCCGCTGTCGAACTCGGACAGGAAGCGCCCTTCGCGCAGCGCCAGGCGCATCGCCTCCTTGAGGCCAGGGGTGCTGCCAATCAAGCCGGCGTTGGTGGTGCGGCCATGAAAGATCACCGGCCCGCTGAATGAGGAAATCGCGCCGATGTGGGCGATGCCCGGCACGGCCTGGCGTACGGCTTGTAGATCGAGGTGGGTGGGCATGTGCGCATTGCTGTTGCCTTTGGGCGGGAACTGCGCCACCAGGGTGTCGGTGCCCATGTCCTTGAAAATCATCGCGGCATCTTCGGCGGCGTTATGTCCGATATTGATCAGCGCGACTACCGATGAACTGCCGATGACGATCCCCAGCAGGGCCAGGATCGAGCGCTTACCCAGGGTGCGCAGGCTGACAAAGGCTTCATGCAACAACTGGCTCAGGCTCTGTTCGACCCGCAGGCTCATACGCACTCTGCCTCGTGGACCACGCCGTTGCGCACCAGGATCTGGCGATCCAGGCGTTCGGCGATATGCGGGTCGTGGGTGACGATGATCAGCGTGACGCCTTGATCGTGGTTCAGGGCCAGCAGCAGGTCCATGATGTCCTGGGCGGTGTGACTGTCGAGATTGCCGGTGGGTTCGTCGGCCAGAATCACCGCCGGTGCGCCCACCAGCGCGCGGGCAATCGCCACCCGCTGGCGCTGGCCACCGGACAGGTCGGCGGGGCGATGATGGGCCCGTTCGGCCAGCCCAACTTGCTCCAGCATGTGCAGGGCCCGCGCCACCGACTCCTGGCGCGACACACCGCGATAGCCCAGGGGCAGGGCAACGTTGTCCAGGGCGCTGAGGCGCGGCAGCAGGTTGAAACTCTGGAACACAAAGCCGATCTGTTGGTTGCGGATCGCGGCCAGTTGATCCGGCGTGGCGTGGAAAATGTCATGGCCGGCAAAGTGATAGGCGCCGCAGTCGGGCAGGTCCAGCAGGCCGAGGATATTGAGCAGGGTACTTTTGCCGGAGCCCGAAGCTCCGAGAATGCCGCAGCTTTCTCCGCGGGTGATAGAGAGGCTGACGTCATTGAGAATGGCCAGGTGCTGTCCGGCCAATTGGTAGCTTTTGCCGATGCCTTGCAGAGAAATAAAGCCTGGGAGCGTTGGAGTATCTGTCATCATGACTACGCCTTGCGCTGCGGCTATCCGGCTTGCTCCTGAAAATCGTTGTAACATCTTCAGGGCCTGCGTCACGATTGCCAATAGCTGGTTTTTATTCTTTTTTTAAAAACATTGTTTGAATAGTAACTGTGATGCCACAGCTTCGCCAGCCACAGAAATAGAGCGGTTGTTCTGGTGGCAGAGCCTATACCGGTGGCAGGAAAACGCCTGGTCCTGCCCTGGGCAAGCCGTTTACAGGGCGAGCGGCAACGCGCTTGGATAGTATGGTGCAGTGTCACTACTTGCTTTCAAGCATCCGCCCCGGTATAAAAAATCAAATTTTTTTTTAAAACATATTTCCCCCGTGGAACTTATATGGTCGCGAAGAAACTCAGCGCTCCAAATGTAACCAAGACTCGACTGCTGGATGCGACAGAGGCTCTTTTCATCAAGTACGGCTACGACGCCGTGCTGTTGCGGCAAATCACCGAGAAGGCTCAGGTCAATCTCGCCGCAGTAAATTATCACTTCGGGGACAAGGACTCCCTGATGAAAACATTACTGATGCAACGCCTGGAGCCGCTCAACGAGCAGCGCCTGGAATTGCTCGCCCGGTGCGAGGCCGAGTCTGACGGACCGCTCGACTGCGATACCTTGCTGGGTGTGCTGTTCGCCCCGGCCATGGGCCTGGAGCGCAGTGATCCGGCCAGCGGCGAGGGGCGGTCCTTTATTCGTTTCCTCGGGCGGGTCTACAGCGATACCTCACCGTTTATTCAGGAATACCTCAAGGTGCATTACCAGCCGGTGTTCCAGCGCTTCTTCGAAGCCTTCGCCCTGGCGTTGCCCGACCTGCCGCGCAATGAGCTGGGGGTGCGCCTGCAATTTGCCCTCAAGGCGATTTCCGGGGTGATGGCCGGGACCGAACTGCGCCTGCTGATGAACTCCATGAGCCTCGGGCGCCCGGCCACCGACGCCGAAGTCATGGCCAAGCTGATCACCCTGGTCTCGGCGGCCATTCGTGTGCCGCAGCAAAGCCCGGAAGCTGAAACAGCGCTGGCGCGGGTACTCGATACCCAGCGTGCGATTCGCGGCCAGTCGGCGCTGCCGGCAACCGGTAAAGTTGTGCGCTGAGCAAATCACGCGCAAAAAAAAGCCCGCTGGGGCGGCGGGCTTGATGTACAACGTTTGTAACGGATGAGGCTTTACAGTACGTCTGCGGATGTGAATAAAACGTGAAAAAAATGTGGATCCAATATTAAGTTGCAGCGTTTTTCAGATTTTCCACGCCTTGGCACTTTTCGCCAATCGGGCGTGCATCGCGTCGACATTTGCCGCCAGCTGCGCGGTCAATAACCGATAGCCATCCAACGCACTGTGCACTGGCGCCTCCAGGGCAGCTTGGGGATCAGGCGCAGCTAGGCTGGTTCGTTCCAAGCGTTGCGTGGCGCCGGATTGCAGGGCCCGCGCCATCCCGATCAACTGCACACGAATCTGCCGATGCTCAGCCTTGAGCGCCAGTTGCAAGCGGGCCATGGCCTGCTCATCCCGTGGGTCAGGGCGGGTATTGCCGAGAATTTCCAGGGTGCTGATGCACATCCGTAGATGGCGCTGGATCCCATCCAGCTCGGTCATGGAAATCCGCACTTCCTTGGACACCGACGGCATCAACGAACGCAGTTGTAACATCGCCGCATTCAAGCGATTGAGCCGCTTGAGGTGCTCGTCATCGGTGACCGACTGGCCACTGATGATCCGGCTGTAGATGGCGGCGCAGTCGCGCAGCGCGCTGGCCAGGTTGTAGCGCCAGGAGTACACGGCATACAGCGGCAGGGCAAAGGAAAACGCCAGGGCCAGGGCGATGCCGATCAGGATGTCGACGGTGCGCCACAGGCCATCGGACAGTGGGTTGTCCCCGTGGCCGGCGACGATAAACACGGTGATCCCCGACAGCAACGCGGTGTATCCACCCTTGCCGATGGCGTGATAGGAAAAAAAGCCACACACCACCGACATCAACAGGTAGGTCAACAAGGGTTGGCCCAGATAAGCCTGTTGCGCCACCAGCAGCAGGCCGACACTGGCCCCGATCAGCGTGCCATAGGCCCGCTCCACCGCTTTCTTGCCGATATTGCCGTGGTGCTGCAGGCCGCCAATCACCACCAGCATGGTCACCGAGGCCCATTCACCGTGGGGCAGGTTGATACCGGTGGTCAGCAGGATGGTCGCGAGTAGGCCGATGGACACCCGTACCGCGTGGATCAGTTTGGCATGACGATAACGGCGATAGGGGTCGAGCAGTGGCCGCAACAGGCGGCGGGCGAAGGGCGGCAGATTCATCGGGATTAAGAAGGCCTCATCGTTAGATGTTATGAGGTCCAATGTGGGAGCTGGCTTGCCTGCGATCGCATCACCTCGGAGTCACTGACACACCGAGGCACCTGCATCGCGGGCAAGCCCGCGCCTACATGGGAGCAGTTTAGAAAATATAGTCGGTGGTCAAAAAGCTCGACGCCCGGTCCCGAATGATATCGCTGATCAGTGCTTTGTTGCTGTCCTGGAACTTGGTTGCCACCAGGGTGCGGATCGAGAACACCCGCAGGGCGTCATGCACCGACAACGTGCCTTCGGCCGAGTTCTTGCGGCCATTGAACGGGAAGGTGTCCGGGCCGCGCTGGCATTGGGCGTTGATATTGATCCGGCCCACCTGGTTGGCGAAGGTGTCCACCAGGCGCCCGACTTGCGCCGGGTCGGTGCCGAAGATACTCAACTGTTGGCCGAAATCCGACTCCAGGACGTAGTCGATCACCGTGTCCAGGTCGCGGTAGGGCACGATCGGCACCACCGGGCCGAACTGCTCCTCGTGGTACACCCGCATCTGTGGGGTCACCGGGTACAGCACCGCCGGGTAGAAGAACGAGCCACGGCTGGCACCGCCATTGGCGTTCACTACCTTGGCCCCGTGTTGCGCCGCGTCGGTTACCAGACCGTTGAGGTAGTCCACCTTGCCTGCTTCCGGCAGCGGCGTCAGCGACACACCTTCGTCCCAGGGCATTCCCGGTTTGAGGCTGGCGAGTTTGTGGTTGAACTTCTCGATAAAACGTTCGACCACGGCTTCATGCACAAACAGGATTTTCAACGCGGTACAGCGCTGGCCGTTGAACGACAGCGAGCCGGTGACCGCTTCGTTGACCGCGTTATCCAGGTCGACCTCAGGCAATACGATGCCGGGGTTCTTCGCATCCAGCCCCAGGGCTGCTCGCAAGCGATGTGGGCGCGGGTGCAGCTTCTTCAAGTCACTGGCTGCCTTGTTGGTGCCGATAAACGCAAAGATATCCACCTTGCCGCTGGCCATCAGCGCACTGACGGTCTCGCGGCCGCTGCCATAAATCACATTGATGACGCCGGCCGGGAAGCTGTCGCGGAAGGCTTCCAGCAATGGCCGGATCAACAGGACGCCGAGCTTGGCCGGCTTGAACACCACGGTATTGCCCATGATCAGCGCCGGGATCAGTGTGGTGAAGGTTTCATTGAGCGGGTAGTTATAGGGGCCCATGCACAGGGCGACGCCCATGGGCACGCGGCGGATCTGCCCGAGGGTGTCCTGTTCCAGCTCGAAGCGGCTGGAGCGGCGGTCCAGTTCCTTGAGGGCATTGATGGTGTCGGTGATGTAGTCGCAGGTGCGGTCGAATTCCTTCTGGGAATCCTTGAGGTTCTTGCCGATTTCCCACATCAGCAGTTTCACCACGGCATCGCGCTGTTCGCGCATGCGCCGCAAAAACGCCTCGACATGCTGGATACGCTCGACCACCCGCATCGTAGGCCATTGGCCCTGGCCACGGTCGTAGGCCCGAACTGCGGCGTCGAGGGCAAGCAGGGCGGTCTCGGCATCCAGCAGCGGCGTGCTGCCGATAATCACGGGGGTGTCGCCGTCGGCACCGGCCAACTGGACAGGGCTGCGCACCTGGGCCAACGGGCCGTTCCAGGTGCGTAACTGGCCGTCGACCAGATAGTCGCGTTGCTCGATGGGGGCGGCGAGGCGAAATTGTTCGGGAATGCCTTCGGCGGTCGGGAATAGATTGGCAAGCAGGTGAGTGGTGGTCATGTCGCTACCCCTGGAGTGGTTGCACAGCTTGAGTCAGAGATTCCCCCATCGGAGGGCTCTGTTGCAAGGCTTACACGCATTTCCCTACGCACACTGGGGCGCGGCGGGTAAACTACGCGGCTTTCTTGAAGGAGTTCATATGAGTCAGTACCAGCCGGGCATTCTTGCCGCACCGGTGCCGTTGCAGGCACGCCATCTGTTTTTCGCCATCGAGTCCATCGACGCCGTGCCGGCAGCGCTCGACGCGCTGGTGCAGTTGGTCGACTCGGCAGTGGTGGTGGGTTTGGGTGAGCCGCTGGTCAAGGCACTGGGCGCGCACATCGAAGGGCTGCGCAGTTTTGCGCCCATCTCGGCGCCGGGTGCCCACAACCCGTCCACCCAACAGGCGCTGTGGTGCTGGTTGCATGGCGAAGACCGTGGTGAGTTGCTGTTGCGCAGCCGGGCCTTTGAAAAAGCCCTGGCGCCGGGCTTTCGCCTGGTGCAGATGACTGAAGGTTTCCGCTACAAGACAGGCTTTGACCTGACCGACTACGAAGACGGCACCGAAAACCCCCATGACGACGCCGCCGTCGAAGCGGCCGTTGCCGGCAGTGGCGCCAGCTTTGCCGCGATCCAGCAATGGCAACACGACCTGGACGGTTTCGCCGCCTTGCCGGCCCAGGAGCGCGACCACATCATCGGGCGTCGCCATGGCGATAACGAAGAGCTGGACGACGCCCCAGAGTCCGCCCACGTCAAGCGCACCGCCCAGGAGAGCTTCACCCCCGAAGCCTTTGTGGTGCGCCGTTCCATGCCCTGGGCCGAAAATGGCCAGGCCGGGTTGATGTTCCTCGCGTTCGGCCACTCCTTTGACGCCTTTGAAGCTCAGTTGCGCCGCATGAGCGGCCTGGAAGACGGGATTGTCGATGGCCTGTACCGCATCAGCACACCGTTGACCGGTGGCTACTACTGGTGCCCGCCGCTCAAGGATGGGCGTCTGGACCTGGGCGCGATCTTCGCGGCCTGAGCCAAACACTTGTAGGAGCCCACAAACGGGCTCCTATGAGGTCAGGCGCCGCGCATGGCTTCCAGCCACGCTGGATCCAGGCGCGTTTGTTCAGCCTTGATTCCCAGCGCCTTCATCTGCGCCTTATGTTTCTCGATCTCCCCGACCAGTTGCGCCTGGGCGCTGGAATTGGCGTCCAGTTCATGCATCTGCGTCAGCCCCAGGTGATAGAACCGCAGCAGCTTCATCGCCGTCGGGTCGTTGGCCTGGACCCGCTCGGTCACCTTGTGCATCACATTGGTCACCCGCATCAGGCTGCGCTTGAGCTGCCAGCCATAGATCGCCGGCGCCAGCCAGGCCTGTGACCAGAGCGGACCGCGTACCAGGGCGATAGTCAGCACTACGCCGGCCGCCACTCCCCCGATATTGAAACGAAAGTTGTCGCCGCCGGGCTCGCCAAACAGCATCACGGCCAGGCTCGACAGCAGCATGGCCAGGGCGATGAAGATCACCGCGACAATCAGCGTGCTGCGGCGGGTCTGCTGGCGATAGGTTTGCGGATCGACAGGTTTGATCTCAAACATGCGGGATGCAGTCTCCATGAACTAAGTAGGGGTATTGCGCGGCGCGGCATCTTCTCATGGTTTGTGGGTGGGCGTGAGAAAGTTGAACGATGGCAGCCGGGGTTTTCTCTAACGCATGTATGCATCGTCAGCAAAGCGAAGGAGATGACTGTGACTGAACAATCGAACAAGCCCGATGGCCCGCATTCGTCGGAACACGCCAGTGATCAGCACGATTTGGGGTTTGACCCAGACTCACCGGATGTGGCCGACCCGCAGGTCGACCCGGTCGGCCCGGCCATTGCGCCGTTGGACAAGAAGCACAAAGCCGGCAAGCAGCCGGCTTATGATCCCTTGGGCGATCTGAAACCATAACTTCACGCCCATCAGTGCAGGAGCTGGCAAACCAGCTCCTGCCGCAGCCCCTACAGGCGCTTGGGGGCGATCCAGGTGACGTCGGTGATGCCGTATTTCTCCGCCCATGGCCGCGTGGTCTTCTTGGTGCGCTCGTGGCCAGGACGGCCAATGCGTCCGACGTGGGCCACCCCGGCGTCACAGCTGGCCCAATGCCATGCCTCGGCGTTATTCATCACCTCCGCACGCACTACAAAAGACTTGGGCTCGCCATGCAGCCTGTATTGGATGGTGTAGATCGTTGCCGTGCCCATATTGCCTCCCTGTTTTGATATGGAGTTGATGCAATTAGGTTCAGAAAGGTTCAGAAAGTTTGCGCCCCATTCCTACGATCTATTGCCACAGATCAGTATTGGCAGCGGCAACGGTTACGGGTATTAGTGAAACCTTCGCCCGCGCCCAAGGATCGCGCCATGTCCCAGGATTCACCGAACCTGACCCACAGCCGCCTGTACCTGCAACGCCTGGGGTATGACAGCCCGCCAGCACCCACATTGGAAACCCTGGCGCAGTTGCAATTGCGCCATGTCTGTACCTTCGCCTTCGAAAACCTCTCGGTGTTGGCGCAACTGCCAGTGCCCCTTGATCTGGCCAGCATCGAGCAAAAAGTCCTGTTCGACGGGCGGGGAGGTTATTGCTACGAACTGAACCAGATGTTCCTGGCCTTGTTGCAAGAGCTGGGCTTCGATGCTCGGGGCATCACCGGTCGAGTAGTCATAGGCGGGCCGCCTGATGCCCACACCCCGCGTACCCATCGCCTGAGCCTGGTGACCCTGGCGGGTGTGCGCTACATCAGCGATGTCGCGTTTGGTGGCATGGTGCCAAGCAGCCCGTTGCAGCTGGACAATCTGGCGCCACAGGCCACGGCCCATGAACCCTATCGCCTGACCTTGAAGGACGGCAGCTACACCCTGTGGGCCCAGGTTGGCGAGGAATGGCGAGGGCTGTACGTGTTCGACCTGCAGCCGCAGTCGCACTTCGACTATGAACTGGGCAACTGGTATGTCTCGACCCACCCCGATTCGCCGTTCATCAAACAGTTGAAAGTGGCGCTGATCGGGCCCGGCCTGCGGCGTACGTTAAACAACGGCAACTACGCCGTTCATCACGTGGGCGGTGACAGCGAAAAACGCTCGATCACCGACGTCGACCAATTGCTGGAACTGCTGCGTGAAGCGTTTGGTTTACGCGTGCCCAAGCACCCACAGCTACGCCCGCGACTGGCGCAACTATTGGCCGATAGCTGATAGGCCTACTCTGGAAGGCCTGATCCAGAGCCTTCGCTGAAGCGTTTTACCTCCAACTCCAAGGCAAATTAAATCGAACCTTTTGCAAAACAGGGGGTTCGAACCGTTTCTTGAATAATTTGCCCACCTAAAAAAGGAGATGTAAAACGATGTCCAAACTATTCGGAAAAATCCTCAAGAACTCCTCGGTCCTGGCCCTGGTTGCCGCACCGGCGATGGTATTCGCTGCGCCGTCCACCGATCCGATTTCCACCTTCGGTATCCTCGGCAGCTACAACGACTTCAAGCTTGAAGGCGGTAGCGAAAGCGACAAGGACCATATGCCGGAAGCCGGCCTGTTCTATAACTTTGGCAACAAGCTGACTGCCGAATCCGGCTTTATCTATCAGGCCGGCGTGGACGCCAAGTTTGGCAAGAAAAGCGACAACAAACTCAAGGAGGGCCAGGCCGACCTCGACCTGGGCTGGCGCGCCGCGCTGGATGCGCGCAACTTTGTCGACGTGCTGGTCGGCGGTGGCTACAGCTGGACCCGTTATGAGCCGGACTCTGGCGACTACGACATGAAACTCACCAACAAGTCGCCGTTTGCCAAGGCGGCGGTGGGTTACAACCATCAGTTCGACAGCATGACCATGCGCGTCGAAGTGGGCGCCCGCCATACCATTGACGGCCGCGCCAAGCTCAAGGTTGACGGCATTGGCAGCGACACCGTGGACCTCAAGGACCGCACCAATCCCTACGCCGAAGTCAGCTTGCTGATGAACCAGAACGGCGACCTGCCGGTGATGGCGGGCCTGTACTACACCCGTACCGAGTACAAGCTCGACGCGGACTCCGAAGTGGCCGATAACACCAAGCTCAAGCGCGATGAGTACGGCTTCAAGGTCGGTCTGGCTTTCTAAGCCGGCTATTGCGGGCGCCGGCGTTCTGTAATGGAGCGCCGGTCGCCCGACCCTGTCCGCCCAAGCCCCCCTTTGTGTCCCCCAATACCCTCAACGCCGCGCCGTCCCTGACTTAGTGTGAACCCAGCTGTTCATACTAAAAAAGAGAGGCTGGCTATGTGGTCTACGACCTCCCGCCGCATGGGTTTGCTGCTGGCCTTGCTTGGCCTGCTGGCCGCCTGTGACGACAAACCGCAACATCCCCCGCAGCCTGCCACGGCAAGCAACGCCATGCCTGCCGACCCGGCGCTGGCCCAGCTCTACGACACCAGTTGCAAACTGTGTCACGCCAACCCTGCCTCCGGCGCGCCGTTGACCGGCGACAGCCAGGCCTGGAGCCCGCGTGTTGCCCTGGGCGCGGACACCCTGCTGGACCACACCCTCAACGGCTACAACGGCATGCCGCCGATGGGCCTGTGCATGCAGTGTTCCGAGGACCAGTTCCTGGGGCTGATCAGTTTTATGGCCGGTGTTCATATCCAATAACAACAATGGGGTAGGTAATGGTGCTTTCACGCAGGCAACTGTTGCAGCGCTCGGCGGTGGCCGGCGCATTTCTGGCAATCAGCAGTAACCCGGCGCTGGCCCAATTGGCCCGGGCGCCGCGCTTGATCCCCTGGCGCAATTGGTCGGGCGCCCAAAGCTGCCTGCCCCTTGAGCGGCTGGCGCCCAAGGACCTGGGGGAGTTGGTGCAGATCATTCGCCAGGCACCGGGCAAGATCCGCCCGGTGGGCTCGGGCCATTCATTCAGTGCCCTGGTACCGACAGATGGCACATTACTGTCACTGAGTTTTTTCAATGGCTTGCTCGAGCACGATGCCAGCAGTCTGCAAGCCACCTTCGCCGCCGGCACGCCCATGTCACGCATGGGGCCGGCGCTCAAGGCTGTCGGCCAGGCCCTGCCGAACATGGCGGACATCGACTATCAGACCCTGGCCGGCGCCATTTCCACCTCGACCCATGGCACCGGGGTTGGGTTTACCTCGTACTCAGCCGGTGTCACCGGCCTGCAACTGGTGACGGCCGACGGCGAGGTGCTGGACTGCGACGCCGGGCGTGAGCGCGAGTTGTTCAACGCCGCACGGGTGTCGCTGGGCGCGCTCGGCGTGACCACCCGCGTGCGCATGCAAAACCGCACCCCTTACCGTCTGCGTGAGCGCCAATGGATAGCGCCGACCGAAGAGCTGTTGGAGGATGTGGCGAACAACACCCGCGAGAACCAGCATTGGGAGATGCTGGTGGTGACACATTCCGACTACGCGCTGTCCATCGCCCTCAACGAAACCACCGACGCGCCAACCCCGCCAATCGACCCGGCAGAGGCGGGCGGCAATGAGTTTGTGTCGATTATCGAGAACCTCGACAAATATGCCAGCGACTTCCCCGCAACCCGCCGCACGCTGCTGAACAGCCTGCGCTATTTCGCCAGTTTCCAGGACCGTGTGGCTGAATCGTTCGAGGTCTACGCCAACGTGCGCAATGTGCGGTTCAACGAGATGGAGTATTCGGTGCCCGCCGAACACGGTCCGGCCTGCCTGCGGGAAATCCTCAAGCTGATCCGCGAAAAAGACCTGCGCACCTGGTTTCCCATCGAGTACCGCTACGTCAAGGCTGACGATATTCCCTTGAGCATGTTTGAAGGCCGCGACAGCTGTTCGATCTCGGTGCACCAGCACTACACCATGGACCATCACAACTTTTTTGCCGCGATCGAGCCCATCTTCTGGAAATACGCCGGCCGGCCGCACTGGGGCAAATTGCATACCCTCAATGCCCGCGCCCTGCAGGCCCTGTATCCGCGTTGGAACGAGTTCGCGCGGGTGCGCCAGGCCCTGGACCCCGGCGGCAAATTCCTTAATGCACACCTGTCATCAATCCTGGGAGTAGCCTGATGAACCGCAGACACTTCATGGTCGGCACCCTCGGCGCCGGTGCGTTGCTGGTGGCGGGCGCGGCGCTGCTGCGTCCGGCTGACCGGGGCTCGCCCTACAGCGAATATTTTCGCCAGTTGAACCAGCAGCTCAAAGCCCATGGGCCGATGCGTCCGGTGCTGCTGATTGACCTGGATCGCCTGGATCACAATATCGACATCGTCATGCAGTCGGTGCAGCGCGGAGGTAAACACCTACGGCTGGTGGAAAAATCCCTGCCTGCGCCGGGCCTGTTGGCCTACATTGCCAAGCGCGCCGGCACCCAGCGCCTGATGTCGTTTCACCAACCCTTTCTCAACCATGACGCCCAGGTGTTTCCCGACGCCGATATCCTGCTGGGCAAGCCGTTGCCGGTGCGTTCTGCCGAGCTGTTCTATCAAGGCCATCAGGGGCCCTTCGACCCCGCCCGGCAATTGCAGTGGCTGCTGGATACGCCACAGCGCCTGCAACAATACCTGGCGCTGGCCCAGGGCCTGGGCACACGGCTGCGGATCAATATCGAACTGGATGTGGGCCTGCACCGCGGCGGTATCAGCGATAACACGGTGCTGGGGCAGATGCTGGGGTTGATCAGTGCACACCCCAGGCACCTGGAATTTGCCGGCTTCATGGGCTATGACCCGTTTGTCGGCATGGGCGTGCCGGGCATCCTTGGCTCGCCCCAGACGTTGTTCGACAAGGTCATGCAGCGCTACAACGGCTTTGTCGACTTCACCCGCCAGCAGTTTGCAGGGCTGTGGCATGCCGGCCTGACGCTCAACACCGCTGGCAGCCCCAGCTATGGGATGCATGAGCAGGAGCAACTGAGCAGTGAAGTTTCTGTGGGCACCGCCATGCTCAAGCCAACGCACTATGATTTGCCATCCCTCAGCGAGCACGTCCCGGCGGCCTACATTGCCACGCCAGTGCTCAAAAGCACCGGCGCGGTCAACATCCCGGCGCTGGATGATAAATCCCGGTTGTTGTCCTGGTGGGATCGCAACCAGCGCGCGACGTTTTTTATCTATGGTGGCAACTGGATGGCCGAGTTCGAGTCGCCCTCGGGGCTGCAAAGTAATGGCTTGTATGGCCGCAGCTCCAATCAGGAGATGGTCAATGGCTCGCCGGGGGTTGGCTTGAACATCGACGATCAGGTGTTCATGCGCCCGACCCAGACTGAATCGGTGCTCTTGCAGTTTGGCGATCTGCTGGCGGTGCGCGGCGGTAAAATTGTCGACAATTGGCCGGTTTACAGCGGTTGAAATGACGCACTCCTGCGCAGGAACTGGCCTGTGGCAAGGGGGGCTTGTTGTGGCAAGCCCCCTCGCTTCAGGCGGATCCTACAACGCAAACGGAATCGTCAGCTTGGCCCACAACATATCGCCTTCCGGCCGGTTCTCTACATCAAACTCCTTGGCCCAACGAATCTCCGCACTGGCGTACTTGAGAAAGGTGAAGTACACCGCCGGCCCCACCGCAAACACCTGGCCCCGCACCCCATCGTCGACATCTTCGCCGTAGATATTGGTGACAGTGCGCCCGTACTGCTTATCGTCAGTCGTCTGCTTGAGATAGTAGCCATTGATACCCAGGCTCAGGTTGTCGGTCACCTTGTAGCTGGCCGAGTAGTCGAAGTGGAAAATCTGCCCGGAACGGTAGTCCGTGGCGTGGTTTTCCTTGTTGAAACTGTAGGTGGTCTTGATCGACAGCTCAGTGCGCTCGTCAGGCAGCCATGTCACCGACACCAGGGGCTTATAGGTGTAGAAATTGTTGCTGGTATTGGCCAGGCGGAAAGCATCGTACTCACCGGTAGGCACGGTGATTTCCACGGCGGCACCCAGGGTCAGGTTTTTGCCCAGGTCCCACAGGATTATCGGCGCGATGGTGGTGTCACCCATGCTTTCGCGCTGGTCAGACATGCCGAACAGCGCCACTTGTTGCTTGAGGTACGGCTGCGCGATGTAGCCGCCCAACCGCCCGCCAAACACCCGCAACGGGCTCAGGTAGTCCAGGCGCGGGATGATCGCGTCCGAGCGGATCTTCACCTGCGGCACTTTGCCCCCCAGGGAACTGATGTCCAGTTTCGTCGCTTCATAGTGGTTGTAGTAAAGGTTGAAAGCGAACATGTGGTCCGGCAGGTGATCGACATCCAGGGGCAGGATGTAAAAGCCGTCGGTACCAGGGCCGATATTGTCTACGCCGCCCTCGGTGGCCAGGGTCGGCAGGCTGATGCTGATAAGCGCCAGGGCAAAGGGCAGGGGGGCAAGCGCACGGGTCGGATTCATGTCAGGGCTCATTATTATTGTTGGAAGGTCGGCCCTCACCGGGGCCTGGCCCATACAAATAAGCCCTTGGCGCCCTAGTGGGCAGGGTATTGGCGGCCACATAAGGGGGCTTTGCCGGACAGCGTTCATTCAGAGTGCGGCGAGCCTTGCAAGCACCTATGATTGTCAGGATGTTTCTAAAACAATAGCCGGGCATACAGTCGGGAATCGCAGATCCATGCACAGCAAAACCGTTGATCCACATTACGAATTGGCCCTGGTCTCGCCCTTTCTCCTGCAAACCCTGGGGCAGGTTGTGGCGCAAAAGGGCGCCAATGCCGAGCATCTTTGCCGTGGCCTGGGGTTTACCCTGGCGGACCTGGACGACCCGGCGCTGCGCATTTCCTACCGCCAGGCCGTGGCGATGATCCAGCGGGCCCTCAAGGTCATGCCTGAGCAGGGGCTGGGCCTGCGTGTCGGCAATCAGAATGTGCTGGGCACCCTGGGTTTGCTGGGGCATGTCATTTCGTTGTGCAAGACCCTGCGCGATGCCTTTGCCGTGGGCGAACGGCACCAGCACACCTCCGGCGGCATCGCCACCTCGCGCACCCTTGAAGGCGCGCTGGAGGTCATGGTCGAGGTCGAATGCCTGCTGCCCTATGCCGACGTCCAGGTTTTTGCCGCCGAAGAGTTCTTTGCCAGCCTCATGGTCTACGGTCGGACCCTGGTGGGCAGCGAATTCAAGCCGTTGCGCATGGAGTTCATGCATGCGCCGCCGGTGTATGCCGCCGAGTACCAGCGCTTGTTCGGTGATGATGTGCGTTTTGGCTGTCTGCACAACCGCATGGTGCTTGAGGCCCGCTGGCTTGACGTGCAATTGCCCAATCACCATGCCCTGGCATTGCGCCAGGCCCTTGGCCTGCTGGAACTGGAAAGTGCCCAGCTGCACCGCAAAATGGACCTGATCCAGGCGGTGGAGCGCGCTATTTCCCGCGACTTGCAGGGCAGTCAATTGGAGAAGGTCGCCAGTGACCTGAACATGAGCGGGCGCACCCTGCGTCGGCGCCTGACCGACCACGGGCTGACGTTCGAAGCCTTGCTGGAACAGGTGCGTCGTGCCCGGACCATGGGTTTGCTGGGCAACCCCGGGCTGTCCATCGAGCGTATTACCCAAGAGGTCGGCTACAGTGACGTACGTAGCTTTCGCCGGGCGTTCAAGCGCTGGACGGGGCTCAGTCCCAGTGCGTTTCGCAGCGTGGGCTGAGGGCCGGCGCGTGGCCGTGGATTTGCATTGAACCCTGTGGCGCGGGCAGTGCCACATGATGGCAACGCACACTTATCTGGAGGTTGGCATGCGCACCATTGATCTGGCGGGTACCCCGGTTCCGGTCATCGGCCAAGGCACTTGGCGTATGGGGGAAGATTCTGCACGGCGAACAGCGGAAGTCGCTGCCCTGCAATTGGGTATCGACGAGGGCATGACCCTGATCGACACCGCCGAGATGTACGGCGAAGGCGGTGCGGAAGAAGTGGTCGGGGAGGCGATCCAGGGGCGCCGGGACCAGGTGTTCCTGGTCAGCAAGGTCTACCCGCACAACGCCAGTAAAACCGGGGTCCCACGGGCCTGCGAAGCCAGCCTCAAGCGCCTGGGCACCGATCACATCGACTTGTATCTGCTGCACTGGCGCGGGCAATACCCTCTTGCAGAAACGGTTGACGCCTTTGAGCGGCTGCGCGATGCCGGCAAGATCGGGCGCTGGGGCGTGTCCAACTTCGACGTATCGGATCTTCAGGAGCTGGCATCACCCGCCTGCGCCACCAATCAGGTGCTCTACAACATCGAACAGCGTGGTATTGAGTTCGACCTGCTGCCCTGGTGGCAACAACACAACCTGCCGTTGATGGCGTACTGCCCGATCGCCCAGGGAGGAGACCTGCTGAGCAGCCCCACCCTCAAGCAGATTGCCCGTCGACACGAGGCCACACCGGCTCAAGTGGCCCTGGCATGGGTACTGCGGCAGGACCGCGTTATCGCCATCCCCAAAGCCGTGAGCCCTGAACACGTGCGCCTCAACGCGGCGGCGGCCAGGCTGGTTCTTGACGAGCATGACCTGGATGCCATCGACCGGGTATTCGGCGCACCAATCCGCAAGCATCCGTTGGCGATGGTGTGACACACCCGACTGCTACGGCATCGCAGCTTGCGCCGCCGCTGTCCGGGCTGCCGGCCTTGAACCCACAGCGCTTCACTGCCTGGACACCGGCCTATGCCGCCCCGGAACTGCTGGACGGCGCACCCCTGTCAGCCAGTAGCGAGGTCTATGGTGCAGCGTGTCTGGTGTATGACCTGGCGCTGGGCAGGCGTAGTACACAAGGCGCGCGACTGGCGCCTCCGCGACAACTGCCCCGGCGTTGCTGGCCGGCACTGAAAATAGCGCTCAATGGCGACCCGCAGCGGCGAACCATCACCCTCGACGAGTTGCAGGTGGCCATGCAGTGTGAACATTCGGTGGTGGGCCGCTGGTTCGCTGCCCGTTAAGGTGAACTGTCTGCCAGACCATGCAGCTGACAATACTCAGCCCACTCCAGTCCCGCCATCTGGGCCACTTCCTTGTGAACCTCCAGGCGCTTGGCCTCGAACTCCTGTGGCGACTGGCTGATCAGTTGCAGTGTCAGTTCCCAGGCAAACAGGTTGCGGGCTTCTGCCTCGGCCTCAAAGGCCTCATGCAGGCGCTCGGCCCGGTATTGCGCCATGGTTTCCCGCTTGGCCTGGGCTGCCAAGGGGTTCAGCGTGTCCAGTTCGGTGCGCAGATCGGGGTGCTGGCTCAGGAATATATCCAGGGCAAGCTGAAGGTTTTCGCCAGGTTCAGACAAGGGGGGGCTCCGCAAATACAGGTTGCGCGACCTCAGGACGAGGCTTGTTCGTAACGGCTTTTGCGTCGGGCACGTTTACGCAGCCGATTGGCTGTCCACTGTTGCAGTGGATCCAACAAGAAAAAAAACAGGTAGGCGGTCAGCACCAGGGTCAAGTCGATCCAGGTTTTGCTGATAGGCCCTTCGACGGCTTCAACGGCGGCCTTGATCAAAAACAGTACAGCGACCCCACACAACCAAAGCCCTACGGTGAAAACCAGAGGTCGCGCACGATTTGTAAGCCTGCGTTGCATGTTCAATACATCTCCCTGAGAACGCTGGGTCAGTCGGCGTACCGATGCCTGCGGGTGTAAACGTGGCCTGCGGATCGAGTCATTCGATGCCGGCCTGCGGGTCGACAGACCCGTACAGCTCATGACATGAGCGGGTGGCAGTTGGTTCCGAAAACCTGCGGTACCCGCGTGGGCAGCAAGGCCCTCAAGCACGGTATTGTTTCAAAAAGCGTAGGAAATTACACCCTTGTCTGCACGTCTGCTGGTATCCCAGGACGACGCATCGATGCCAAACGCGGCAAAATCCTTTCATTTTCGGGGCCCGGCCGTGTAGCGTTAAGCCCTCGTTGAAGACCGGTGTGATGGCCCGAGGGCAGGGAGATAGTCATGGCGCAGACGCTGTTCAAGCTGTTCTTCACCCAACGCCTGGCAGCCCTGGCAAGCACGGAGTCGCTGCGAGCCATCCGGGAAGGCCTGTTATGGATCTTGCCATGCTTGCTGGTCTCGGCGGGTTTTCTGCTGTTGTCCGAATGCGCCCGCATTCTCGACTTCCCATCGCCGGTCGTGGCATTCCTGGCCGGCCTGCATGCCAAGATCAGTTCCGTGATCCCGCTGCTGGTGGCCGCTTCCATCGGCTATATGCTGGCAATCCAGCACCGCTTAGCGCAGTTGCCAGTAGCGTTTTTGTGCCTGGCACACGTGGTCATTGCCTCCTTTGTCCTGCGGGACTATCCACGTGCGTCGGCAACCTTTGTCCTGTTTATTGCCATCGCCTCGCCGTTGATCAATGTCCCGGTGATTGCCTGGCTGCATCGCTACCGCTGGACCCGCTTGGTCAACGCAGACCTGGTGGGACACAACCTCAGGGGTACGATCAACATGGTGGTACCGGGAGCAATCACCGCATTGCTACTGGTGGTGACGTTGTCGTTGCTGTTGCAGGTTGCTCATGTGGCGCAGTTCCAGGGCCCGGTGATGCTCGATACGCTGCAGTCCCCTTATGGCACCGGTGTGTTTGTCACGGCGATCAATTCGCTGCTGTGGTTTTTTGGCATCCATGGCGTGTACGCGATCCAGCCGCTGTTTGATGCCCTGGACCAGGCCGTGATACTCAATGGCGCGGCATTGGCGGCGGGGGAGCCCGTCCTGTATGCGTTGAATGGCGGTCTGCTGGGGTGCTTTGCCTTTATTGGCGGGGCTGGCGGTTCCCTGTGCCTGTTGCTGGCGATTCTGCTGTTTTCCAAAAGCCAGTCCATGCGGTTGCTGGCGGTGGCCAGCCTGCCGCTGTCGCTGTTCAACGTCAGCGAAGTGCTGCTGTTTGGCTTGCCGATCATTCTCAATCCGCGCCTGTTTATCCCTTTTTTAGCCGTGCCGGTGATCAATACGGTGCTGGCATTGCTGGTGGTGCAGGCCGGCTGGGTCTCGCCAGCGGTGGCCAGTGTGCCGTTCACCGCGCCGGTGCTGCTCAACGCCTACCTGAGTACCCAGGGCGATCTGGCTGCGGTGGCGCTGCAACTGGTGCTGCTGGGAGTCGGGATACTGGTCTATGCGCCCTATGTCCGCGCGATTCATCGGCAGGCGGTGGAGGGCGGTACTGTTTACCTCAAGTCTTTCGACATGACCTTTCGCGGGCTCGAAGAAAAAGGGCGTCTGCTGGAACTGGACCCAGTGCTGACTGCGCACCGGGCGCTGGCACGCCAGGCCAGTGCATTGAGCAGGATCCAGCAGATCAGCGACTACGAGTTCTACCTGGAGTACCAGCCCCAGGTGTCCTCCCTGACGGGTTTGTGCACCGGCTGTGAAGCGCTGATGCGCGCGCGGGATAGCCAGGGCAAGGTGCATTCGCCGTGGGAGTTCCTCCAGTGGCTGGCCCAGGCCCGGTTGATGCCGGACGTGGACGTCTGGGTCGCCTCCCAGGCCGTGCGTCAGTACCAGAAGTGGCAGAAAATCGGCTTTGCCCTACCGATCACCATTAATGTCTCCAGCGCCACCCTGACGAACCCCGCCTATGGCAGGCAACTGGTGGACATCCTCTCCCTGGCCCACGGCCATGTGTCGGTGGAGATCACCGAGGATGCGCTGGTGAGCGATATCCAGGCGACCCGGCAGATGATCCAGAAGCTGCAGGCCATTGGTGCCAAGGTCTATATCGACGACTTTGGCACGGGGTTTTCGGCGCTGAGTTACCTGCACCAGTTCCCGGTGGACTTCATCAAGATCGACCGCAGTTTTGTGGTGGCCCAGCAGGACCCCAAGGGCGCGCAGGTCTTGACCGGCATGCTGCGCTTTTGTGAGGCGCTGAACCTGGGGGTGGTGGTGGAAGGGGTGGAAACCGCTGAGCAGTTGGCCTTCCTCCAGTCGGGCAGGGGGCACGCCGGGGCGGAGTTGATTATCCAGGGCTGGTATTTCAGCAAAGCGTTGCCCGGCGACGCGGTGCAACGATTTGTTCGCGAGCGGGCAGTCAAGATGAATGATGAGGCCGGTGCATAGCCACGTCTTGCATTGATCCTACAAATAAGTCCTGCAAATAATTCCACTCTATATTGAGCCTTGACTTCCCGTGCGCTGGCGCTTGCGCCGAAGTTGGCCGGTGGTTCGAGTTATTCGACTTTCCTACGAGTATAAAGCTGTTGCGTAGGACTTCTCGTAAATGGAGGGTGCCCCTCTGGCGTAAGTGATTTTTTCAGGTAGATTATTTGATACGAGTTTTAAAAAGAAATTTCTAAATATAGGCTCTTGTGGAGGCGATTGACTTGTCTGCAATGTTTTTAGGCGCAATTTTCTAGTTTAAGTTTCCGTACTTGCTTGGGGCCTTGTTTGATGTCGGCACTGCTCTGTATCTATGTTCTTTATGGAAGGTGTTGGCAAAGGGCTAATCAAGTCTTGCAGTATCGACCTGTCGCCAATGCCCACCCGGCAGGGCTCCTGGAGTGGGTGTAGCAGTACCAGCATCGTCTTGCTTGATCTGAATGTCGTGGGTTTTTTCGGAGTCGATGGGGCTCACAAACGCTTATTGCCAGAAATTTGTCTGCCTTGGGGTTAGGGACGTTACTGAGTGTATGTGGCGTTAAATAAAGATGCAGCGCGCCCTATGTAAGTGTTCGGCAAGCCAGAAACTAACGAGTGGTAATAAAACAGAGCTGCTCGGGGTTTTATAAGTTTAAAAAGGTTCCTGGATTGATAAGCGATTTAATGCCGTTATTTGAATTGAGATTTGGTCAGAGAGGGGGGTGTCACAGCTTCAATGTGAACTCTTGCTCATGGCCATTACCCCGGCGAAATAGTTCGCCATCCATGTGAGGAAAAATAATGAAAGGTTTGAAAGCCCTCGTTCGTGTAAGTTCGTTTGCTCTGTTGTTCGGGGCGGCTTCCATGGCCAGCGCCGTGTCGATTATCCCGGAAGGTCCATTTACCACTGAGGCAGGCACGATTGTTGTAACGTCGCCATCTTCCTTCGGGGCTCCCATTACCTGCGGCGTCACTTTCGGCGGCAATGTATCCGCAGGCGTAGCCACCATCACTTCGGCAACGCTCACTGGCGGTGGCCTGTGCAATCTGCCGAAGATGAAAAACGTTCCGTCTCCGGGTTGGGTATTGACCGCGACCAGCTATAACGCGAGCACCGGCATCGGTAGCGGCACCGTCTCAAACGTGGGTTGGACCGTGGCGTTCCCTTCCTCCAACTGCGGCCCGGGTACCCTCAATGGCGAGTGGAACCAGGCGACTCGCACGTTGACCGGTAAAAACCAGCCGCTTTCCGGCAACTGCGCCGTCCAGTCCCTGACCGTCAAGGTCCCGAGCCTGAGCGTGGCGCCTTGAGCCATCGCGCTTGCTAGTGCAAAGGGCTGATCACCCGTGAAAGGCAGGTGCCTTATTCGAGGCACCTGCTGGGGTGGGTAACGATACGACGGAGTGGTGCATGAAACACAACAAACAGCAGGTCCTGGCATTCTTTGCCCTGGCAGTGTTGGGTGGGCTGACGGTTGCGGCGTGCCCGGTCCAGGCCGGCGGGTTCATGACGCCGACTGCCAACACCGCAGGCTGGGGCCGGGCGTTCGGTGGCGGTTCGCTGTTCAGGAACGACCCATCAGCGGCCTTCAACAACCCGGCGGCGATGGCCTTTATCGACCGGCCCGTTTCGCAGTTCACCCTCAACTACGCCAATATCGACATCAAGTACAAAGGCTCGGCGTATGACTACGCGGGCAATCCCGCATCCATTACGGTCCTTGATCCTGATACCGGCCTGCCGACCTCGACGCCGCGCACCGGTGACGGTGGCCAGGGTGGGTTTGAAGCCTGGGCACCGACGGGCTTTACGGTTATCCCGATCAACGAGCGTTTTGCCTTTGGCCTGAGCCAGGTGGTGCCCATGGGGGCCCGCACGACGTGGGACGAGGACTGGAAGGGCCGGGACTTTGCGGTAGACACCAAAATCGAAACCGTGGGCCTGACCGGTTCGCTGTCGTTCAAGGTCAATGATCAGTTCTCCATCGGTGGCGGGGGGATTTTGCAGCACACCACAGGCTTTGTAAGCCAGAACGTTGACCTCTACGCCGCCGCTGCGCAGTCGCCGGACCTGGGCTACACGCCGTTTCCCGCCGGCCAGGGCCTGGCATTGATGCGGGTCAAAGTCGACAACATTTCCCTGGGCTGGTTTGCCGGTATGGCTTGGAAGCCGACCACCCGGGATACCTTGGGCCTGAACTACCACGCCAAGATCAAGAACAAGCTGGAGGGCAAATACAATATCTACGCCGATGCACTCTCCAGAGATGTCATGACCACCCCTGTGCTGGATGGCAAGACCCTGGTCGAACTGGCCTATCCAGGCCTGCATCTGTATCCCGGTGGCGCCAATGCCTCGGCCCAACTGGACATCCCGGCCAATGCCTCCCTGGATTGGGTACACCAGTTCTCCGACCGCCTGACCCTGGGCGTGAGTGCCACCTGGACCCAATGGTCATCGTTCAAGGCCCTGACCTTGAAGTCGGATGGCAGCACCCTGGTGTCGATTCCCTACAACTACAAGAACACCTGGATGTACGCCCTCGGCGGCGACTACAAACTCACCGATGACTTCACCCTGCGCAGCGGCGTGGCCTTTGACCAGACCCCGACCCCCAACTCCACCCGTGACCCGCGGATTCCTGATGGCGATCGGATATTTGCGTCCCTGGGGTTTGGCTACAACATCCGGGCGGTTCCGGGCTTGAGTATCGACGGTGCCTATTCACGGCAGTTTGTAGAAACCGTCAAGCTCAAGACCAAGAACGTTGATCGCCTTGGCGCGGCGTCGCTGGACGGCAAAGCCCAGCTCAAGGGCGAAGTGCTCAGCCTGGGGGCTACCTACGCCTTCTGATCCAGATCCCGTGTGGCAGCGGGCGTGCCCGCGATGGCGGCCCTTCAGTCACCGCCGTTACTGGCTGGCACGTCACTGTCGCCAGCCATCCAGCCCCCCATCAATGCGAAGTCCCCTCCGCAAACTCAATCTTGTTCCCCACGTTGTACTTGCCCGAAGGCTTGTTCATGGGGATCCGCTTGACCTCCTGCAACGTCTGGCTGTCATACACGATCAACGCGCCCTCGCGATCCCAGATGCTCAACAGCAAGTAGCGCCCATCCTTGGTGAACTCCACATGTGCTGCGGTCTTGCCCGGCATGGGCCGCAGGGTATGGGCGATTTCCAGGGTCTGCTTGTCGATCAAGTGGATCGCATCGTTGCCGGGTGCGAAAAACACATCACTCCACACATAGCGCGAGTTGCTGTGGCTGCGCATAAAGAACCCCGGCCCGAGGGTGGGAATTTCCTTGATCAGTTTCCAGGTCTTGAGGTCCAGCACCGAGATCTGCCCCTTGCTGATATTCGGCGTGGCAAACACCCACTGCCCATTGCGTTGCCAGTAGGTCCCCGAGCCCAGGTGCGGCATACCCGACAGCGCGATGTCGGTGACCACCTTCCCGGAGTCGAGGTCGATCACTTGCCCGCCACCGGCCTTGCGCGAAGTGGCGAGCAGTTGCCGGTAGTCAGGGGAAAAGGAAAAGTCATCGAGCACGTCCTGGGCCTGGATGCGCCGGGGCTCGAAGCTCGGGGTCGCGGCCGCGTAGGACAACTCCCAGACCTCATTCACATCCTTGAGGGCGACGATAAAACTGTTGCGCGGCGGTGCGGTGTACACCGCGCTGACCCGCGAATTCGTCGGCAGGGTCTTGACCAGCGACAGGTCGCGCGCATCCAGCACCACCAGGTTACCCGGCAGGTAATTGCCCACCAGCACCCAGCGCCCGTCCTTGCTCACCGCCAGGTTGCGGGTATTGAGGCCGGCGCGGACCTCGGCGATCAGCTTGAGGTTATGCAGGTCATACAGGCTGATCCAGCCGTCGCGCGAAGCAAAGTACACAAAGCGCCCGTCCGGGGAAAACTTCGGCCCGCCGTGAACGGCAAAGTGCGAGGCAAAACGGTCGAGCACCTCAAAACGGTCACCGTCGAGAATGTCGATGTGATGGTCACCGGATTCCACCACCACAAACAGGTTCAGCGGGTCGGCGTGATGCTGCGGGGTGCTGGGCAGTTGGCTGAGGTCGGCCAGTTGGCGGTGGCTGCTGCGGATATCCTGCTCGTTCCAGGTCGCGGGCGTGGCGGGCGGCTGTTGCAGGAACGTCACCAGGCCGTCGATCTTTTGCGCGCTGAGTTGACCGGCGAATGCCGCCATCTGGCTGGCCGGGCGCCCGTGTTCGATGACCTGGCGAATCTCGGCCGGCTTGATCCGCCCCAGGCTCTCCGGCAACAACGCCGGGCCGGTGCTGCCGACCCGGTTGAGGCCATGGCAGCTCTGGCAATGCTGCTGGTAATCGGCGGCGGCATCCGGCGCACCGTGGGCGGCGCTGGCCCAGAGCAGCGGCACCAGCCACAGGCGCTTCATACTGCCACCCTGGGCCGCGCGAGGTGAGCGGGCGCGAGGCTGGCGGGGTAGTGCAGGGGCGCATCGGCAAACAGATCCACCACATGCCCGATCACCGTCAAGGTCGGCACGCTGGGCTCGCACATCAAAGCCAGGGCCGGCAGTTGGCGCAGGGTGCCGCGATGCACTTGCTGGTCGACGCGGGCCCCGTTGCAGATCAACGCCGCCGGCGTCTCCGCAGACAGCCCGGCGCCGATCAGGCGTTCGGCGATCATCGCCAGGTTCGACAGGCCCATGTAGAACACCAGGGTCTGGCTGCCGTCGGCAAGGCTGTCCCAGGGCAATTTCAACTCACCGTCGCGCTGCAAATGCCCGGTGACGAAGCGACACGAGTTGACCAGATCACGGTGCGTCAACGGGATGCCCGCATAGGCGCTGCAGCCGGATGCTGCGGTGATGCCTGGCACTACCTGGCACGACACCCCTTGCGCCAGCAGGTATTCCAGCTCTTCGGCACCGCGGCCAAACACGAAGGGGTCGCCGCCCTTGAGCCGCACCACGCGCTGTCCTTGCTGAGCCAGTTCGGCCAGCAATTCATTGATCTGCTCCTGGGGCAGGCTGTGATATCCGCTGGCCTTGCCCACGTAATGGCGGGCGCAGGTCAGCGGGATCAGGGTCAGCAACTCGGCACTGATCAGGCGATCGAACACCACTGCATCCGCCTGCATCAGCAGGCTCCAGGCGCGCAGGGTCAACAGGCGCGGGTCGCCGGGACCGGCGCCGACCAGGGCGACTTCGCCGGGGTGGAAGGGGCTGTGCAGCGCGTAGGGTAAGGCGTAGGTTGAGTGCATGAGACTTCCTTGGTTCATCATCAGGTTGGCGCTCCCCGGTTGTTTCACCAGGTGAGCGGCCGGTGGTTCAGCGTGCCGAGCAAGGAATCAAGGTGGGCGGGGTGCGGGCGATTTCTGCGTTGCTGAGGTAGCAACCGGGGTCCGGGCCCCAGAGATCGCCGTCGGCCCAGGCGCGGGTGCGCGTGTTGCCGTTGCAGATGTTCAGCCAGCGGCAGTCGGTGCAACGGCCACCGACCTCCCGCGGGTATTGGCGCAGGCGCAGCAGTAACGGGTCGGGGCGTTCCAGCCAGATTTCGCGAAACGAGGTGCGGCGCACATTGCCCACCGAGTGTTGCCACCAGTAAGTGTCCGGGTGCACTTCGCCGGTGTTGTCGATATTGGCGATACCGCTGCCCGAGGCATTGCCGCCCCAGGCATGCAGCAGGTGTTCGAGTTGCGGGTAGTGTTCCGGCAAATGCTGATGCACCCATTGCAGCAACAGCACGGCGTCGGCGTCGTTGTTGCCGCTCACAAAATCGCTGGCCACGCCGTTCTGGACGTCGTTCCAGGCCTGCTGGAAGATCATCAGCATGGCGTCGCGGCTCATCTGCTGATGGGCGTCCAGTTGCCGGCTGCGCTTGCCGCGCCCGCTGTAGTTGAGGTGCGAGAGGTAGAACTTCTGCACATCGTATTCGCGCATCAGCCCCAGCAGTTGCGGCAACTGCGCGTGGTTTTCCTGGGTCAGGGTGGTGCGCAGGCCTACACGAATGCCAGCCTGGCGGCACAGGCTGATGGCATGCATCGAGCGCTCGAAACTGCCCTCGCACTGGCGGAATGCATCGTGGGTGGCCTTCAAGCCATCAATGCTGATGCCCACATAGTCAAAGCGCGCATCGGCGATCTGCTGGATATTGCCTTCGTCAATCAACGTGCCATTGCTCGACAGCGCCACGAAAAAGCCCTTGGCGCGGGCATAGGCGCTGAGCTGGAACAGGTCATCGCGCAGCAAGGGCTCGCCGCCCGAGAGGATCAACACCTTGACCCCTGCGTCGTGCAGGTCGTCGATCACCTTCAGCGCGGCCTCGGTATCCAGCTCATCGCGGAACACACTGTCGGCGCTGGTGGCGTAGCAGTGCTTGCAGGTCAGGTTGCAGCGGCGCAGCAGGTTCCAGATCACCACCGGCGCGCGGTCGCTGCCCGGTTTGGCGCTGCGCGGTGGTGGGCATTGGCCGGCCAGGGTGCGCAGGTAATGACTGATCCTAAGCATGGGGTGGTCCTTGTGTGGGGGAGCTGTCTCGCCCTGCGAGGCTGCGTTAGCGGTGGGTCATCCAGCATCTGTGTGGGCAGCTTCCACCGTGGATCGTTGGGTCAGGCGCAGGCCGGTTTTTTTCAGGATGCGACTGCTCACCAACATCTCGTCCGCCCGGCTGGCATCGCCCAGCAAGAAGCGCAGGTGTTCACGGTAACTGTCGATTTCTTCGCGGCTGCGGCCATGGACCATGGCGAACAGGTTGTAGGGCCAGTCCGCGCGCCGGGGCCGGCGATAGCAGTGGCTGACAAAGGGTTGGGCGCCGATCAGTTCGCCCAGGCGCGGCATCTGTTCATCGCACACATCCCACACGGTCATGCCGTTGTGGCGATAGCCCAGGCGATAGTGATTGGGCACGGCGGCGATCCGGCGGATCGCGCCTTCACCCTGCAAGCGCTTGAGCAGGTCCAGGGTGGATTCGACGCTGATCCCCAATTGCTCGGCGAGCCAGGTCCAGGGGTCTTCCAACAGGGGCAGGCCGGCGTCGGTCAAATGGATCAAGCGCTGGGCCAGGCTCTCGTCAAACCGGGAAGTACAGACCGACATGGTAGGTTTGCTCCTTGGGCAGGTTAAGCACCTCAAGCCCGGTGATGGTGTGGATGTGCGAGAGGGTCTGCTCGAGCTCTTCGGCGGTGCCGCAGGCCAGCACAAACCACATGTTCCAGTGATGCTCGCGCCGGTAGTTATGGGCCACTTGCGGGAGTTCGTTGAGCTGCGCCGCGACCTGTTCAAAGCGTGCTTCAGGTACCGCCAGGGCGGCCAGGGTGAAGGCGCCGCCCAGGCGCTCAATATCAAACATCGGCCCGAAGCGCGTCAGCACGCCGTCTTCGAGCAGCAGGTGCAGGCGGTCGAGCAGTTCGTCGGGCGTGCTGTGCAGCTCTGCAGCCAGTAACTGCCACGGGTGACGAACCAGGGGCAGGCCCCGTTGCAGGCGGTTGATCAACTGACGGTCAAGTTCATCCATGGGCCCATACCTGGGATGGCGGTGGCGCAAAACGCCCGCCGCACTGCTTGAACATGCGTGTACTGAATAACAGGTGGTGGGGCAGGTCGCTGAGCAGGTGCTGTTGCAACAGTGCCTCGATCTGCGCCTGCACCGCTGCGCGCTCACGCCCGTGGACCATGCAGAACAGGTTGTAGCGCCAGTGCGGCAAGCGCCGTGGCCGCTGATAGCACAGGGTGATGCCCGGCGCGCAACCCAGGCGCTGGCCGACTTCGTCGATCAGCGCATCGGGCACATCCAGCACCAGCATCGCGTTGGCCACAAAGCCCAGGGCGCGGTGGTTGAGCACCAGGCCGACGCGGCGGAACAGGCCCTGCTCCTGCCATTGCTGCATCTGCCGCAACACTTGCTGGTGATGGGCGCCGATCTGCTCGGCCAGGTCTTCATAGGGCCGCGACACCCTCGGCAGGCCGCGCTCCAGGCATTGGCGCAGGTCGAGCAGTTGCTCGTGGTTCAGCGGCGCGATCACAGGTGGCCTCCCAGGGCAAAGCCCAGGTCGATGCGGTAGGAGGTGAGCATCGGCAGGTCCAGAGGGATGAGGCCTGTGTCTTTTTCCAGTTCGTCGAGAATCTGTTCCAGGTGCCGGCGATTGGGCCCGGTCAGCACAAACCATAGGTTGTAGTGATGCTCGCGGGCGTAGTTGTGATTGACCTCGGGATAGCGACTGATGCGCGCGGCCACCTGCTCCAGGCGTTCGGCGGGCACCGCCAGGGCGGCCAGGGTACTGGCCCCGGCGCGGCTGTGATCGAACACCGGCCCGACCCGTGACAGTGCGCCTGCCAGTTCCAGGCGTTGCAGGCAGGCCATCAACTGTTTCTCGCTGCAGCCGAGGGTGTTGGCCATTTCCATGTAAGGCTCGGCGCACAGCGGCATGCCATGTTGATAGCGGTCGATCAGGCGCGTGGTGAGCTCGTCAAGTTCCATCTCAATACCCCATTTTTTGCGCGCGGCTGCTGAAGAAGATTCCGCTGGGACTTTCGGCCGGCAGGGTCTTGAGCAAGGTCAAGCGATAAGGATCCCAGACCTGCACCTGTTGGCCGTCGCGAACCGACAGCCACAGCTGCTCACCGCGCCCGGTGAATTCCATATGCAGCACACCAGGGCCGGGACGCAGGTCCGCGACCACCTGGTGGGTTTCAGTGTCGAGCACCTGTACCCGGTCGTTGTCCGGGTAGGCGAAGTTGACCCACAACTGGCGCCCGTCGGGCCGTGCGGTGACAAAAATCGGTTGGCCGGCCACGGCAATGGTGGCGGTCTGTTGCCAGGTGCGCGCATCCATCACCAGCACCTGATGGCGGCCTACGGCGGGCACGAAGGCCTGGTTATCGGCCACGGCCCAGCCTTCCAGATGCGGCATCTTGTACACCGGCAGTTTTTGCTGGCCGCGACCGTAGTCGGCGAGCACACGCTTGACCCCATGTTCGGGGTGCCACAGGTCGAGCTGGGCCATGCCGTCCTCGCCAAACAACCCGGCCATGTAGTAACGGCCATCGGCGGTGATCAGCGCGTCATAGGGCTGGCGACCAATGCCAGTGAAGCGGGTGATGGCCGGGGTGTTGCCCTGGCTGAAATCGGCGCTCCAGATCTCGTCGGTATCGAACAGGCTGAACACAAAGCGTTGTCCCGGCGCATCCACCAGGCCCACCACCCGCGAGCGTTTGCCGTCGGCCTGGGGCGTGGCCGGGATATCGGCCACCTGTTGCAGGGTCACGGCGTCGAACACCTTGACGCCACCGGGCTGGTAGTTGGAGACGGCAATCAAACGCCCGTCCTGGCTGATCGCGCCACCGATGCTGTTGCCCCCCTGGATCAGGCGTTTGTCGATGCGTTGGGTCAGCAGGTCGACCTTGGTCAGCCCGCCGTCACGGCCAAACAGGTAGGCGTAGCGCTGGTCCCGGGAAAACACTGCCGAGGCGTGGGACAGGTCGCCCAGCCCCTCGACCCTTGCCAGGCGGGCCTGGTGGCTGCTGTCGATAATCAGCAGGCTGCCGCTGGCGCGCTCCACCACCAGGCCCAGGTCGCCGCTGCCGCGCAACGGTGGCTGGGAGCAGGCGGTGAGCAACAGGCCGGCAATGCAGGCAAGCAGGGGACGGATCATGGCGCGGGGGTTCCTTGCAGGAGGCGATCCACCAGCCAGGCAATATCGCCGGCATTGAGCAACGGCGCCCAGCCGGGCATCGCCAGGGCAGGGCGGCCATAGGTCACGGTGGCAATCAGGCTGTCGCGGGTTTGCCCAGACAGGGCTTGCGGGGTCAGGGCCGGGCCCAGGCCACCGGTCAGGTGCAGGCCGTGGCAGGCGCCACAGTCCTGGGTCAACAGGTGTTCCAGTTGGACCTGGCGCGCAGGCGCCGGTGCTCCGTGCACCGGCGCAGGAATGAGGAAGAGCAGCGCCATGGCCGAACCGATCATCGAGATTTGCATGGCGCGCTCCTTGTGCTTATTTCAGACTCAACACCCATTGGGCGAGGGTCAGGGCTTCGGCATCCGTGACGGGGTTGGCCGGCATCGGAATCGGTCCCCAGTTACCCTGGGTGCCGTTCTTGATGTGGCTGGCCAAGGTTTTGTCAGCGTCCTTGACGCCGGCATTTTTTGCCGCCACTTCCTTGAGCGCCGGGCCCACCATCTTGCTGTCGATGGTGTGGCAGGCGGCACAGGGTTTGCTCTTGAACAGCGCCGCGCCGTCTTCGGCCATTGCGGTGGACAGGCTCAGGGCCGCGCCCAGGGTCGCCAGTGCAAGCAGGATATTTTTCATTGGTTTGCCTCTTGTTGATGAAGCTCAATAAATGTCGAATTGGGTGTTGTAGACGTTGAACTTGCCGGTCGGGGTAATCAGGCGCTTGTCCCGGATCACGTTCTTGAGCTTGAGGGTCTTGTCATCGACCACCACCAGCGCCGACTCCTCTTCCTGGCCGTTCCACACCGAGAACCACACTTCATCGCCTGCCTTGTTGTATTCCGGCTGCACCACGCGCAGGGCGCCTTGCTTGATGCCCGACCATTCGGCAATCGGCAGTACGGTGTAGCCAGCGTCGAGCTTGTCGATGTTGAACACCGCGACCGACTGGCTGAGCTTGGTGTCGGGGTTGAGCGTGGTGTCGACATACAGGTGCCGCGAGTTGGGGTGGGTCTTGATAAACAGCGAGCCACCGCCCTGGCCGTTGAGCGAGGTCACTTGCTTCCAGGCGTACTGCGGGTGCTTGACCGGGTCGGTGCCGATCACCGAAACCCCACCGTCACCCAAGTGACTGGTGGCCCACACCGGACCGTATTGCGGGTGTACAAAGTTGGCGCCACGGCCGGGGTGCGGGGTCTTGCCGACATCCACCAGAGCGGTGAGCTTGCGCTCCTTGGAGTCAATCACTGCAACCTTGTTGGAGTTGTTCGCCGCCGTCATGAAGTAGCGATGGGTGCTGTCCCAGCCGCCGTCGTGCAGGAAGGGCGCGGCGTCGATGGTGGTGATGGTGAGGTTTTTGATGTCTTGGTAATTGACCAGCATGACCTTGCCGGTTTCTTTGACGTTGACGATGAACTCGGGCCATTCGTGGGATGCGATGATCGCCGCCACCCGTGGTTCGGGGTGGTATTCCTGCTTGTCCACGGTCATGCCGCGGGTCGAAACGATCTGCTTGGGCTCCAGGGTCTCGCCGTCCATGATGGTGAACTGCGGCGGCCAGTAGGAACCGGCAATCGCGTACTTGTCTTCATAGCCTTTGAACTTGGAGGTCTCCACCGAACGGGCCTCGATGCCCACCTTGATCTCGGCGACTTTGGTCGGCTCGGCAGGCCACAGGTCGATCATGTCGATCTTGGCGTCACGGCCGATCACCAGCAGGTAGCGGCCCGAAGCGGAAATTCGCGAGATGTGCACGGCGTAGCCGGTGTCGATGAGCTTGACGATTTTCTTGCTGTCGCCGTCGATCAGGGCGATTTTGCCGTCGTCACGCAGGGTCACGGAGAACAGGTTTTCCAGGTTCAGCTGGTTGAGCTGCTTCTTGGGACGGTCTTCGGGTTTGACCAGCAGCTTCCAGGTCTTGAGCGTCTCGGCCATGCCCCATTCCGGTGGGGTGGGCGCGGTGTGCTGGATGAAGGTCGCCATGCTGGTGATCTGCGCCTTGGTCAGCGCATTGGAGGTGCCCCAGTTCGGCATGCCGGCGGGGGAGCCGTAGGTGATCAGGGCTTCCAGATACGCCTGGCCCCGGGCCTGGGTGATGTCCGGGGTCAGCGGCTTGCCGGTGGCGCCTTTGCGCAACACACCATGGCAACCGGCGCAGCGCTCGAAGTAAATCTGCTTCGAGGCATCGAACTCGGCTTGGCTCAAGTCCGGTGCGCCGGGGCTCTTGACCATGGCTGCAACCGGCGCGGGAGCCGCCGCGAAGGCCTGTGTTGAGAGGGCCAGGGCCAGCGCGCAGCTGAGCCTGGCCAGCGTCAGTACGAAGGGTGTTTTGTTGCGAGTCAGCATTCCATATCTCCTCAGGCAAGACCTTTGCGATCTGGGTAGAGCGCAGGTTCTTAGTGCCAGCAGAGACTATGTCGCGGCGGGTGAATGACCGCTTGACGGCGATCAAGTTTGCCCTGAGTACGGCTTGCCAGGTTGTCGCAGGCCCCCGTAGCGTGGCTGCCAAACCCGCTGTCCATGCAAGGTGCGCTATGACCGAACCCTTCTACCAAGCCGTCAACAACGAACATGAGTTGTTCGAGCACGCCTGGCGCCACCGCATGCCGGTGCTGATCAAGGGCCCCACCGGCTGCGGCAAGACCCGCTTCGTCCAGCACATGGCCCACCGTCTGCAATTGCCGCTGTATACCGTGGCCTGTCACGACGACCTCAGCGCCGCCGACCTGATCGGCCGCCACCTGATCGGCGCCCAGGGCACCTGGTGGCAGGACGGCCCGTTGACCCGCGCAGTGCGTGAAGGGGGCATTTGCTACCTGGACGAAGTGGTCGAGGCACGGCAAGACACCGCCGTGGTCCTGCACCCGGTGGCCGATGACCGTCGCGAGCTGTTCCTGGAACGCACGGGCGAAGTCCTCAAGGCGCCGCCGTCGTTCATGTTGGTGGTGTCCTACAACCCCGGTTACCAGAACCTGCTCAAAGGAATGAAACCCAGCACCCGCCAGCGGTTTGTGGCGATGCGCTTTGGTTATCCCGCGACAGCCGAAGAAGAGCGCATCGTCGCCCGCGAAGCTCAGGTGGATGGCGCCTTGGCGGCCCAGGTGGTGCGCCTGGGGCAGGCCTTGCGCCGGCTGGACCAGCATGACCTGGAAGAAGTGGCGTCCACCCGCTTGCTGATCTTCTCCGCCCGCCTGATTGCCGCTGGCATGCACCCGCGCGAAGCCTGCATGGCCTGCCTGGCGGAAGCGCTGAGCGACGACCCGCAAACCGTCGCGGCCCTGATGGACGTGGTTGATGTTCATTTCAGTTGAGCGGCGGCTGCCGGGTGATTTGGCGATGTGGTTCTTTATCCTCGCCGAACTCTCGGTGTTTGCGATTCTGATCCTCGCCTTTGCCGTGACCCAGACGCTGCGGCCCGAGGTCTTTGCCGAGGGCCGCGAACAGTTGGATACCTCCACCGGCCTGGCGATGACCCTCAGCCTGCTGACGGCCGGCCTACTCGCCGCGTTGGCACAGCAACAGGTCATTGCAGGTCGCCCACGGCGGGCAGGTGGGTTATTGGCGTTGGGACTGGCGGTGGCGGCGGTTTATGTGTGGATCAAACTTGGCGAGTACGGGCACCTGGCTGCGGCCGGCCTGGGCCTGGAGCGCAGCACGTTCTTTACCCTGTACTGGATTTTGACCGGGTTTCATTTTCTGCATGTGCTGTTGGGCATGCTGATCCTGGCGTGGCTGGCGTTGCGCTGCTGGCGCCGGGCCTATGGTCCGGGGCGTCAGTCGGGTTTCGAGTCCGGGGTGTTGTATTGGCATATGGTGGATCTGGTGTGGGTGGTGCTGTTTCCGTTGGTGTACGTGTTGTGAAATTGCTGGCGTGCTGGGCCGGGCTGGTGCTGCTGAGCGTGGGCACCGTCATGTCCGGCGCTGCGGGCTGGTGGTGGCTGGTGGTGTTGGCAGCGGTGGCCAAGGCCTGGGTGATTGCCGATGGGTTTATGGAACTGCGGCATGCGCCTTGGGGATGGCGGGCGGCGATGTTGGCGTGGCCGGTGGTGCTGGTGGCAGGGATGGTCGTGATGCGTTGATGACGATGATGGACCTCCTGGCTGTGGGAGTGGGCAAAGACTTCAAGGAGAGCCGGCGGTCTGCCCGGTAAAAAGATCATGGTGTGGCGCGGGGATATTAAATAGAATGAATCTCATTTGAGACTCACTCGCGCCGCCCAGGGTTCGCTTGCCATGAATGATGCCGTATTGCCAACGACCGCCGCAGAACCCAGCCTGAGCACTTTGTACCGCGACCATCGCAGTTGGCTGGAAAGCTGGTTGCGCCGGCGCCTGGGCAACGCCTGGGATGCCGCCGACCTGAGCCAGGACACCTTCCTGCGGGTGCTTGCCAGCGCCCAGCCAGTGTCGCAATTGCAGGAACCACGGGCCTATCTGGTGACGGTGGGCAAGCGCCTGCTGGTCAATTTCCACCAGCGCCGCAGCCTGGAGCAGGCGTATCTGAATGCCTTGGCACGCCTGCCTGAAGAGTGCGTGCCGTCGCCGGAGCAACGCTGGTTGCTACTGGAAACCCTGCAGGCCCTGGATGAATTGCTCGACGGCCTGGCGCCGGTGGTGCGCCGGGCGTTTCTCTGGAGCCAGCTCGAAGGCCTGGGCTACCGGGAGATTGCCGAGCGCCTCAAGGTCTCGGAGCGCACGGTCAAGCGCTATATGGCCCAGGCCTACGAACATTGCCTGCTGGTGGAACTGTGAGCCGTACCCCAGCGGATGTGGCCCGGGCCGCGGCGCACTGGCTGGCGCTGTTGGAGTCCGGCACTGCTGGCGAGCGCGACCATGCCGGCTTGCAACAATGGCGCGACAGCCATCCCCAGCACGAACAGGCCTGGCAAAAAGCGCAACTGCTGCGCCAGCGCTTTGCCGACTTACCATCCTCCCTGGCCATGGCCAGCCTCGACCGCCCGCAACCGGGCCGGCGCGCCGTGCTCAAGCGTGCCCTGGGCGTGGCTGCGCTGGTGCCGGCGGCCTGGTTGCTCAGTCGCCAGTTACCCCTCGACGTATGGCGTGCCGACCTGCATACCGCCACTGGCGAGCGCAAGCGCGTGCCGCTGGTCGATGGCAGCACCCTGCAACTGAACACCGCCAGCGCGGTGGATGTGGACCTCGCTGCGCGGCGCCTGACCCTGGTCGAAGGGGAGATGGCGCTGACCGTACCCGGTACGACGGCATTGACCGTACATAACCGTTATGGCCAGGTTATCGCCAGCCAGGCCGAGGTCTGCGTGCGCCAGTTGGCGGATGCTTGCCTGGTGTCGGTGCTCAAGGGGCGGGTACAAGTACTCGACGGGCACGGGCGTGCTGCCTGGGTGCAGGGAGGGCAACAAATACGGCTGCAACCTGTGGGGCTGGGGGCGCCGATGCCGTTCGACGTGCAGCAACTGGGGTGGCGCGACGGTGTACTGACGGCGCAGAACCAGGCGCTGGGTGACTTCCTGCGCGAACTGGATCGCTACCGCCCGGGCGTCCTGCGCTGGGACCCGAGCCTGGAAACCTTGCGCGTCACCGGCAGTTTCCGCCTGGACGACACCGACTCCATCCTCAGCCTGTTGGCCACCACTCATGGGCTGCAGGTGCAGTTCCGCACACGCTATTGGGTCACGCTGCAGCCGCGCAAAACCCTGGGCTGATCGCGATCTTGTTGTCCCTGCAGGTCCCATGGGGGAGCGGGCAAGCCCACTCCCACACAAGCCCTTTCCCACTTTTTTATCGGCCTGTTCGCAAGACCGTGGCCCTTTTTTTCGGCTCGCCTGTCATCCAAGGCAAGTGAACGAAAACAGAGAGCCTTTTAATGCCCGTCGTCCCGCCATCATTGTTGCGCCTGAGTTTGGTGCTGAGCCTGAGTGCCAGTCCGTTGTTTGTTCCTGTGAGCTGGGCCGAGGACGCGGCCCGACGCAGTTATCAGGTGCCGGCCGGCACCCTGGGCAGTGCGTTGACCCGCTTTGCCGGGCTGGCCGGGGTCAATCTGTCGGTCGATCCGGCCCTGGTCGGCGGCCGGCAAAGCGCCGGGATCTCCGGTGAGTTTGCCGTCGAGGAAGGCTTCGCGCGTCTGCTGCAGGGCTCGGGCCTGCAATTGCAGGCGGTGGGTGAGCGTGCCTACACCTTGATCCCCGCGCCGCAGGGCGGTACCTACCAGTTGCCAGCCACCTCGATTCTCGGGGCCGCGAACACACCCGTCGCCGAAACCTACGCCGGTGACCAGGTCACGCGCAAAGGTGCGCAGGGCATGCTCGGCGACGGCGACTTTATGGATACGCCGTTCAACCTCACGTCCTATACCGCCAAGGCAGTGAAAAACCTGCAGGCGCGGACCCTCGGCGAGATGGTTGCCAGCGATCCTTCGGTGCGCATCACCAACCCGGCCGGCGGGCGTTTCGAGCAGTTCTCGGTGCGCGGTTTCAGCCTGTTCAACAGTGATGTGTCCTACGGCGGCCTGTATGGCGTGCTGCCGACCTACGCCATCGACATGGAAATGGTCGAGCGCGTCGATATCCTCAAGGGCCCCGGCGCCTTGCTCGGTGGCATCGCGCCTCGGGGCAGCATCGGTGGCGGGATCAATATCGAGCCCAAGCGCGCCGGCGACACACCGCTCACCGAGTTCACCGGCAGCTATGCCTCGGCCGGGCAGTTCGGGGGGGCGGTGGATATCGGTCGGCGGTTTGGCGATGAGCAGCAGTTTGGCGTGCGCTTCAATGGCGTGAAGCAGTCCGGCGATACCGAATGGGATCACCAGGAGGTGGACCGTGAAATGACAGTGATCGGCCTCGACTACCGCAAGGAGCGGGTGCGCCTGTCCCTCGACCTCGGGCGCCAGGAACGCACCGGCGACGCACCTCAGGAGCGCGTGGAAATCGCCAAGGGTAGCGTGATGCCCAAGGCCAAGGACATCCGTGACAACTTCGCCCAGTCCTGGACCTACTCCCATACCAAAGACACCTTTGGCGCGGTGCGTGGCGAGTTTGATGTCAGCGATTCATTGATGGTCTATGCCGCAGCCGGGGCGCGCAAAGGCAACTACGACTTCCTGCGCCACGGCGTGCAGGCAACCCAGAGCAATGGCGACTTCACCGTGGTGCCGCGCAGCTTCCGTCGCGACGAAGACGTCAAGACCGTCACCGTCGGCGCGCGCAGTTGGTTCGACACCGGCTCGGTAGGGCACACCCTCAATGTCAGCCTCAATCAGTTCAATATGGATTTCGACAATGCCGGCGAGCGCTACACCCCCGGCAAGAGCAACCTCTACAACCCGGTGGTTTTGCCCCGCCCAGGCAAGGCCGTGCGCTGGGACACCAGCACCCACACCGAAAACCGTTTCACCAGCCTGGCCCTGGCCGACACCCTGGCTTTTTTTGATGAACGGGTGCTGCTGACCCTCGGCGCCCGCCTGCAAAAGGTCCAGGTCACCTCCTGGAGCAATGGCATCAAGGACCAGCCGGAGTACGACGAACAAGCTACCTCGCCGGCCCTGGGCCTGGTGGTGAAAGTCACCGATCAGTTGTCCCTGTACACCAACTACATGGAAGGCTTGAGCCAGGGCGAGACCGCGCCATCGAGCGGGGTGCGCAATGAAAACGCGATCTTCCCACCGACCAAGAGCAAGCAGGTGGAAGTCGGCGCCAAGTACGACATGGGCAGCTTCGGCATGAGCGCCAGCGTGTTCCGGATCAAGCAGCCGGCCTATGGCATCGACAGCCAGGGTTTCTTCAAGCCCAACGGCGAATTGCGCAACCAGGGTGTGGAACTGAACGTGTTTGGCGAGCCCCTGACGGGCGTGCGCCTGCTCGGTGGGGTGATGCTGCTCGACAGCGAACAGACCAAGACCGCCCAGGGCCTGACCGACGGCAAGCGTGGCACCGGTGCGCCGATTGCCAACGTCAACCTGGGCGCCGAATGGGATATCCCACGCCTGCAAGGCGTGACCCTGACCGCCCGTGCGATCCATACCGGCGCGCAGTACCTGGATGCGGCCAACCAGCAGAAAATCGACAATTGGGAACGCTATGACCTGGGCGCGCGCTACACCTTCAAGGTCAAGGAAAACCCTGTGACCCTGCGCGCGACCGTGGAGAATGTGCTGGACACCACTTACTGGGCGTCGGCCGCGACCTCCAGCGACAGCGCGCCGGGCCTGACACTGTCGACGCCGCGGACGTGGCTGGTGTCGGCAACAGTGGGTTTTTAATATTCAAAAAAGGAATAAATAAATAGTTATTTATTCCTTTTATTGTTGGTGCGGAGGGCGCATTTTAAAGGCCTGCGCATTCGTGCGAATTGACCCAACAGTGAAAGGAAAACCCACATGACCATCAAAGCGATCAACGTGCGCAACCAGTTCAAGGGCGTGATCAAGGAAATCCTGCTCGGCGAAGTGGTGTCCGAAATCGACGTGCAGACGGCGTCCGGAATCGTCACTTCGGTGATCACCACCCGCTCGGTGCGCGACCTGGAGTTGAAGGTGGGCAGCGAAGTGATTGCCTTCGTCAAATCCACCGAAGTGTCCATCGCCAAGCTCTGAGCCCAGCCCTTGCAGGCGTCGGCAAGCCGGCGCCTACAGGGTTTTCAGCGCACGTTCCAGGCGTGAAATACCTTCTTCGAGCAACGCCCGCGGGCAGCCGAAGTTCAAGCGCACGAACTGCTGGCTGTCATCGCCAAATTCCACACCTGCACTCAAACCCACCTTGGCCTGTTCCAGGAAAAACCGCTGTGGGTCGTCCAGGCCCAGGGCGCTGCAATCCAGCCAGGCCAGGTAGGTGCCTTGCGGGGCATGCATGACCACGCCGGGCAGGCGTTTTTGTACGGCATCCAGCAGGTAGTCGCGGTTGTCTTGCAGGTACGCCACCAACGCTTTCAACCATTCATCACATTGGCTATAGGCCGCCCAGGTGGCTTCCAGGCCCAGGGGGCTGACGCTGTCGACCATGCCGCAGCGCGCCTTGTTGAAGCGTTCGCGGATAAGCGGGTCCTGGACAATGGCAAAGCAGGTCTTCAGGCCGGCGACGTTGTAGGCCTTGCTGGCTGACATCAGGGTAATGGTGCGGCGGGCGATTTCTGCGCTCAGCGACGCGGTGGGGATATGCCGGCGCCCGTCAAAGCACAGCTCGGCATGGATTTCGTCAGAGATAATCAGCGTGCCCTGATCCAGGCAGGCGTTGGCCACGGCCAGCAGCTCCTCGCGGGGGAACACCTTGCCCAGTGGGTTGTGGGGGTTGCTCAACAGCAACGCACCGGCGCCTTTCAAGGCCTGGCGCAAAGCGGGCAGGGGGGTGAGGTATTCGCCCTGGTCGTTCAGTTCGAAGGGCACTTCGATCTTGGGCAGGTTCCAGTTGCCCGCGGCATGGCGCAGCGGCGCATAGTTGGGGGTTTGCAACACCACCGACTGGCCTGGCTGGACAAAGGCGTGCAGAGCCATGTTGAAACCGGGCTCGACGCCCGGCAGGAACAACAGTTCATCGGGCTGCACGCGCCAGGCGTACTTGTCCCACAGGTCGTGGATGATCGCTTCGCGCACTTCTGGCCGGGCGACGCTGTAGCCGAGCATCTGCTGGTCCAGGCGTGCGTGCAGGGCCTTGAGGATCGCCGGTGGCGCGGCGATATCCATGTCGGCAATCCACATCGGCAAGACATCTTCTGGGTAACGGCTCCACTTGGTACTGCCGGTGCCGAGGCGAGGGTGGATCGTGTCGAAATCAAAGCTCATGGGGGCGCTCGTGTCAGGAAGGCGGGCGAAGAATGCCGTCGATTCTAAGTCAGCCGGCCTGATAGGTCATCAACTGCTCCTCGCACATAATGCGGATGGTGCGCCGTTGCACTTCAATCAGCCCGGCGTCCACCAGCCGATGCAGAATCCGCGAAAACGTTTCTGGCTGAATCCCCAGTTTGGAGGCCACCAGGCGCTTGGGCACTTGCAGCACTACATCGCCACTGGCCAGATCGCGCTCCTGGATCAGGAAGTTGATGACCCGGCGACTGGCGTTGGCCAGGCTCAGGGTGTCGATGTCCTTCAGGCGTTGATGCAGGTGGATGCTCATCGTGCCGAGGATCGCCAGGCAGATCTGCGGCTGGTCCTCCAGGGCCTTGCGGTAATGATGGCCCTCGATGCTCACCAGCACGCTGTCCTTGAGCGCCGTGGCACTTACCGGATACGCCTTGGCGTGGCTGAACAACAGGGCTTCGGCAAAGGTCTGGCCGGGGCGGATAACCTCCACCAAGTGCTCCTGGCCTTCGCCGGTGACCCGGTGCAACTTGACCTGGCCGCTGACCAGCAGGAAAAACCGATCGGCAGGGTCGCCCTGGTGCATCAGGGTCACATGCCCGGGCAGACGTTTGAGGTTGGCCAGGGTGCAGACGTCCTGGAAGATCTTCTCCGGCAACGGACTGAACAGATGATGCCGGCGCAGGGTTAAGACGATGGATGGGTGGGTCAACATGGCGTACCTCCGCTCCCGCCCATGGTAGGGCGTGCGGCCGGCGGGGCCTATGCCTCGTTGGAGGTAGCCCCGTAGAGGGAGTGTTCGCGCAGCAGTGCCGAAAATGCATCCCGGGCCGGGTGACAACCTGCATGGGCGTGCCAGTAAAACCGGTTGTCGATGTGCGTCAGTTCCGCGAACTCATGGCCTTGCCAGTTGGCACCCTGGCGGTATTGCTCGTAGATCCCCCGAGGCACCAGCGCGGCGCCGCTGCCAGCACTGACACAACCGACAATCGTGCCGTAGCTGGCGATGCTGACGATGGGGCAGACCTGGTCGTGGCGAGACAACCACTGCTCCAGCGCCAGGCGATAGGGGCAACCTGAGGGCCACATAAACAGGGTCAGGCCCTGCAGGTCCGCGACGCTGCGCACCGGGCCCAGCGACGTGGGGGCAATCAGTATCAGGTCTTCGCTGTACAGCACCGCGCTTTCCAGCCCCGGGCGTTGCACATCCACGGCGACAATCGCCGCGTCCAGCCGATGGTGCTGGATATCATCGAGCAACTGCGACCAGGTGCCGGTGCTCAACTCCAGCGACACTTGGGGGTACAACGCGTGATAACGCGCCAGCAGCTGTGGCAAGCGCCCGGTTGCGCTGGACTCGATAGCACCGATGCGCAGTCGCCCATGGGGCGCGCCACCGGGGGCGACGGCACGCCGGGAGGCTTCGGTCAGGTCGAGGATTTTCGTCGCATATTCGATAAACACTTCGCCGGCGGGGCTGACCCGCAGACCCCGGCCCTCGCGCACAAACAGCGCGACGCCGAGTTCCTGCTCGAGGGACTTGAGCCTTGCGGTGATATTGGACGGCACGCAATGCAGCTGCTGCGCCGCACGGGCGATGCTGCCCAGTTCGTAGACCGCCTTGAACATGCGCAGTTGGGACAGTTCCATGGTTCACCTGGAGTGAAGAGTGGGCTCAGTTTAAGTCACTTTTTTCCGGGGCTGGGGTTTCTCATACTTTTGCCAGGCAGTGCCTGTGTGCTGCCACGTCCCTGAGAACGCTCATGCCTCGTGCAAAAATTATCCTGGCAACACTCTTCGTCATTCTCTGCTGGGCGTATTCGCCGATCGGCATCCATATCGCGTTGCAGGCTTATGCGCCCGATAACCTGGCGTTGTTGCGTTTTTTGATCGCCTCCGGGTTCATGGCCGGTGTGGCCTGGATCAAGGGGATTTCCCGGCCTAGACTGCGGGATTTGCCTTTGTTTGCGGTGCTGGGATTGTTTGCGGTGACGCTGCACCACATCGCCCTCAACTACGGCCAGCGCGGTGTGAGTGCCGGCGCTGCCAGCGTCCTGGCGCAATCCACGCCCTTGTTCAGCGCGTTACTTGCCAGCACGCTGTTCAGGGAGCGGCTCGGCGCCTGGCAGTGGGGCTGCGTGCTCGGCGGTCTGCTCGGCGCCGGGGTGGTGGCGGTAGGGGATCGCGGCTTGGGCGAGCTGGATGGGCATGGGTTGTTGATCCTGCTGGCGGCGGCGTCCTGGAGCCTGTATTTCGCTCTGCAAAAGCGTTATTCCCAGCATTACGACGGGCTGACCCTGGTGTGTTTCACCCTCTGGTCAGGTACGGCGTTGCTGCTGGTGTATCTGCCAGGGCTGCCGGCGGAGTTGGCCCAGGCTTCGGTGTCGGTGAACCTGGCAGTGCTGGTGCTGGGCATCTTTCCCAGTGCGCTGGCGTACCTGGCCTGGGCTTATGTGCTGACGCATAGCCAGGTCAGTCGGGCAGCGATTGCGCTTTATCTCATACCGCCGGTGGCGATGCTGATGGCGTGGGTGATATTGGCGCAGCGGCCTTCGGTGATGGTGATTGTGGGGACGGTGATTGTCCTGGCGAGTGTGGGGGCGTTGACGGTGAAAGTGCGGTGACGTAACTGACTGTCGCCATTGGGTGGCTGGCGATGGCCATGTTTGGGGTGGGGTACATATCCGTTGTTGCGATGGCGGTACATCAGTCCCTACCCAGCCTGACGCAAATGCTCCATCGCCCACACCGCCGCTTCCACCCGCGAGCGCAACCCCAGCTTGTGCAGCAAGTTCTTCACATGCACCTTCACCGTGCCCTCGGTAATCCCCAGTTTGTGCCCGATCACCTTATTGCTATACCCCCCGGCAATGGTCTTCAACACCTGCCGCTCGCGCTCGGTCAGTTCCACCGCCGCATGGGGCTGGGGCGAGCGCAGGGCCTGGGCCAGCACCCGAGTCAGGCCGGGGCTGATCACCAGGGCGCCGTGCAGGGCATCGCGGATGTACTGGATCAGCAACTCCGGCTCCATGTCCTTGAGCAGATACCCATTGGCATCCAGGCGCAGGGCGTCGCGGATGTCGTCTTCGGCATCGGACACGGTAAACAGCAAGACCTTGCCGCCATAGGCCATGGCCCGCAGGCGGCGCAGGGTTTCCAGGCCGTTCATCTGCGGCATGTTGTTGTCCAGCAGCACCAGGTCCGGTTGCAGCGATTCGATCAGGCCCAGGGCTTCTTCGCCATTGCCGGCTTCGCCCACCACGTGCAGGTCATCTTCCAGTTCGAGCATCTGGCGCATGCCGTGGCGCATCATCGGATGGTCGTCGACGAGCAGGATGCGGTGGCGGACTGATGGGTTGATGAGCGCCGTGTTCATGACAAGCTACCTTCTTGTAGGGAGGGCCCGAGAAATTCCGGGCGAAACAGCAAGTGCACCCGGGTGCCCTGGGGCTCGCGGGAGGAAATGTCCAGCTGGCCGTGCAGGCTGCGGGCGCGTTCGTCCATGATGGTCAGGCCGTGGTGTTCACGTTGGTCCACCGGCTCGCTGAAGCCGCGGCCATCGTCTTCAATGCTCAGGCTGACGGTTTCGCCATGCTGGCGCAGTTGCAGCCAGGCATTCTCGGCATGGGCATGGCGCAGGCAGTTGGACAGGGCTTCGCGGGTCACCTGCAACAGGTGGATCTGTTCACTGGCCGACAGTTGGAAGGCCAGGGCATCCACGTGCAGGTGTACCTGGAACTCGCCACGCCGGGAGAATTCCTCGGCGGTGTCTTTTAGCTCCTGGACCAGCCCGGCATCGTGAATTTGCAGGCGGAAGGTGGTGAGCAACTCCCGCAGCTGCCGATAGGCATTGTTCAGGCCTTCGCGCAGTTCGCCGGTGACGGTTTCCAGGGTGGCCTTGGGTTCGTCGCGGCGCAGCAGGGTCTGCATGCGGCTGACTTGCAGCTTCATATAGGACAGGGCCTGGGCCAGGGAATCATGTAGTTCGCGGGCGATGATGGTGCGTTCGTCGAGCAGCAGCAGGCGGTGGTCCTGTTCGCGCTGGCGTTTGAGGGACAGCGAGGTGCCGATCAGGTTGGCCAGGGCCTGGATCAGTTGTTGCTCCCAGGCCTGGGGCGCATGGCCGTCGACAAAGTGTGCCTTGAGTTCGCCCAGTTCCGCGCCCTGGTTGCTGATGCTGAACACCTGGGGCGGGGCCACGTGATGGCGCTCGCAGGTGGCGCAATCGCCAATGGCGCAGACGTTGCGGCTGTTGCCGCCGTGCAGCGCGAGCATCTGTTGCGCCGGGGCGAGGAAGTGCCCTTGCAGGCACAGCGACAGGCGCAGGCCCGGCAGGCGTTTCTGGAAGCGCCGGATCAACTCGTCAAGCCCTTCGGCGTTGGCCAGGCGCGTGGCCAGGCTGCGACTGCTCTCGTAGAGCAATTCCAGGGCGGCGTTGGCCTGCTGCAAATTGAGGGTTTTTTGCTGCACCTGGCTTTCCAGGGTGCGGTGGGACTGCTCGATGGTTTCGGCCAGGGTGTTGAAGCTCAGGGCCAACTGCCCCAGCTCATCCTGGGAGCGGTGATTGACCCGGGTCTGGTAATCCCCCTCACGAAAGCGCCGGGTGGCGTCCACCAGTTCCTTCAAGGGGGTGACCACGCCGTACTGCAATTCATACAGCCCAAGCAGCAGGATGATCAGCGTGCTGAACAGCGCCAGGCCCTGGATCAACTGTTGCCAGCCTTGTTTGTGCTCGCTCTGTTGCTGCAACAGGCTGACGAACTGGTTCAGTTGCTCGACAAAAGCCGGCGCGCGTTCGCGGAAGAGGGCGCCGTCGTCGCGCTCGATGGCCGGGCGCAGCTCCTGGTTCCAGTGTTGCTGGATCTGCCGGTAGCTCTGTTGCAAGGCGCTGTGGGGGCCGTCTTCCAGTACTGCTTTCAACGACTGGCTGTCGAGGCGCCGTTGCAGGCTTTGAGTGATGGCCTGGATCTCGTCGGCGGGGGCATGGTCGGCGAGCTTCCAGCTCAGGTGGTAGGTCTCCATGCGCACCGAGCCTGCGGTGTTGATGGCCGCGCCATCGCCCTGGCTGAACCAGGCGATCAGCCCGGCGCTTAGGGAACTGGCCAGGGCCAGGATTGCAATCAGGATGACCGCGACACCGGCGCGTGCGGGCAGGGAGCTGCGCAGCCAGTTAAACATCACGGCGTAATCGAAGGGGTAAGAACAGCAGCATGACGGCACCTGGCACGGGAAACAGCATTGAATTGTGCATTCCCTGGCGCACTACCTCTAAAGAGTTGCCGGCGGACCCTCCCACGGGAAAAAGCCGGCACAAGAGATCAATCCATTGATAAATAAAGACTTTCTCTTGTTATTGGGCCTACCTCCTTAGAGGTAGACGGGCTAAGCATAGGCCAATACCCCCCAGGCGGACGTTGATCTGGGTCAAGTTCCTGGAGGGCCTCGCCCCTAACCTGCGCTCATGGAATCACTTCTGGGAGCGCAAACCGTGACTCAACCCCGTGTAAGACAGGGCCTGGTGCTGGGCATGAGTACACTGGCCTTCACCGTGTGCTTTATGGTCTGGATGATGTTCGCCGTCCTCGGCGTGCCGATCAAAGAGCTGCTGCAACTCAACGAAACCCAGTTCGGCCTGCTGGCCGCCACCCCGGTACTGACCGGCTCCCTGGTGCGCCTGCCCCTGGGCCTGCTGACTGACCGCTTCGGCGGGCGCATCGTGTTCTTTGTCTTGATGCTCACCTGCGTGCTGCCGCTGTACCTGATCACCTACGCCACCGCCTTCTGGCAATTCCTTGTGCTGGGGCTGTTTGTCGGCCTGGCCGGCGGCTCGTTCTCGGTGGGTATCGCCTACGTCGCCAAGTGGTTCGACAAAGACAACCAGGGCTTTGCCATGGGCGTGTTCGGCGCCGGCAACGCGGGGGCTGCAGTCACCAAGTTTCTGGCGCCGGCCCTGATTGCCCTGGGGACCTGGCACCTGGTGCCGAAAGTGTTCAGCGCGATCCTGTTTATCACCGCGCTGCTGTTCTGGTTCCTCACCAGCGAGAACAAGGCCCACCGCAGTTCCGGCGGCGCGACCTTGCGCGAGCAACTGCTGTGCCTCAAGGACCCGGCCGTGTGGCGCTACTGCCAGTACTACTCGATTGTGTTCGGCGGCTACGTGGCCCTGGCGCTGTGGGCGACTAAGTACTACGTGCAGGAATACGGCTTCAGCCTGCAAAGCGCCGCGCTGTTGGCTGCGTGCTTTTCCCTGCCCGGTGGCGTGCTGCGCGCTGTGGGTGGCTGGATGTCCGACCGCTGGGGCGCACAGAGCGTGACCTGGTGGGTGCTGTGGGTCAGCTGGATCTGCCTGTTCCTGCTCAGCTACCCGCAGACCCAGTTGCAGGTGCAAACCGTCAATGGCCCGCTGGACTTCCATATCGGCCTCAACGCCACCCTGTTCACCGTGCTGCTGTTTGTGATGGGCATCGCCTTCGCCTTCGGCAAGGCCTCGGTGTTCAAGTACATCGCCAATGACTATCCGCAAAACATGGGCGCGGTGTCCGGCATCGTCGGCCTGGCGGGCGGCCTTGGCGGCTTTGTCCTGCCAATCATGTTCGGCGCCCTGGTGGACCTCACCGGCGTGCGCTCCTCCTGCTTCATGTTGATGTACGGCGTGGTCTGGGTATCCCTGACCTGGATGTACTTCAGCGAAATCCGCAAGCAACCGCTGCTTGGTAAAGCGGCGGCCCAGCCTCTCCAAGGAGAATCCGCATGACTATCGCGCAAAAGCCCAACTCGGGCCCGGTGATCCACGACTGGCGCCCTGAAGACCCGGCGTTCTGGGGCGCCAGCGGCAAGCAGACCGCGACCCGCAACCTGTGGATCTCGATCCCGGCGCTGCTGTTGGCCTTCGCCGTGTGGATGGTGTGGAGCACGGTGATCGTGCGCCTGAACGCCATCGGCTTCAGCTTCACCACAGACCAGTTGTTCTGGCTGGCGGCGTTGCCCGGCCTGTCTGGCGCCACCTTGCGCGTGTTCTATTCGTTCATGGTGCCGATCTTCGGTGGCCGCCGCTGGACGGCCCTGAGCACCGCGTCGCTGCTGATTCCGTCACTGTGGATGGGCTTCGCGGTACAAGACCCGAGCACCTCCTACAGCGTGTTTGTATTGATCGCGCTGCTGTGCGGCTTCGGCGGCGGCAACTTCGCCTCGAGCATGTCCAACATCAGCTTCTTCTATCCCAAGTCCCAGCAAGGCACGGCCCTGGGCCTGAACGCCGGCCTGGGTAACCTGGGGGTGTCGGTGATGCAGTTCTGCGTGCCGCTGGTGATTACCTTCGGTGTGTTCGGCCTGATTGGCGGCCAGCCCCAGACCCTGGAAGACGGCAGCCAGTTGTGGCTGCAGAACGCCGGGTTTATCTGGGTACCGTTCATCATCACCGTGACCCTGTTTGCCTGGTTCGGCATGAATGACCTGTCCAGCGCCCGCGCTTCGTTCAGCGAGCAGGCGGTGATCTTCAAGCGCAAGCACAACTGGCTGATGTGCTGGTTGTACCTGGCCACCTTCGGCTCGTTCATTGGCTTCTCGGCCGCCTTCCCGATGCTGATCAAGACCTCGTTCCCAGACGTCAACGCCTTGAAATTCGCCTTCCTCGGCCCGCTGGTAGGTGCCCTGGTACGCCCATTGGGTGGCTGGCTGGCCGACAAACTGGGCGGTGCGCGGGTGACCTTGTGGAACTTCGTGCTGATGATCGTGATGGTGTTCGGCGTCCTGCACTTTTTGCCCCTGAACGGCGAGGGCGGCAGCTTCTACGGCTTCCTCGGCATGTTCATGCTGCTGTTCATCACCACCGGCATCGGCAATGGCTCCACCTTCCGCATGATCCCGGTGATCTTCCGCACCCAGCATGAAAAGGCCAGCGCCGGCGAACCTGCCGCCGTGCGTGAGCAAGCCCTCAAGGATGCCAGCAAGGAGTCGGCAGCAGTGCTGGGTTTCAGCTCGGCAATGGGCGCCTTCGGTGCGTTCTTCATCCCCAAGACCTTTGGCTCGTCCATGGCCTACACCGGCAGCCCGGCCATGGCGTTCTACATGTTTGTCGGCTTCTACCTGACCTGCATCGTCGTGACCTGGTGGTGGTATGCGCGCAAAGGCGCCGAGACCCCCTGCTGAGTCGACCCCGAATTCAAACCTTGCGTGGGCGGGGCACAGAACCCCGCAGCAAGCCTGAGAGGAAAGCACCATGAGTCATTTACTGGATCAACTGCGGTTCTTCAATCGCAAGCAAGACGAGTTCTCCGAAGGTCACGGCGAGACCCGCAAGGAGTCCCGCGACTGGGAAAACGTCTACCGTTCGCGCTGGCAGTACGACAAGATCGTGCGCTCCACCCACGGGGTGAACTGCACCGGCTCGTGCTCGTGGAAGATCTACGTGAAGAACGGCCTGATCACCTGGGAAACCCAGCAGACCGACTACCCGCGCACCCGTAACGACCTGCCCAACCACGAGCCGCGCGGCTGCCCCCGTGGTGCCAGCTACAGCTGGTACATCTACAGCGCCAACCGCCTGAAGTACCCGAAGATCCGCAAGCCATTGCTCAAACTGTGGCGCGAGGCGCGCCTGACCCTGTCGCCGGTCGAGGCCTGGGCGAGCATTGTCGAGGACAAGGTCAAGGCCGACTCCTATAAAAGCAAGCGTGGCATGGGGGGCTTCATCCGTTCCAACTGGGATGAAGTCAACGAGATCATCGCCGCGTCCAACGTCTACACCATCAAGCAATATGGCCCGGACCGCATCGTCGGCTTCTCGCCGATCCCGGCCATGTCCATGGTCAGCTACGCCGCAGGTTCGCGTTACCTGTCGCTGATCGGCGGTGTGTGCCTGAGCTTCTATGACTGGTACTGCGACCTGCCGCCAGCCTCGCCGATGGTCTGGGGCGAGCAGACCGACGTGCCGGAATCGGCCGACTGGTACAACTCCAACTACATCATTGCCTGGGGTTCCAACGTTCCGCAGACCCGTACCCCGGACGCGCACTTCTTCACCGAGGTGCGCTACAAGGGCACCAAGACCGTGGCGATCACGCCTGACTATTCGGAAGTGGCCAAGCTCACCGACCTGTGGCTCAACCCCAAGCAGGGCACCGACGCGGCACTGGCCCAGGCCTTCAACCATGTGATCTTCAAGGAATTTCACCTGGATAAACCGAGCGCCTACTTCACCGAATACGCCAAGCGCTATACCGACTTGCCGGTGCTGGTAATGCTCAAGCCGATGACCGGTTTTGCGCCGGGTGCAGGCTTCCAGCCGGACCGCTTCCTGCGCGCCTCGGACCTGGTCGACAACCTGGGCCAGGACAACAACCCGGAATGGAAAACCATCGCCCTCGACGAAAGCGGCGAGCTGGTTTCGCCACAAGGTTCCATCGGCTATCGCTGGGGCGAGAAGGGCAAGTGGAACATCCTGGCCAAAGAAGGCGGTGAAGGTCGCGAGATCGACCTGAAACTGAGCCTGATCGGCGATGACGTCGCCGAAGTGGCGTTCCCGTATTTTGCCGGTGAAGCCCACGACTACTTCCAGCACGTGGCCGGCGATGCCGTGCAATTTCGCCGGGTACCGGTACACAGCGTGACCCTGGCCGATGGCACGGTGGCCAAAGTGGCGACGGTGTTCGACCTGTCGGCGGCCAACCTGGCCATCGACCGTGGCCTGGGCGGCAACAACGTGGCCAAGGACTACAACGACGCCAGCGTACCGGGCACGCCAGCCTGGCAGGAGGCAATCACCGGGGTCAGCCGCGAGAAGGCCATCCAGATCGCCCGGGAGTTTGCCGACAACGCCGACAAGACCCGTGGTCGCTCGATGATCATCGTCGGCGCGGCGATGAACCACTGGTACCACATGGACATGAACTACCGCGGGCTGATCAATATGCTCATGCTCTGCGGTTGTGTCGGCCAGACCGGCGGCGGTTGGGCGCACTACGTGGGCCAGGAAAAACTGCGTCCGCAATGCGGCTGGCTGCCCCTGGCATTCGGCCTGGACTGGAACCGTCCGCCACGCCAGATGAACGGCACCAGCTTCTTCTACGGCCACAGCTCGCAATGGCGCCACGAGAAGATGAGCATGCACGACATCCTCTCGCCGCTGGCCGACAAGTCGCAGTTCCCGGAGCACGCCCTGGACTACAACATCCGTGCCGAACGCGCCGGTTGGTTGCCCAGCGCGCCACAACTCAATACCAACCCGCTGCATATCTGCCGTGATGCGGCGGCTGCCGGTATGGACCCCAAAGACTACGTGGTCAAATCCTGGCAGGACGGCACCCTGCGCTTTGCCTGCGAGCAGCCGGACAGCCCGGTGAACTTCCCGCGCAACATGTTTATCTGGCGCTCCAACCTGCTCGGCTCGTCGGGAAAGGGCCACGAGTACATGCTCAAGTACCTGCTCGGCACCAAGAACGGGGTGATGAACGAAGACATCGGCCACAGCACCGAATGCAAGCCAACCGAGGCCGAATGGGTCGAAGACGGCGCCATCGGCAAGCTGGACCTGGTGACCACCCTGGACTTCCGCATGTCCTCGACTTGCGTGTATTCCGACATCGTCTTGCCGACCGCGACCTGGTACGAAAAAGACGACATGAACACCTCGGACATGCACCCGTTCATTCACCCGCTGTCGGCGGCGATTGATCCGGCGTGGGAATCGCGTTCGGACTGGGAAATCTACAAAGGCATCGCCAAGGCGTTCTCGGCCATGTCGGTCGGCCACCTGGGTGTGGAACAAGACCTGGTCACCGTGCCGTTGATGCATGACAGCGTGGGTGAACTGGCCCAGCCGTTTGGCGGCACTGACTGGAAAAGCGCCGGTGTGGCGCCGGTACCGGGCAAGAATGCGCCGAACATGGCGGTGGTGGAACGGGACTACCCGAACATCTACAAACAGTTCTCGTCCCTCGGCCCGATGCTGGAAAAACTCGGCAACGGCGGCAAGGGCATCAACTGGAACACCGATGAAGAAGTGCAGTTCCTCGGTGAACTCAACCACCACGAAGGCGACGCGGGCATCAGCCACGGCCGGCCAAAAATCGACACGGCGATTGACGCGGCCGAGGTGATTCTGTCCCTGGCTCCGGAAACCAACGGCAAGGTCGCCTTGAAAGCCTGGGCGGCGCTGTCGGAATTCACCGGCATCGACCACAGCCACCTGGCGATTTCCAAGGCCCACGAAGCAATCCGCTTCCGCGATATCCAGGCACAGCCGCGCAAGATCATCTCCAGTCCCACCTGGTCGGGCCTCGAAGACGAACACGTGAGCTACAACGCCGGCTACACCAACGTCCATGAAAACATCCCATGGCGCACCATCACCGGTCGCCAGCAGTTCTACCAGGATCACCCGTGGATGCAGGCGTTCGGCGAGCAGTTGATGAGCTACCGGCCACCGGTCAACACCCGCACCATCGAAGGCGTGAAGGGCAAGCGCAGCAATGGCGAGACCGAGATCGTCCTGAACTGGATCACGCCGCATCAGAAATGGGGGATTCACAGCACTTACAGCGACAACCTGCTGATGCTCACCTTAAGCCGTGGCGGCCCGATTGTGTGGCTCTCGGAAATCGACGCCAAGCGCGCCGGGATCGAGGACAACGACTGGATCGAATGCTTCAACGTCAACGGCGCGCTGACCGCCCGTGCGGTGGTCAGCCAGCGGGTCAAGGAAGGCATGGTGATGATGTACCACGCCCAGGAACGCATCGTGAACGTACCGGGTTCGGAAACCACCAAGACCCGCGGCGGCCACCACAACTCGGTCACCCGTGTGGTGCTCAAGCCGACCCATATGATCGGCGGCTATGCCCAGCAGGCCTACGGTTTCAACTATTACGGCACGGTCGGCTGCAACCGCGATGAATTCGTGGTGGTGCGCAAGATGGTCAAGGTCGATTGGCTCGATGGCTCCAGCGGTGATGATCTGCCGCGTCCATTGCCGACCGATATCGAGGAGAACTGAGATGAAGATCCGCTCACAAATCGGCATGGTCCTGAACCTGGACAAATGCATCGGCTGCCACACCTGCTCGATCACCTGCAAAAACGTGTGGACCAGCCGTGAAGGCATGGAATACGCCTGGTTCAACAACGTCGAATCCAAGCCCGGGATCGGCTACCCGAAAGAATGGGAAAACCAGGACAAGTGGAAGGGCGGCTGGATCCGCAACGCCAACGGCTCGATCAACCCACGCATCGGCGGCAAGTTCCGCGTGTTGGCGAACATCTTCGCCAACCCCGACCTGCCGAGCCTGGACGACTACTACGAACCGTTCGACTTCGATTACCAGCACCTGCACACCGCGCCTTTGGGCGAGCACCAACCGACCGCGCGGCCGCGCTCGGTGGTGTCCGGCAAGCGCATGGAAAAAATCGAGTGGGGCCCCAACTGGGAGGAAATCCTCGGCACCGAGTTCGCCAAGCGCCGCAAGGACAAGAACTTCGACCAGATCCAGGCCGACATTTATGGCGAGTACGAAAACACCTTCATGATGTACCTGCCGCGCCTGTGCGAGCACTGCCTGAACCCGGCGTGCGCGGCGTCGTGCCCCAGCGGCGCGATCTACAAGCGTGAAGAAGACGGCATCGTGCTGATCGACCAGGAAAAATGCCGTGGCTGGCGCATGTGCATCAGCGGCTGCCCGTACAAGAAAATCTACTTCAACTGGAAGAGCGGCAAGTCCGAGAAGTGCATCTTCTGCTACCCACGGATCGAAGCTGGCATGCCTACCGTTTGCGCGGAGACCTGCGTCGGGCGTATCCGCTACCTCGGCGTGCTGCTGTATGACGCCGACCGCATCAGCGAAGTGGCCAGCACCGCCAACGAGCACGACCTGTACGAGAAGCAGCTGGAAATCTTCCTCGACCCGAACGACCCGGCGGTGATCCGCCAGGCCCTGGCCGATGGTGTACCGCAGTCAGTGATCGACTCGGCCCAGCGTTCGCCGGTGTACAAAATGGCCGTGGACTGGAAGCTCGCGCTGCCGCTGCACCCGGAATACCGCACCTTGCCGATGGTCTGGTACGTGCCGCCACTCTCGCCGATCCAGAACGCGGCCGCCGCTGGCACCGTGGGCATGAACGGGGTGATCCCGGATGTCGACAGCCTGCGTATCCCCCTGCGTTACCTGGCCAATATGCTCACAGCCGGTGACGAAAAACCGGTCAAGCGTGCCCTGAAACGCCTGCTGGCCATGCGCGCTTTCAAGCGTTCGCAGCAAGTGGATGGGGTTGAAGATCTGCAAGTGCTGGCCGACGTGGACCTGAGCGTGGCCCAGGTGGAAGAGATGTACCGCTACCTGGCGATTGCCAACTACGAAGACCGTTTTGTGGTGCCCAGCGCCCACCGTGAAGACGCGATGAGCGATGCGTTTGCCGAGCGTTCCGGCTGTGGTTTCAGCTTCGGCAGCGGCTGCAGTGGCAGCTCCGACACCAATATGTTCGGCGCCAAAAAGGCTAACCGCCGCGACGTGTTGAAAACCGTCCAGATCTGGGAGGACTGAGCCATGCGCATTCTTAAAGTGATCTCGTTGCTGCTGGACTATCCCACCCAAATCCTGGTCGACGGCCATGATGAGCTGGAAAAGGCGATTATCGAATCGCGGGAAATCAGCCCCAAGCAGCGCGGTGCGCTGTTTGAGCTGCTCGAACTGATCTGCAGCAATGACCTGATGGACGGCCAGGAGCACTACGGCGCGCTGTTTGGCCGTGGCCGCTCGCTGTCGCTGCTGTTGTTCGAACACGTGCATGGCGAGTCGCGGGACCGTGGCCAGGCCATGGTCGACATGATGGCCCAGTACCAGGAAGCCGGGTTTGCCATCGGCGTCAAGGAGCTGCCGGACTACATCCCGCTGTACCTGGAGTTCTTGTCCACCCGCGAAGACATTGAGGCCCGCGAGGGCCTGGCGGATGTGGCGCACTTGCTGGCCCTGCTGGCGGCGCGCCTGGACGAGCGCGAAAGCGCTTACGCCAGTTGCTTCCGTGCGCTGTTGCAGATCAGCGGCGCCGAGCCGCACCAGGCCATCGCCGAGTTGCGTGCCCAGGTCGCCGCTGAAGTCCGCGACGACTCCCTCGAAGCCCTGGACAAGGTCTGGGAAGAGGAGGCCGTGGACTTTATGCAGGCCGAGCAGCAGGACCGTTGCAGCTCGATGCCCAGCGCACCGGGCAAGGCCCGCGAAGAAAGTGCGGTGCCCTTGCACTGGGTGGATTTTCAGCACGAAGGGCTGGCCGCTGTGCCAGCCAAGGAGGTGGGTAATGTCTAAGTGGAATTTGTTGGTATTTGGCGTGTATCCGTATGTCGCCCTGGCCATTTGCCTGTTGGGCAGTTGGGCGCGGTTTGACCTGTCCCAGTACACCTGGAAGGCTGGCTCCAGCCAGATGCTCAGTAACCGTGGCATGCGCGTGGCGAGCAACTTCTTCCATATCGGTGTGCTGTTCGTGCTGGCCGGGCATTTTGTCGGTCTGCTGACCCCGGCGTCGATCTACCACCATGTGATCAGCACTGAGCACAAGCAACTGCTGGCGATGGTTTCCGGTGGTTTCTTCGGCCTGCTGTGCCTGGTGGGCCTGCTGATGCTGGTCAAGCGCCGCCTCACCGATCCACGGGTACGGGCCACGTCGAGCCCGTCGGACATCTTGATCCTGCTGGTGTTGCTGGCGCAGCTGGTGCTGGGCTTGCTGACCATCGTCGCCTCCACCGGGCATATGGACGGTTCGGTGATGGTGATGCTCGCGGACTGGGCGCAGAACGTCGTGCTGCTGCGACCTGTGGAAGCGGCCGCCGCGATTGCCCCGGTGAGTCTGATCTACAAGTTGCACGTGGCGCTGGGTTTGACCCTGTTTGTGCTGTTCCCGTTTACCCGTCTGGTGCATATGGTCAGCGCACCGATCTGGTACCTGGGGCGTCGTTATCAAATCGTGCGGCAGAAGTGAGGAGAACGTCATGACTACAGGATGCGGATGTGGTGGCGGCGGTGCGGGCGGTGGCGGTTGCAGTTCTTCGGCCAAGGCTGTGGACGTTGTGGTACCCGAAGTCGAGGTGGCGGTTGAGCCGCAACTGATCGCCAGTAGCGAGCAGGAATGGCCGATTGTCAGCGTCAACGGGGTGGTGATCACCCCGGAAAACATGGCCCAGGAGTTGCAATATCACCCGGCTGAAAGCCGCGAGGAGGCGGTCTTCCTCGCTGCCCGCGCGCTGGTGATCCGTGAGCTGTTGCAGCAGCGGATTCGCGAGTTGGGTGTGCAACTGGAAGTCGGCGCCGGCGAGAACGAAGAGGAGGCGGCGACCCGCCTGTTGCTGGAGCGCGAAGTCCAGGTGCCGGACTGCGACGAGGCCACTTGTGTGCGCTACTTCGAGAGCAATCGCGGGCGCTTTCACAGCGCGCCGTTGCTGGCGGTGCGCCACATCCTGCTGGAGTGCGCGCCGGATGATGCTGAGGCGCGTCATCAGGCCCATGCCCAGGCCGAGGTGCTGTTGCAGAGCCTGGAAGAGTCGCCCGGCCGCTTTGCCGAGCTGGCGCTGCAGTATTCGGCGTGCCCCTCCAAGGCCCAGGGCGGCTCCCTGGGGCAGGTCAGCAAAGGCCAGACCGTGCCGGAGCTGGAGCGCCAGTTGTTCACCCTGGCCCCGGGCCTGGCCGGCAAACCCCTGGAAAGCCGCTACGGCTGGCATGTGATCTGCGTCGATCAACGCATCGAAGGCCAGGCGCTGCCATACGAGGCGGTGGCCACGGCGATCCGCACCCAGTTGCAGCAAGGGGTATGGCAGAAGGCACTGGTGCAATACCTGCAAACCCTGATTGGCGCGGCCGATGTGCGTGGCATCGCGCTGCAGGGCGCCGACTCGCCGTTGGTGCAGTGACATGAGCCTGGTGGATGGTGTGGGCCGTTCCATTGACTACCTGCGGTTGTCGGTGACCGATCGTTGTGATTTGCGCTGTGTGTATTGCATGGCGAAAAACATGACGTTCCTGCCGCGCCAGCAGGTCCTGACCCTGGAGGAGCTGCAACGGCTGGCGACGGTGTTCGTCAGCCAGGGTGTGCGCAAGATCCGCCTGACGGGGGGCGAGCCGCTGATCCGTCCAGGCATTGTCGAACTGTGCCGCCATATCGCCGCGTTGCCCGGCCTGCGTGAGCTGGTGATGACCAGCAACGGCACGCAACTGGGGCGCCTGGCCCGGCCGCTGGTAGAGGCTGGGGTCAAGCGTATGAATATCAGCCTCGACAGCCTCGACCCCGAGCGCTTTCGCGCGATTACCCGCAACGGCGACCTGCGCCAGGTGCTGGACGGCATCGAGGCGGCGCGGGACGCCGGGTTCGAGCGGGTCAAGCTCAACTGCGTGGTGATGAAGGGGCGCAATTTCGATGAAGTCCCGGCGCTGGTGCAGTACGCCATCGACCAGGGCATTGATATCAGCTTTATCGAAGAGATGCCGCTGGGCGATGTAGGGCGCTCGCGGGGCGAATCCTTTTGCTCCAGCGAACAGGTGAGGGCGTTGATCGCCAAGCATCATGGCTTGCTCGACAGCACCGAAAACAGCGGCGGCCCGGCGCGCTACGTGCGCCTGGCCCGCCATCCGCGCACGCGCATCGGCTTTATCTCGCCCAACTCCCATAACTTCTGCGCCAGCTGCAACCGGGTGCGGATGACGGTGGAAGGGCAGTTGCTGTTGTGCCTGGGGCAGGACAATGCGGTGGATTTTCGGGCGTTGGTACGCCGTTATCCGCTGGATGACCGGCCGTTGGTGGAAGCGCTGCACAAGGCGTTGCGGGGCAAGCCATTGCGCCATGATTTCACCGGGCAGGGCGAGGTGCAGGTGGTGCGGTTTATGAATATGAGTGGGGGGTGAGGCTGGCCAACGGTAGTTCCCATTGTTTTGTATCAAGGGCATTCCGCTGGCCCGCGTGGCTTTTTTCGGTCGTTACCATTGCCGGTTTCTACAACGAGCACTATCGAAAAGGAGTTAGGTATGAATCGACCCCCTGACGGACTCACCGCACCACCTGAGGGATATGGCGACTGGTTGAAAGAACTGAAAAGCCGCATCCACTCTGCCCAACTGCGTGCATCTCTGGCGGTAAACCGTGAGCTGGTGCTGCTGTACTGGCAGATTGGCCAGGACATATTGACCCGACAGGCGCAGCAGGGATGGGGAGCAAAAGTCATCGAGCGTCTGGCGCGGGATTTGCGTTCAGCTTTTCCTGATATGAAAGGTTTTTCGCCACGCAACCTCAAGTACATGCGCGCATTTGCTGAAGCCTGGCCGGACGCTGAGTTTGTGCAAGGGGTGCTTGCACAATTGCCTTGGTATCACCAATTAGCGTTGCTCGATAAGCTACCCGGCCCCGAAACCCGTCGCTGGTACGCCGCCCAAGCCATTGAACACAACTGGTCACGCAACATTCTGGTCATGCAGATCGAGACCCGTTTGCTCGAGCGCAGTGGCAATGCTGTCAGCAACTTCGAAACCCTGCTGCCCAAGCCCCAGTCGGACTTGGCCCGCGAGTCGCTGAAAGATCCTTACCGTTTCGACTTTCTGGGACTGACCCTGGACGCGCAGGAGCGCGAGATCGAAAGCGCACTGGTCAGGCATGTGACCGACTTTCTACTGGAGCTGGGGGCAGGCTTTGCCTTTGTCGGCAAGCAGGTGCTGCTGGATGTGGGCGGCGAGGAGTTCTTCCTTGACCTGCTGTTTTATCACCTGAAACTGCGCTGTTACGTCGCGATCGAGCTCAAGGCGGGCAAGTTCAAACCAGAACATCTGGGGCAGTTGGGTTTTTACCTCGCAGCGGTGGACGCCCAACTCAAGCACCCACAAGACAGCCCCACCATTGGCCTGCTGCTGTGCAAAAGCAAAAACAAGATAGTGGCTGAATACGCTTTGCGTGACAGCGCTCGCCCCATCGGGGTGGCGGAGTACCAGTTGGTCGACTCCCTCCCGGCAGAACTCCAAATCAGCTTGCCCAGCATTGAACAGATTGAACGTGAACTGGCCTGTGACGATACGTCTTCGCAAACTTGACCCTGGTCAATTGCAACCCGCCATTCACTGCGTACCATCACTGCATCTTGTGCTTATACGAACTATTAAATCTATATGTAGTGTTTGGAGCCCCTAATGCAGATCACCTCAAGCCCGCTGGTCAGTACCCGCCTACACAAGCGCGATGGCACCCAGGTCGCCTTTGACGCCGAAAAAATCCGCCAGGCGATGATCGCCGCCGGTAACGCCACCGGCGAGTATCAGGAGGCCGAGGTCGATCTGTTGTTGGGGGCGGTGCTCGCCAGGTTGCGCGGGATCGCCCGGCTGGATGTGGAGCAGATCCAGGACAGCGTCGAGCGGGTGTTGATGGATGCCGGGTACTTTATGGCGATGCGCGCCTATATCGTCTACCGCGAGCAGCACGGGCGCCTGCGCCGGGATCGCAAGACCCTGGTGGAGGTCGCCACCTCGATGAACGAGTACCTCGACCGCGAGGACTGGCGCGTGCAGGCCAATGCCAACCAAGGCTATTCCCTGGGTGGGCTGGTGCTTAATGTGTCGGGCAAGGTCACGGCCAATTACTGGCTGGACGAGGTCTACAGCCAGGAGATCGGCCAGGCCCACCGTGAGGCGGACTTGCATATCCACGACCTGGACATGCTCGCGGGATACTGCGCCGGCTGGTCCCTGCGCACGCTGCTGCACGAAGGCCTCAATGGCGTGCCTGGCCGTGTCGAAGCCGGGCCACCCAAGCATCTGGGCAGCGCCCTGGGGCAGATGGTCAACTTCCTCGGCACCCTGCAGAACGAGTGGGCCGGCGCCCAGGCATTCAGTTCGTTCGACACCTACCTGGCGCCCTTTGTGCGCAAGGACCAACTGACGTTCCCCGAGATCCGCCAGGCGGTGCAGGAATTCATCTACAACCTCAACGTGCCGTCGCGCTGGGGCACCCAGACACCGTTTACCAACCTCACATTCGACTGGGTCTGCCCGGAAGACCTGCGCGAGCAGATCCCGATTATCGGCGGCGAAGAAATGCCGTTTGCCTACGGCGATCTGCAAGTGGAAATGGAGCTGATCAACCGCGCCTATATCGAAGTGATGCAGGCGGGCGACGCCAAGGGCCGGGTGTTTACCTTCCCGATCCCGACTTACAACATTACCCATGACTTCCCGTGGGACAGCGAAAACGCTGACCGCCTGTTCGAGATGACCGCGCGCTACGGCCTGCCGTACTTCCAGAACTTCCTCAACTCCGATATGCAGCCCAACCAGGTGCGCTCGATGTGCTGCCGCCTGCAACTGGACGTGCGCGAGTTGCTCAAGCGTGGCGGCGGGTTGTTTGGCTCGGCGGAACAGACCGGTTCATTGGGGGTGGTGACGATCAACTGCGCGCGCCTGGGCTACCTGTTCAAGGGCGATACCAGTGGCCTGCTGCAACGCCTGGACCACTTGATGGAACTGGCGATGGAGAGCCTGGAGGTCAAGCGCAAAGTGATCCAGCACCATATGGACGCCGGCTTGTATCCCTATACCAAGCGCTACCTGGGCACCTTGCGCAATCACTTCTCGACCATTGGCCTGAACGGCATGCACGAGATGCTGCGTAATTTCACCGGCGACGAGGAGGGCACCCATACCGCCCGTGGCCGCGAGTTTGCGCTGCAGGTGCTGGACCATGTGCGCGCCACGTTGCTGCGCTTCCAGGAAGACACCGGCCACCTGTACAACCTGGAAGCCACACCGGCCGAAGGCACTACCTACCGGTTTGCCAAGGAAGACCTCAAGCGCTACCCCGACATTCTCCAGGCCGGCAGCCTTGATGCGCCGTACTACACCAACTCCTCACAACTGCCGGTGGGCTTTACCGAAGACCCCTTCGAAGCCCTGGAGCTGCAAGACGAACTGCAATGCAAATACACCGGCGGCACCGTGTTGCACCTGTACATGGCCGAGCAGATTTCCTCGGCCCAGGCCTGCAAGCAACTGGTGCGCAAGGCCCTGGGACGCTTCCGTCTGCCATACCTGACAGTAACCCCCACGTTCTCCATCTGCCCGGTGCACGGCTACCTGGCGGGCGAACACGAGTTCTGCCCCAAGTGCGACGAAGCCCTGGGCCTGCCCCATTAATCAGTGGTTACCACAAGTGCCTGTTGCCGGTTTGGCAATAGGCTTCACCCCAAGGAGATTGACCATGCAAACCTCTCAGCCCCAACGCCAACGCTGTGAAGTCTGGACCCGTGTGATGGGCTACCACCGACCGGTTTCGGCCTTCAATCCCGGCAAGCAATCGGAGCATCGCGAGCGTGCGCACTTTACCGAAAGTGCCGCTGCGGCCGGGCGCCAATGAGCCGAGCGCTACGGGTCGGGGGCCTGGTGCCCCTGACCACCCTCGACTACCCCGGCATGCTCGCCTGCGTGCTGTTTTGCCAGGGCTGCGCCTGGCGTTGTCGGTATTGCCATAACCCGGACCTGATCCCCCCTCGCGGCAGCGATGAGGTGGATTGGCGCCGGGTTTTGCTGTTTCTGCAACGCCGCCAGGACCTGCTGGACGCCGTGGTGTTCAGCGGCGGCGAACCGACCTTGCAGGAAGGCCTGCCGGCAGCCATGGACGAAGTGCGCCATATGGGCTTTCGCATTGGCCTGCACAGTGCCGGGATCAAGCCTGCCGCGTTCGGCCACGCCCTGGTTCATGCCGACTGGGTCGGGTTTGACGTCAAGGCCCTGGCCGAGGATTGCCAGTTGATCACCCAGGTCAAAGGCAGCGGCGCCGCCAATTGGCGCAGCCTCGACCTGCTGCTGCACAGCGGCGTGGACTATGAGTGCCGCACCACCGTGCACTGGCACCTGATTGACCCGCAGCGCCTGCTGCTGCTGGCCCAGCGTTTGCAGGAACGAGGAGTCAAGCGTTTCGCCGTGCAGCTGGTGCGCACCGCGCGCATGCTCGATGAGCAGTTGCCGAGCGTTTCGGCGCAAGCCTTGCTGCCAGAACTGTGGGAAAAAATGCGGGCACTGTTCCCGGCATTTGTTTTACGGGGTTGAGCCTTTCGCACAACCCCTTTCAAGCGTGGCGACTGAACTCCCACCGGATCTACAAAGATGCTGCCCCTTGTGGGCAGGTATTCATCAGGGAGCTTATGACATGACTCGATTAACCACCGCCCGCCGCATCGCCATCGGCTTTGCTATCGCCCCCCTGGCCCTGGCCGGCATGGCGTTGTACGCCTTGCACGACCTGGGCACCCTCAAACAACAGTCGGAGCTGATCGTGCAGCAGGACTGGCCGAAAATCGCCCCGATCATGGTGATTGCCACCGGTGTGCGCGATAACGGCCGCAACACCCGTGACTTGCTGATCGACCAGGATAACCAGGCGGCCCAGCAGGCCATTGGTACTACCCGGCAACGCATCACCGACGCCTTTACCCAGTTAGAGCCGTTGTTCGATACGGCCGCCGGCCAGGCGGCCTATGCCGACCTGAAGAAACACCGCGAAGCCTATGTGGGCGCCTTTACCCAGGTGCAGGCACTGATCCGCCAGGGCGCCCATGCCGAGGGTGTGGCCCAGCTCAAGCAAAACGTACAACCCGCCGAGCAGGCGGTGTTCAAGAGCCTGGAGGCGATGATGGCCCTGCAGGGGCAGATTTTTGCCGAGCGCGAACACGCAGCGCAAACCCTGTACAGCGACGCGCGGCGCAATATGCTCGGGCTGTTCCTGCTGTGCGTGGCCCTGGTGGTGGCGGCAGCGGTGATTGTCACCCGCAGCGTGACCCGGCCCCTGGGCGGCGAGCCCGACGAGGCGGCGCGGGTGTTGAGCCAGATTGCCCAGGGCGACCTGACCACGGTAGTGCCAACGGCAGGCAGCGCTGACGGCAGCGTGATGAAGAACCTGCAGCACATGCAGCACAACCTTAACGAAATGGTGCGCCAGATCGCCGCGTCGGTGGACCGCGTGGCCAGTTCGTCCGAGGAGTTGAGCGCGGTCAGTAGCCAGACCAGCAGCAGCCTGCAGTCGCAAGGTATGGAGATTGAACAGGCGGCCACCGCGGTCAACGAGATGACGGCGGCGGTGGATGAGGTGGCGCGCAATGCCGTCAGCACCAGCGAAGCCTCGCGTCTGTCGGCGCAGACCGCCCAGCTTGGGCGTGATCAGGTGCAGGAAACGGTCGCCTCGATCAGCACCCTGGCAGAGGGTGTGAGCGGCACGTCGGTGCGCATCCAGCAACTGGCCGGGCGGGTGCAGGACATCAGCGGCGTGCTGGAGGTGATCCGCAGTATTGCCGACCAGACCAACCTGCTGGCGCTCAACGCGGCCATCGAAGCGGCACGGGCCGGGGATGCCGGGCGTGGTTTTGCGGTGGTGGCTGATGAAGTGCGGGCCCTGGCCCATCGCACCCAGGCCTCGACCCAGGAGATCGAGCAGATGATCGGCAATATCCGCCTGGACACCGAACAGGCCGTGACCGCGATGCAGGGCAGCAGCGACCTGGTGCGAGCCACCTTGAGCGTGGCACAGCGCTCGGGCGAGGCGCTGGAAGCGATTACCCAGTCGATCTCGCAGATCAACGAACGCAACCTGATGATCGCCAGCGCCACCGAAGAACAGGCATTGGTGGCGCGGGAAGTGGATCGCAACCTGGTGGGCATTCGCAACCTGTCCGAGCAGGTGTTGCTGGGGGCCCGGCATACCGATACGGCGGGGCATGAGCTGGCGCAGATGGCCAGCGAGTTGCACCTGACAGTCGCCAGGTTCCGCGTTTAGCGCTGGGCCTGTGTGCGGGCTTGCCCGAATGCCGTTCAGTTAAGCGCAGATCCCCTGTGGGAGCGGGCTTGCCCGCGAAGACGTCGGCCCAGCAACCATTGATGTTGACTGACCCACGGCTTTCGCGAGCAAACCCGCTCCCCCATTTGATCTGCGCCGCTTTGAGTATTGCGTTCGCTTGACCGAACGGCGTCTTACAGGTTCCAGCCCCAGAACTGTAGCCACCAGCCATACGCCACCAGCCCATTACCCAGTAGCAGGCAAGCCGAGGCAGCGCAGCGTCGCGCCAGGGGTAGATCGGCCAGCTGTGTCCACGCCAGCCACACACACCAACCGACAGCCCCGACCAGCAATGCGCCGCGCGCCGGTTGGACCCATTCGAGCAGCAACCCTTCGTAGCGCAACAACTTCACCGTGGTGGCCGACAGCCCGAGGAACAGCCCCGCACCGCCCAGGGGCGTCAAGGTCAACGCCAGGGCCCAATACCGTGCACGATCACCGCTGATTCTTGCGGCCAGGCGCACCAGCCCCATCAAGGCGCCGCCGATCAGCAGGCCGCTGGCGCCCAGGTACGCGACGATGCAAAAGCCGTCCAGCCAACTGAAACTGTCGTTGGCCTGGGGGTAATGGGTCAACAGCCACCAGGGCGCGCTGTCCTGCAATGGCCACAGCCAGTCGCGCTCCACCAGCCACTGCGCCAGGGACTGCTTGAGCGTGATAAACCATGGGCTGACGGTCCACTGGAAGGCGCCCATCGCCAGGCCGATCACCCCGAACAGCAACAAGCGCGTATCCCAGGCCAACGCGGGTTTGCGTGGGGCCTGGAGGATTTCGCTATTGCATGAGCGGGCAATCAACTGCACCGCGCCCCGTTGCCCGCTGCAGCGCCCGCAGGCGTGGCAATCGCTGGCGCCTTGCAGGCGGCGGATGTCCAGCAGCGGCGCGCAGTTGGGCAAGGGCAAGCGCGGGCCGTCGTTGGCTTTCCAGCGTTGTTCGTCGACCTGGAAATGCACCGGTGCCAGGCGCGCGAGCAGGGCGAACACACCGCTGACCGGGCACAGGTAGCGGCACCACACCCGTTTGCCGCGCACGAACAACAACCCCACCAGCACGGCGGCCACGGTCGAACCTCCGAGAATCAGCAGGGCCGCCTGGGCGTAGTCGTAGACACTGATCAACTGGCCGTAGAGGGTGGTCAGGCAGAAGCCTACCGTGGGCCAGCCGCCCCAGCGGATCCAGTTCGGAACGCCCAGGCCACGTCCATGGCGGCTGGCCCATTCGCTCAAGGAGCCTTCGGGGCAGAGCACGCCGCACCACACGCGGCCGAACAACACGATGGACAGCACTACGAACGGCCACCACAGGCCCCAGAACAGGAACTGTGCCAGCAGCGTCAGGTTATCCAGCAGGCGTGCCTGGCTGTCGGGTAGCGGCAGCCACGCCGGCACTACCAGCAGCCCGGCGTAGAACAGCACCACGGCCCATTGCACGCCACGAATCACCCGCCCATGGCGGCGCATGCCATCCCCCAGGCGTTGCAGCCAGGGGGTGTTCACAACGGCGCTCGCCGGGCCCGGTACAGCCCGCGGCCGACCAGCAACCAATACCCCGCCAGCACCAGCAGGGTGATAGTGCTGGGCGTCGCGCGGTAGCCGGCAAACCCTGCGAGCACGGCGCCCAGGCCGTGGCTGTCACTGAGCAGCACGCTGCTGTCCCACCAGGCTTCGCCGACCAGGGTGTAGACCCAGTTGGGCATGTCCATCGCCAGCAGTTGCCCGCCGATACGTTCCACGGCGGCCACCAGCAAGGAGGCCGCCAACAGCAGTAACAGAGCCTCGCTGAGGGCGAAAAAACTCGACCAGGAAATCAACCGGCGTGTACTGCGCAGCAGCATCACTGTGAGCCCGGCCAACACCAGGCCCAGCCCGCCGCCAATGGCGAACAGAGCCAATGCCGGGCCGTCCAGATGGGCGCCGGCGCCGTACAGAAACACCACGGTCTCGCTGCCTTCACGGCTGACCGCCAGCAGCGCCAGCAACAGCAACCCCAGGCCACCCTGGCGTGCCGCGCGCTGGTCGGCTTCGCGCAGCAGGGTATGGCGCAGGCCCGGCCCGTGGCGATGCATCCAGAACACCATCTGCACCATCAGTAGGCTTGCCAACAGGGTCATGCCGGCCTGGAACCATTCGCCGCCAGGCCCGCTCATGGCTTCGCCGGCCCACAGCATCAGGCCGGCCAGCCCGGCAGAACACAGCAGGCCCAGCACCACGCCAGCCCACAGGAGGCGCCCCAGGCGCGAGTCCTCGGGCTGCTGGCTGATCCAGGCCTGAAGGATGCCGATCACCAGCAACGCCTCGACGCTTTCGCGCCAGACGATAAACATCGATTGATTCATCAAATGCTCCTGGGCCGTTATTCGGCGAGGATGCTGCCTTCGGGCAGCTGTGAGTTGAATTCGTCGAAAAAGGGATAGGCGCCCGGTTTGAGCGGGTGGATCACCACAAAGGTGGTGACCCCCGGTGACAGCACCTTTTCCACGCGCAGTGGTGTGCTCTCGAACTCGGCCGGGCCCTGGCCAATGTTTTTCAGCACGATCTTGAAGCGTTGGCCGGCCGCCACCTTGAGTTGCGCCGGGGTGAAGTGGCCGTCTTGCAGGGTCAATTCATAGGTGGGCAAGGGCGCGGCCAGGGCCGAGCCACAGGCCAGCAGGGCGCAGAGGGCGAGGGGGCGGCGCATTCAGTAGCCGCCTTTTTTGCCGATCCCCGCGTAGACGAATTCGTAGTGCACTTCACATCGCTCGAACCACGGCGCGACCCCGGTTTCCTTATCGGTGTGTCGGCCCAGTGAGCCATGGCCGCTGGGCGGCATCACGGTGAAGGTCAGCTGATATTTGCCCGGGCCCAGCAGCTTGACGTTGTCGCCGTAGTGCGGCCCGTCGTTGGCCACCATGGCGTGGAACTCACCGATGATCGGGCTTGCGCCGCCTTGTTTCTGCAGGCGGAACGACACGTTGAGGTAGGGCACGAAACTGCCCTCCTGGAAGCCCTGCTGGTTGTCGGCGGTGGCGCGGATATCGGCTTCCAGATGCACATCCGAATCGGCGGTGGCGCGCATCATGCCTGGCGGTGCCATCTCGATCGGTTGCAGATAGACCGCGCCGACTTCCAGGCCAGGGCACATTTGTGGCTCGCCGATCGGGTATTCCTTGGCGACGGCCGCGCCAGTCGACAACAGCAGGGCCAGTGACAGCGTGAAGGGGATACGCATGGGTACTTCCTGACAGGGCAAATGAAAAGTCGAGTCTAGAAAGCTTTGCTGTAAATAATAATGATTCCTGTCAAGTTTCCAGGGATATACACATAACCATTCTTGACGTTGGTCAAGGCCGTGGGGCGGCGCCAGCCGTAGGATCCAATCACTGCCCACCGCTGTGGAGCCTGCTCATGGCCAAGCCATTCCCGCTCAACCCCAAACACCCCGAACGTATCTGCTGGGGCTGTGACCGTTACTGCGCGACCACCTCCCTGGCCTGCGGCAACGGGGCTGACCGCACCATGCATCCGGCCGAAATGATCGGCGACGATTGGTACCTGCATGGTGATTGGGGGATTGAGTTGCCGATTGCTACGGACAAAGTGCCGGAAGCTGGCTGACCGGTGGTGAGGGGACTTGCCAGGTGCCTGAGCAGTCGTTGGCATTTTTTCTGAACCCTCACGTTCACCCCTGGCCCTAAGGTATATGACCTCAGGAGGTGAACCATGCAAATCGAATACATCTGGATTATTTTGGCAACGCTGTTGGTGCTGGCTGAGTTGTGGGCGATCAACTGCGTATTGCGCAGTGCCAGTCGAGCCGAAACCAAGATGCTGTGGGTCGTGGTGATTGTATTCGTGCCCCTGCTGGGCATGATTCTGTGGGCGATCACCGGGCCCAAGGCGATTGCCAAGGAAAACGCCGGCGCCAATCGGTGAACCTCCCGCGTAAAAAAATCGTTTAAATGCCAAAAGAGTTGTCCACGAAAACCGTGGGTATCTCTGTGGATAACCTTGCGCGGGCCCGGCAGCGCTGGCGATTCAACCCGCGGTTAATATTTGATCAGGATCGTTCGCAAGCCTTTTGGCGTGCGGCTTGCGCTTGACACGCGTCGCTGAAATCGGTGCCGGATCCGCTGTTCTACAGCAAACCCTGGAGCGCCTGGCGATAGCTGCGACCACCCAGGCTCAGGCTGTTGTTATGACTGGCCCCCGGCACCAACAGCAGGTGCTTGGGCTCCAGGGCCGCATCAAACAGTTGCTGGCTGAAGCGCGGCGGCACATAGCGGTCGTCAAGGCCATGCACCACCAGCAAGGGCATATGGATCTCGGCGATCTTGTCGATGGAATCAAACTTCTGCGACAGCAACCAGCGCACCGGCAGCGAGGTATTGGCCACGGCCGCCGCCACGTCGGCCAGGGAGGTAAAGGTGGACTCGATCACCAGCCCGCGCACCGGCGGCGGCAGCTGTTTATCGGCGGCCTGCTGGCCCAACTCGGCCGCCAGGTCGATGGCGACGGCGCCGCCCAGGGAATGGCCATAGATGAGGCGCTTGCCTGGATCAGGTTGCAGCACCTGGAAGTGCTCCCAGGCAATCCGCGCATCTTCATAGACGCTGGTCTCTGACGGCAAGTCGCCCTGGCTCTGGCCAAACCCGCGATAGTCGATGGCCAGCACCGAGTAGCCCTGGGCGTGCAGTTGCTCGATGCGAAACAGCTGGCCAGTGAGGTTCCAGCGCACGCCGTGCAGGTACAGGATCGCCGGCGCGTCTTTTTTCGCCGCCGGCCACCACCAGCCATGCAGGCTCTGCCCGGACTTGAAGCTGGCCGGCTTGAGTTCGAACTCCTGTAAGCCTTGCGGCAGGCCGCGGTACCAACTGGCGGTGCCGGGCTCGATGCGAAACACCAGCTCGCGCTCCTTGTGTTGAAGCACATTGCAGCCCACGGGCAGGCCGATGATCAGCAATACCATGCACAGCAGGGGCAACCAGCGCAAACGCAGGCGCGAGAGAAAACGTGAGGGCATGGAGGTTCCAGGACAGGAGCGAAGCCGGATTTTTACCAGATGCCTGGCCAGTGAGGGGAATATTCAGACCATCGTCAGGGGGCGATTGCTTGCAAAGTGTTACAGGCGGTCTGCACGCGATTGCGCCCCTGATCCTTGGCGCGATACAGCGCCTGGTCGGCCTGGGACAGCAGGCGCGACAGATCGTGGCAGGCCGGCGTGGTGGTCACCACCCCGATGCTCACACTGAGGAACCCCGGTGCCAGCAGGTCCAGCTCGGCGAACCGCTGGCGAATGCGTTCCGCTACCTGCACGGCGCCTCGTTCATCGGTATTGGCCAGCAGGCAGGCAAACTCTTCGCCACCAATACGCGCAAACAGATCGTGCTTGCGCAAGATCGACGCGGTCAGTTGGCTGAAGGCGATCAACGCCTGGTCGCCCATGGGATGGCCAAAACTGTCATTCAGGCGCTTGAAGTAGTCGAGGTCACACAACAGCAATGTCACCGGCTGCCCGCGCTGCATGCTGTCGGCCAGCAGTTGTTCGCCATGGAGCATGAACGCCCGGCGGTTGCCGATACCGGTCAGCACGTCGGTGAAGGCGGCCGCCTTGAAGTTGAGTTCGGCGCGCTCCTTGACCATCGCCAGGGTGACGTAGGCGATGCCGATGGCATACAGCATGGATTCGAACAGCATGAACGAAAAAAGCTGTACGCCGTCGTTCATCAATGCGTTCGGGTCCTTGTACGGCATGCCGGGATCGAGCACGCCGCGCACGCAGTAAAAGGTCGTATGCAACAGCATCAGCACCACGGCTGGCAGATAGGCCACTTCCAGGTGTTGACGGTGGCGCCACAACTCCAGGGCCGACAGCACGCCGTAGCTCGAGGCTATCAGGGAATACAGGGTCACCCGGCTGGACATCGAGCCATAGAACTGCGGGACCAGGCACATCACCAGCCACAGCGCCGGCCCGGCGAGGATGCCCGGCAGGTGTGGCTTGCCCTGGACAAACAGGCGCATGGCGGTCCAGTTCATTGCCGCGCTCATCAGGAGCACCACATTGCCTATCACCAGCGCGACGAAGTCCACGCCCACCCCGCGCACGACCATCAATGCCGTGCCGAGGGAGGCCAGCAACAGCATCACGCCAAGATAGCCCAGGGTGGGCTCACGTACGCGATGCCAGGCATGCACGGTGAGCAAGCCCATCAGGCAAAAAACGAAGACGGCAACTATCAGGAGCGTCGGTATGTGCAGCATCATGTCCTTGACCCCGAAGGATGCACTGTCGAGATCACCCCGTCGGACACATGCCTGGGCGGTGATCCTGTGCACAAAGGGCGCAATTGTAGCTGGATAACCCATAACAATGCTGGCCTATGGACAGCTTGACGCTGGCAGGGCGTCACCGACATGCTGCGCGACCCTGCGACCAAAAGGCTCCCCATGGACAACAGCCCCGTACGCATCACCGCCGAAGAGTTGCTCTCGGACAACTGGTACCTGCTGAAAAAATACAGCTTCGACCTGCGTCGCCGGGACGGCAGCTGGCAAGCCCAGACCCGCGAGGTGTACGACCGTGGCAACGGTGCAACCATCCTGCTGTACAACACCTTGCAGCGCACAGTGTTGCTGATCCGCCAGTTCCGCATGCCGACCTTCGTCAATGGTCATGACGGCTACCTGATCGAAACCGCCGCTGGCTTGCTGGACAACGCCAGCCCCGAGGAACGTATTCGCCTGGAAGTCGAGGAAGAAACCGGCTACCGCGTAGGCCACGTGGAGAAAATCTACTCGGCCTTCATGAGCCCGGGCTCGGTGACCGAGCGCATTCATTTCTTTACCGGTGAGTACCAACCTGGCGACCGCGTGGGCGAGGGCGGCGGGCTGGAGCACGAAGGCGAAGATATTCAGGTGCTGGAGTTGGGATTCGACGAGGCCATCGCCATGGTTGGCCGCGGCGAAATTGTCGATGGCAAGACCATCATGCTCCTGCAATACCTGGAGCTGCGGCTGCTCAAGGCGGCGCTGACCCAGGCGTAGAAGCCAGCGCCTCCAGGGGCATTTTCTTCAATACGCACTGGCTACAGGGACGTAGCGTACAGGCCTGTCCACCTGTCATTACAAAAAAGGAAGTGCAATGAGTTTGATCATGTCCATGGCCGCCTTCGCCTTGGCGACGTCCATCACCCCCGGCCCGGTCAATGTGGTCGCCCTTGGCTCGGGCGCGCGCTTTGGTTTTGCCGCCAGCCAGAAACACGTGGCCGGCGCGGCCTTGGGCTTCACCTTGCTGCTGGTGTTGATTGGCCTGGGCCTGCACGAACTGCTGGTGCGCTGGCCGATCCTGACCCAGGGCATCCAGTGGGGCGGGGTGGCCTTTCTGCTGTACATGGCCTACAAGCTGGCGATGGACGACGGCCGGCTGGATGCGCAAGACGCGGCTGTTGCGCCGTCGATGCTCTATGGCGCGGTCATGCAATGGCTCAACCCCAAGGCCTGGCTGGCGTGTGTGGCGGGCATGGGCCTGTTTGCGGCCGATGGTGAGGCCGCGCGGGTCTGGCAACTGGCGGCGGTGTACCTGGTGATTTGCTATCTATCGGTGGCGTGCTGGGCGTATGTCGGCACGTTTTTTCGTCGTTACCTGAGCAATGCCCGAGGCATGCGCCTGTTCAATCGGGCCATGGCGCTGTTGCTGGTGATCAGCGTGGTGTACCTGTTGCTGGCGTGAGTCAGCCGCGATACTGCCCCGGCGTGGCCGCCAGGTGTTGTTTGAACGTGCGCTGCAGATGTGCCTGGTCGGCAAAACCGGCGGCCAGTGCCACATCGGCAATCAGGTGGCCGCTACGCAACTGGTTGCGGGCGAACTGGACGCGCTGGTTGATCAGGAACGCGTGGGGCGTCATGCCGTAAGCCTGCTTGAACGCGCGAATCAGGTACGACGGTGACAGCTGCGCTGCCTGGCAGATTGCTTCCAGCTTCAGCGCCTCGGTGCAATGCGCGCGGATGTACTCGGCGGCGTGTTCCAGCTTGTGATTGACCTCGCGTACAGGCTCGGCAGCCGGGTTCAGGCGCAGTTGCACCTCAGTGAAAAAACTCACCACGGCGCTGTGTTTCTGCAGGTGTTCGGTGTGCTCGTCGACCAGCACGGTGTACAGCTCCAACAGGCCGGCAAACAGCAGCGGGTCGTCGGTATGGGTCGCGTCGAAGCGGCGAAAGCCCAAGTCACTGGCAAACCCCAACTGGTGTTGCAGATCGGTCAGCCAGGGCGTGTCGATGTAGAGCATGTGATACGACCAGGGCTGGTCGTCGATGGGGTTGCAGGCATGCACATCGCCCGGGTTCATCAGCACCACAGTGCCGGCGCGGATGTGGAAGGTGTCCGGGCCATGGAGATACAGGCTTTGCCCGGCGGTGATCGCGCCAATCGAGAAGTGGTCGTGGGCATGCCGGGTGTAGCAGACCTTGCGCCCATCCTCGATGGTACGCGCCTCGATAAACGGCAGGCTGGCATCACGCCAGAAGCGTGGGGCGGCGAGGTCGGGCAGCGCCATGGTGCAATCTCCGGGGGACCTTGTAGGACCACGATGATTGCACATAAATACGCCGCCGACCTTATGTAGAAGCCGGCAAGCCCCCACATTTCTCAGGGGCGCCCCCAGGCTTAGAAGTCCCAGCGCGTCGCCAGTTGCAGGCTGCGCGGCTCGCCGTAGAACCCGGTGCCGAAGTTGCCCAGGCCGGTGTAGTACTTTTTATCCAGGGCATTTTTCACGTTCAACGTCGCGCTCAAGTGCTCGTTGAAGCGATAGCGTGCCATCAGGTCCACCAGGTAGTAGCTGTCCTGGGTGATGCGCGCGTATTGGCCAAAGTTGACCGTGTCATTCGGGTTGGGCTGGAACACATTGCCGAAGAACTCGCTCTGCCAGTTGACCCCGGCGCCGAGGGTCACCTTGTCCAGCGCGCCCGGCAGGCGATAGGTGTTGAACAGGCGCACCACTTGTTGCGGCGTGGTGGTTTGCAGCACCGAGCTGTAGACGTAATCGTCGTTGGCATCGCGGGTGTGCTGGTAGGTGTAGCCGGCCGAGACATTCCAGCCGTCCAGCACTTCGCCGGCCAGTTCCACCTCAAAGCCCTTGGTGGTGGCGCCGGCAATCGGGCGATAGATCGAGTCGCTTTCAAAGCCCGAGACGTATTGCGCGACATTGTCCTGTTCGATGCGGAACGCGGCGAAGCTGGCGTTCAGGCGGCCGTCGAAAAAGGCTGCCTTGAGCCCGGCTTCGTAAGTGTCGCCCTCAATCGCGTCGAGCAATTTGCGGTCGGCATCCTTGCTGTTTTGCGGGCGGTAGATCTTGGTGTAGCTGCTGTACACCGACCAGATGTCGTTGAGGTCATAGACCACCCCGGCGTAGGGCGTCACCACACCGGTTTGCTTGTAGCTGGTGCGGGCGTCGGTGCTCGTCGCAGCGTAGAAGTCGGTGGTGTCGGTGTTGCTGAAATTGCTGACGCGGGTACCCAGGATCACCGACAGGTCATCGGTAGGCTTGAGGCGGGTCGCCAGGTAGGCGCCGGTTTGGCGTTGCACAATATCGTTCTGGCCGCTGCGCGGGATATCCGGCTTGGCGTACTCACCACGCCAGTCATAAATGCTGCCGCCCACCGGCGGGTAGATCGAACCGTAGACCGGCACGTCCTGTTTCGAGCGGGTTGCCATAAAGCCCATGATCAACTCGTGCTCGCGACCCAACAGGCTGAATGGGCCGCTGAGGTTGACGTCGAGGGTGTTTTGCACCTGGTCGCCCTTGTACTTGCCCATGAACATGTACATGCCCTCACCAGTGACCTGGTCCGGGTTGCCGCCACTGGCGGAGGCGAGCAAGGTGTCGTGCTGGCTGCGCTTGCGGTCCAGGCTGACTTTGAGCGACCAGTCGTTGGCCAGCTTTTGCTGGACCGAGGCGAAGATCGTCTGGTTCTGGAAGTCGCGGCGGCTCCAGTCGGCGGCCGGGTTGAACGAGCGCGAGAAATTCGTGCGATTGCCATTGCTGAAATACATCGGGAAACCGGTCCAGCTGGCGCCACGGGAGCGGGTGTCCTGCTGGTCGATACCGAAGGTCAGCAGGGTGTCGGGAGTCAGGTCGGCTTCGAGGATGCCGTAGGCAATGTCCTTGGTGTGCTGGTAGTGGTCCAGGTACGACGAGCGATCCTGATAAACCCCGACAAAACGCCCGCGCACATTGCCCGATTCGGTCAGCGGCCCGGAGATATCGCCTTCGGTGCGGTAGTTGTCCCAGGAGCCCACGGTGCCGGTAACCGAGGCCTTGAAGTCCTTGGTGGGCTTTTTACGGATCAGGTTGACCGTGGCCGACGGGTCGCCCGAACCGCTCATCAGGCCCGATGAGCCCTTGATGATTTCCAGATGGTCGTACACCGCCATATCGGTGCTGGTGGTGCCGTAGTCATACACGCCGTCATAGGTGGAGTTGACGCCGTCGTACTGGAAATTGGTGATCGGCAGGCCACGGCTGGAGAACTCCCAGCGCTCGCTGTCGTAGTTCTGCACGCTGACGCCAGGGGCGCGGCGCAGGGTGTCGGCGATGTTGTTGGAACCCTGGTCATCCATCTGCTGGCGGGTGATCACGGTGACCGACTGCGGCGTCTCGCGGATCGACAGCGGCAGGCCGGTGGCCGAGGCCATCGAGCCGGTGGTGTAGGAATGACTGTCTTCGGTGGTGGCGCCCAGGGCCACGCCGGAAATGGTGGTGGCACCCAGCTCCAGCTCGCCGGTATTGAGCGGCGCCAGTTCCAGCACATAGCCATTGTTGCCCTGGGGTTGGGCCTGCAAACCGCTGCCTTGCAACAAACGCTGCAAGCCGGCTGCGGGGGTGTAGCTGCCACTGAGTCCAGGGCTGGTCTTCCCGGCTGCCAGGCTGTTGTGGCCGGCGATAAACACCCCGGACTGCTCGGCAAAGCGATTCAGCACGCTGACCAGCGACCCGGCGCCAATGTTGTAGCTGCGCGTGGTTTCCTGGGTCGACGGCGTTTCCACCGCCTGCACATTGAGCGGGCCCAGGCAGAGCAGGGTCGCGGTGATGGCCAGCGCCAGGGGGCGCAGCGTGAAAGCAGCGGGTTGCGACATGGAAGGTTCCCTACGGATTCGGCGAATATGAAAGCGTCTGCTGGGTTAACCGAACGAACGTCGAAAAGGGGAACAGGTGGAGCCAAAAAAACTGCTCGCCTTGAGCCAGGCCTGTTGTGGCGAGCGGGCTTGCCCGCGTTGGACTGCGCAGCAGTCCCATCTTTTGGGGCCGCTACGCGACCCAACGCGGGCAAGCCCGCTCGCCACAACAGCCCGGACGGTTGGCGTTAGGTAGCGTGTGTTTTGGGCCCCACGCTGACCCACCACGGCAGCACTCTGTCCACCTGGATCGGCAATGCCGCCTCCAGCAGCCGCAACGCATGCTCGCTGTCCTTGAGCGGGAACGAGCCCATCACTGGCAGATGGGCCACGGCCGGATCACAACCGAGGTGGCCGGGCCGGTAGCGGTTCAGTTCACCGATCAATTGGCCCAGGGGCAGGTTGTCGGCCAATAGCACGCCGCGGCTCCAGGCCTCGCGGGTGGCGGATGCGGGCACTGTGCTGCGGATCGTGTGCCGACCGAACACCGCCTGTTGCCCGGACTCGATAATGCGTACCTGCTGGCCGTCGGCGGTGCGCACTTCTACCCGGCCGTCGAAGACATTCAGGGTGGTGTTGTCTTCGCCGTGCAGCACACTGAAGCGCGTACCCAGGGCACGCAGGTGGCCGTGCGCAGTGTCGACCAGGAACGGGCGCTGGAGGTCCTTGGCGGTGTCGATCAACACTTCGCCAAAACGCAGGTGCAGCAGGCGCTGCTGCGCATCGAAGCGTACATCCATGGCGCTCAGGGCGTTGAGCCAGATATGCGTGCCGTCGGCGAGCAATGCATCGCGGATCTCGCCGCTGGCCGTGGCGTAGTCGGCGCTCCAGCCGCCGATCACCCGGGGCAGGGCAGTGCCGCGCCAGGTGCCCCAGGCCAAGGTCGAACCGGCGCACAGTACCAATAATGTCTTGAGGGTTTGCCGCCGCGTGCTGCGCAGGGCGCGGCCGGCGCCGATGGGTTCGTCGGTCAAGGGCGCGAAGCGTTGGCTGACGCGCTCGACATAGCGCCAGGCAGCCTGATGCTCGGGGTTCTGCCCCAGCCATGTCTGCCAATGCTGTTGTGCCTGGCTGCCGCCTTGCGGGTCCTGTAGGCGCACATACCATTGGGCTGCCTGCTGCAGGCTGGCGTGGCTAAGTTTTCCGCTGGGGTTCATTCCACCAGCAGCCCGTCGAGTTCGGCTTCCAGCACCGCGCAGTGCAACAGCGCCTGGGCCATGTATTTTTTCACCATGCGCTCACAGACCCCCAACTGCACGGCGATTTGCTTGTAAGTCAGGCCATGCAGTTGCGCCAGCAGGAAGGCGTCGCTGACCTTGCGCGGTAGGCGCGCGAGCATGGCATCGACCTCGTACAGGGTTTCGACAATGATCACCCGCTGCTCCGGCGATGGCTGCACCGCCTGTGGGCGGTCGGCGAGGCTTTGCAGCCAGGCCTGCTCCAGTTGGCGGCGGCGCCAATGGTCGATGCACAGGCCCCGGGCGATGGTGGCCAGGTACGAGCGTTCGCGCACGGCGTCAGCCTTGTCAGGCGGGCGCTTGAGCACGCGGATAAAGGTGTCTTGCGCCAGGTCGGCGGCATCCCAGCGGTTGCTCAGGCGCCGGCGCAACAGGCCGAGCAGCCAGGAGTGGTGGCTGCCGTAGAGCTGACTGAATGAAGCGGGGGAAGTCGACACAATATCCAACCGGCGCTGGCGCCACGACGTGAATAGGAATTGGTCGCGATTAAAGCAAAGGCCTGCGAGCAGCGCAAATGATATTGGTTTGCTTTTGCGAAAGGCTTTGCCTGCAGAGCTACACAAATCAAATGGGGGAGCTGGCAAGCCAGCTCCCACAAGGCGTCTCCGGCCTAAACTCAAGATCAGCTACGTGAGGTTGGCACCAGAAACGCGGCCTCCAGCAGCTGCCGGGTATAGGCATGCTGGGGATCGGCGAAGATGGTCTTGGCATCCCCCTGTTCCACCACTTGCCCCTGTTTGACCACCATCAACTGATGGCTCAGGGCTTTGACCACCGCCAGGTCATGGCTGATAAACAGGTAAGTCAGGTTGTACTTGGCCTGCAGGTTGCGCAGCAGTTCCACCACCTGGCGCTGCACCGTGCGGTCGAGAGCCGAGGTGGGCTCATCCAGCAGGATCAGGCGTGGCTTGAGCACCAGGGCGCGGGCAATGGCGATGCGCTGGCGTTGACCTCCGGAGAATTCGTGGGGGTAGCGGTGGCGGGTCTGCGGGTCGAGCCCCACCTCCTTGAGTGCGGCGATAATCGCTGCTTCCTGCTCGGCCGCGGTGCCGATCTTGTGGATGCGCAAACCTTCGCCAACGATCTCGCTGACGCACATACGCGGGCTCAGGCTGCCAAACGGGTCCTGGAACACCACCTGCATTTCCCGGCGCAATGGCCGCACCTGTTGCTGGGTGAGTTGGTCCAGTTGCTGGCCCTCAAAACGGATCCCGCCCTTGCTGCCGATCAACCGCAGGATCGCCAGGCCCAGGGTGGATTTGCCCGAGCCGCTTTCGCCGACAATGCCCAGGGTCTGGCCCTGGGGCAGGCTGAAGTGGATGCCGTCCACCGCCTTGACGTAATCGACGGTATTGCGCAGGAAGCCTTTTTTGATCGGGAACCAGACTTTCAGGTCGTCGACTTCCAGCAGTGGTGGGCCAACCGCGTTGCTCGCCGGACCGCCACTGGGCTCGGCGGCCAGCAGTTCCTGGGTGTACGGATGCTGCGGGGAGCGAAACAGTTCTTCGCAGGACGCCTGCTCGACAATGCAACCGCGCTGCATCACACACACGCGGTGGGCAATGCGCCGCACCAGGTTCAAGTCATGGCTGATCAGCAACAGCGCCATGCCCAGGCGCGCCTGCAACTCCTTGAGCAGTTCGAGGATCTTCAACTGCACGGTCACGTCCAGGGCCGTGGTCGGCTCGTCGGCGATCAGCAGTTCCGGCTCGTTGGCCAGGGCCATGGCGATCATCACCCGCTGACGCTGGCCGCCGGACAACTCATGGGGCAAGGCCTTGAGGCGCTTGTGCGGTTCGGGGATGCCCACCAGGTCCAGCAGTTCCAGGGTGCGCAGGGTCGCGGCCTTGCCGGTCAGGCCCTTGTGCAGGCCCAGCACTTCGTTGATCTGCTTTTCGATGGAGTGCAGCGGGTTCAGCGAGGTCATCGGCTCCTGGAAGATCATCGCAATGCGGTTGCCGCGAATCTGGCGCAGGGGCTTTTCTTTCAGGGTCAGCAGATCCTGCCCGGCATACTTGATCGTGCCGGACGGATGCCGCGCCAGGGGGTAGGGCAGCAGGCGCAGGATCGAGTGGGCGGTCACCGACTTGCCGGAGCCGCTTTCGCCGACCAGGGCCAGGGTTTCACCGCGGCGGATATCGAAGCTGATATTTTCCACCACGCGCTGATGCTGCTCGCCGGTGACGAACTCGACACTGAGGTCGCGGACTTCGATCAGATTGTCCTGATTCATCTCATTTCCTCGGGTCGAAGGCATCGCGAGCGGACTCGCCGATAAACACCAGCAAACTCAACATGATCGCCAGCACCGCAAAGGCACTGATGCCCAGCCATGGCGCCTGCAGGTTGGATTTGCCCTGGGCCACCAACTCGCCCAGGGACGGCGAACCGGCGGGCAGGCCGAAGCCCAGGAAGTCCAGGGCGGTGAGGGTGCCAATCGCGCCGGTGAGGATGAAGGGCATAAAGGTCATGGTCGAGACCATGGCATTGGGCAGGATATGGCGGAACATGATCGCGCCGTTCTGCATGCCCAGGGCCCGGGCCGCGCGCACGTATTCCAGGTTACGGCCGCGCAGGAACTCGGCGCGCACCACGTCCACCAGGCTCATCCAGGAAAACAGCAACATAATCCCCAGCAGCCACCAGAAGTTCGGCTGCACAAAGCTGGCGAGGATGATCAGCAGGTACAGCACCGGCAACCCCGACCAGATTTCCAGGAACCGCTGGCCGGCCAGGTCGACCCAGCCGCCATAAAAACCCTGCAGGGCCCCGGCCGCCACACCGATGATCGAGCTCAACACCGTCAGGGTCAGGGCAAACAGCACCGACACTCGAAAGCCATAGATCACCCGCGCCAGCACGTCGCGGCCCTGGTCGTCGGTGCCCAGCAGGTTATCCGCCGAGGGCGGCGCCGGCGCCGGGACTTTCAGGTCGTAGTTGATGCTCTGGTAGCTGTAGGGGATCGGTGCCCAGAGCGTCCAGGCATCCTTGGCCTTGAGCAGTTCGCGGATGTACGGGCTTTTGTAGTTGGCTTCCAGGGGGAATTCGCCGCCGAAGGTGGTTTCCGGGTAGCGCTTGAGCGCCGGGAAGTACCAGTCGCCGTCGTAATGCACTGCCAACGGCTTGTCATTGGCGATCAACTCGGCGCCCAGGCTCAGGCCAAACAGGATCAGGAACAGCCACAGCGACCACCAGCCACGTTTATTGGCCTTGAAACGCTCGAAGCGGCGGCGATTGAGGGGGGATAGCGTCATCTCAATGCTCCCGGCTTTCGAAGTCGATACGCGGGTCGACCAGGGTGTAGGTCAAATCACCGATCAGTTTCACCACCAGGCCCAGCAGGGTGAAGATAAACAGGGTGCCGAACACCACCGGGTAATCGCGGTTGATCGCCGCTTCAAAGCTCATCAGGCCCAGGCCGTCGAGGGAGAAGATCACTTCGACTAGCAGCGAGCCGGTAAAAAAGATGCCGATAAACGCTGAAGGGAACCCGGCGATCACCAGCAGCATGGCGTTGCGGAACACATGGCCGTAGAGCACCCGGTGATTGGTCAGGCCCTTGGCCTTGGCGGTGATCACGTACTGCTTGTTGATCTCGTCGAGAAAGCTGTTTTTGGTCAGCAGGGTCATGGTGGCGAAGTTACCGATGACCAGGGCCGTGACCGGCAGCGCCAGGTGCCAGAAGTAGTCGAGGATTTTGCCGCCCCAGCTCAGTTCGTCAAAGTTGTTGGAGGTCAGTCCCCGCAACGGGAACCAGTCAAAATAACTGCCGCCGGCAAACACCACGATCAACAGGATGGCAAACAGGAACGCCGGGATCGCATAGCCGACGATGATTGCCGAACTGGTCCACACGTCAAAGTGGCTGCCATGGCGAGTGGCCTTGGCGATCCCCAGGGGGATCGAGACCAGGTACATGATCAGGGTGCTCCATAACCCGAGGGAGATGGACACCGGCATTTTTTCCTTGATCAGGTCGATGACCTTGGCGTCGCGAAAGAAGCTGTCGCCAAAGTCCAGCTGGGCGTAGTTCTTGACCATGATCCACAAGCGTTCCGGCGCCGACTTGTCGAAGCCGTACATCTTCTCGATTTCCTTGATCAGCGTCGGGTCCAGGCCCTGGGCCCCGCGGTAGCTGGAGCCGGCCACCGAGACTTCGGCACCGCCACCGGCGATGCGGCTGGTAGCGCCTTCAAAGCCTTCGAGCTTGGCGATCATTTGTTCCACCGGGCCGCCGGGGGCGGCCTGGATAATCACAAAGTTGATCAGCAAAATGCCGAACAGCGTGGGGATGATCAGCAGCAACCTGCGAAAAATATAAGCCAGCATGTCAGTCGCCTCCGCTCGCCGGATCGGCCGTGGTCTGGGGTTGCGGCGTCACGGCCGGGGCCTGATGGGGCTTGATCCACCAAGTGGCAATGCCCACGTCATAGCGGGGCGGGACTTTAGGGTGGCCAAGGTGATTCCAATAGGCCACGCGGTAGGTCTTGATATGCCAGTTGGGGATCACGTAGTAGCCAAACTGCAAGACCCGGTCCAGGGCCTTGGCGTGGGCCACTAGGCTGTTGCGCGAGTCGGCATTGATCAATTGTTCCACCAATTCGTCGATGGCCGGGTCCTTGAGGCCGATGTAGTTGCGGCTGCCGGGCTTGTCGGCACTGCTCGATTGCCAGAACTCACGCTGCTCGTTACCCGGTGAAGAGGACTGCGGAAAGCTGCCGACCATCATGTCGAAGTCCCGCGAGCGCACGCGGTTGACGTATTGCGAGACATCGACCCGGCGGATCACCAGTTCGATGCCCAGGTCCGCCAGGTTGCGCTTGAACGGCAGCAGGATGCGCTCGAAGTCGGTCTGGGCCAGCATGAACTCGATGCTCACCGGCTTGCCGGTGGTGTCGACCATCTTGTCGTCAACAATGCGCCAGCCGGCCTCTTGCAACAGTTGGTAGGCTTCGCGCTGCTGGGTGCGGATCATGCCGCTGGCATCGGTTTTTGCCGGGGCGAAGGCCTGGGTGAAGGCTTCGTCAGGGATCCTGCCGCGCAGCGGTTCGAGAATCGCCAGTTCGGCAGGGCTGGGTAGGCCGGTGGCGGCCATGTCCGAGTTCTCGAAATAGCTGCGGGTACGGGTATAGGCGCCGTTGAACAGTTGCTTGTTAGTCCATTCGAAGTCCATCAACAGGCTGATCGCCTTGCGCACCCGCACGTCCTGGAACATCGGCTTGCGGATATTGAACACAAAACCCTGCATCCCGGTGGGGTTGCCGTTGGGCAGTTCTTCCTTGATCAGCCGGCCCTCGGCCACGGCCGGGACGTTGTAGGCGTTGGCCCAGTTCTTGGCCGTCATTTCCTGCCAGTAATCGAACTGCCCGGCCTTGAGCGCCTCCAGGGCCACGGTGCTGTCGCGGTAGTAATCGCTGATGCGGTAATCGAAGTTGTACAGGCCCTTGTTGACGGGCAGGTCCTTGCCCCAGTAATCCTTGACCCGCTCGTAGCGGATCGAGCGCCCTGGCTTGACCTCGGCCACTTTGTACGGGCCGCTGCCCAGGGGGATCTCCAGGCTGCTCTTGGCAAAGTCACGCCCGGCCCACCAGTGTTTGGGCAACACTGGCAATTGGCCGAGGATCAACGGCAGTTCGCGGTTGCTGGTGTGCTTGAACTTGAACAGCACGCGCAACGGGTCTTCGGCGATCACTTCGGCGACGTCGGCGTAGTAGGTGCGGTAGATCGGGCTGCCCTGGGTGATCAGGGTCTCAAAGGTGAACACCACATCTTCGGCATGCACCGGATGGCCATCGTGGAAGCGCGCTTCGGGCCGCAGGTAGAAGCGTACCCAGCTGTTATCCGGGGCTTTTTCGATCTTGCCGGCGATCAGGCCATATTCAGTGATGGGTTCGTCCAGGCCCTGCTGGGCCAGGGTGTCGTAGACCAGGGTGATGTTATCGGCGGGCACGCCCTTGCTGATAAACGGATTGAGGCTGTCGAAGCTGCCCATGGCTGCTTCGCGAAAGGTGCCGCCTTTGGGCGCATCCGGGTTGACGTAGTCGACATGCTTGAAATTGGCCGGGTACTTGGGCGGCTCGTCATACAGGGTCAAGGCATGTTGTGGGGCAGCAACGGCCTGGGCGCAAAACAACAGGCCACTGATAATCGCAGTACGCAAAGGCATCATTGGGGTTTCTCCGAAGCTTTCAGCCACCACGCGCTCAGGCCCAGGCTGTAGGGCGGCGTGGTGACGAAGGCGAACCGGTTACGGTACGCCAGGCGATGATAGTTGAGATACCAATTGGGAATACTGTAGTGCTGCCACAGCAGGACCCGGTCCAGGGCCCGGCCGGCGGCGACTTGTTGGTCGCGGGTCTGCGCGGCGAGCAGTTGCTCCAGCAGGTGGTCGACCACCGGGTTGGCGATGCCCGCGTAGTTCTTGCTGCCTTTGATCGCGGCCTGGCTGGAGTGGAAGTACTGCCACTGCTCAAGGCCAGGGCTCAAGGTCTGGTTGAGGGTCATCAGGATCATGTCGAAATCAAACTGATCGAGGCGCTGCTTGTACTGCGCGCGGTCCACCGTGCGCAGGCGGGCATCAATGCCGATGCTGCGCAGGTTTTCGACGTAAGGTTGCAGGATGCGCTCCAGGTTCGGGTTGACCAGCAGGATTTCGAAACGCAGCGGCTGGCCATTGCTGTCGAGCAGGCGCTGGCCAGAGAGTTTCCAGCCACTTTCGGCCAGCAGGCCGAGGGCACGGCGCAAGGTTTCCCGGGGGATGCCGCGCCCGTCGGTCTGCGGCAGGCTGAAGGCCTGGGTAAACAGATTGGCCGGTAGCTGGTCGCGATAGGGCGAGAGCATCAGCCATTCATGACCCACCGGCAGGCCGCTGGCCGCGAATTCGCTGTTGGGGTAGTAGCTCAGGGTGCGTTTATAGGCGCCGCTGAACAGGGTGCGGTTGGTCCACTCGAAATCGAACATCAGCCCCAGCGCTTCGCGCACTTTGGCCTGGCTGAAAGTGGCGCGCCGGCTGTTCATGAACAGGCCCTGGCTCTGGGTCGGGATCTGGTGGGCAATCTGCGCCTTGATGACTTCGCCACGGTTCACCGCCGGGAAGTTGTAGCCATTGGCCCAGTTTTTGGCCTGGTGTTCGATATAAATGTCGAATTCGCCGGCCTTGAATGCCTCGAAGGCCACGTCGCTGTCGCGATAGAACTCCACCTCGACCTTGTCGTAGTTGTAGAACCCGCGATTGACCGGCAGGTCCTTGCCCCAATAGTCCTTGACCCGCTCGAACACCAATTGCCGGCCCGGTTGCACCTGGCTGATGCGATAGGGCCCGCTGCCCAGCGGCGGCTCGAAGGTGGTGGCCTTGAAGTCGCGGTTTTTCCAGTAGTGCTGAGGCAGCACCGGCAACTCGCCCAGGCGCAGGATCAGCAGCGGGTTGCCGGCGCGCTTGAACACGAAGCGGATGCGATGGGGGTTTAGTACATCCACCCGGGCCACTTCCTGCAGGTTGGTGCGGTATTGCGGATGGCCTTCGGTCAGCAAGGTGCGGTAGGAAAACGCCACGTCGTCGGCGGTAATGGGCTTGCCGTCATGGAAGCGCGCTTGCGGGCGCAGGTTGAACACCACCCAACTGCGGTCCTCGCTGTACTCCACAGATTGGGCAATCAGGCCATAACTGGACGTGGGCTCGTCGCCGGATGGGGCGTACTGGCCGGTGCCGACCATCAGCGGCTCGTTGAGCTCGTTAACGCCGTATTGCAGGAAATTGGCGGTGGAGACCGGGCTGGAGCCCTTGAAGGTATAGGGGTTGAGGGTGTCAAACGTGCCAAATGCCATGACCCGCAAGGTGCCGCCCTTGGGCGCTGCGGGGTTTACCCAATCGAAGTGGGTGAATTTGGCCGGGTACTTGAGCGTACCGAACTGCGCATAACCGTGGTTCTCGGTAATGGTCGCATTCGCGCAAAAGCTCAAGGCCAGACTTATTAGTAGAAGGAGGGGACGCTTCAAGTCAGAGATCCGATCCGGGCGGCTTGGGCTTTATGATCGGTACAGTAACAGCTTGTTCCACTTGGAAAAAGACTGTTGAAAAGGCCATTTTCAGGCTCGGAGGGATCTTGAGCGGTGCGCAGGGCCTGTATGGGAGCTGGCTCCCATACAGGCCTGCGTGCACTCGGTTTATCTTGGCCCGGAAACCACCAGCATCTGCCCCGGCTTCAAGGCCTGGCCAGTGCGAGGGTTCCAACGCTTGAGATGTTGCATCTCGACGTTGAAGCGCTTGGCAACCATGTACAGCGAGTCACCTTTCTTGACCTTGTATTGCACCGGTTTCTTGCCGCCAGCCTTGGCCACCAGTTTGCGGGTGTCCTGCATCACCAGGGTCTGGCCAACCTTCAGGGCCTGGCCATTGAGCTTGTTCCAGCGCTGCAGGTCATGCACATCGACCTTGTTGGCCTTGGCAATCAGCGTCAGGTTGTCGCCGCTCTTGACCTTGTAGCTGCGCGAGCGCCCGGCCACGGCCTTGTGTTCGACTTCGTCAAACACCGGCTTTTTCGGGCGCAGGCTCAACAATTCCTCGGGGTTCATCGAGGACAGGCTACTGGCCAGTAACTGCGCCTTGGAGGTGGGCACCAACAAATGCTGGGGACCGTCCAGGGTGGTGCGTTGCTTGAAGGCCGGGTTGAGCTGGAACAGTTCGTCTTCGTCGATCTCGGCCAGCGCGGCGACCCGGGACAGGTCCATGCTTTGCTTGACTTCGACCATTTCGAAGTACGGCGTGTTGGCAATCGGGTTCAGGTTGACGCCGTAGGCCTCGGGGGCCAGCACCACCTGGGACAGCGCCAGGAACTTGGGCACGTAGTCCTTGGTTTCCTGGGGCAGCGGCAGGTTCCAGTAGTCGGTGGGCAGGCCGAGCTTCTCGTTGCGCTCGATGGCCCGGCTGACCGTACCTTCACCCGCGTTATAGGCCGCCAGGGCCAGCAGCCAGTCGCCGTTGAACATGTCATGCAGACGTGTCAGATAGTCCAGGGCGGCGGTGGTGGAGGCGGTGATGTCGCGACGGCCGTCGTAGGCACGGGTCTGGCGCAGGTTGAAGTAGCGCCCGGTGGAGGGAATGAATTGCCACAGGCCGACCGCATCGCTGCGTGAATAGGCCATTGGGTTGTAGGCACTTTCAATCACTGGCAGCAGCGCCAGCTCCAGGGGCATGTTGCGTTCTTCAAGGCGTTCGACGATGTAGTGAATATAGAGGCTGCCGCGTTCGCCGGCATTCTCCAGGAAGGACGGGTTGCTGGCGAACCACAGGCGCTGTTGCTCGATACGCGGGTTGACGCCGACACCGTCCTGCAGTTGGAACCCCTGGCGCATGCGCTCCCAGACATCCTGGGGGACCTGCGGGCTTGGCTTCTCTGAGAGCCAAAGGGGCTTTTGCTTGATCTTGGCTGTGAGTACGGGTTTGGGTTGCACGGTGGATTGTGCAGCGAAATGAGTGGTTTGGCAGCCCGCCAGAGTTGCGGATACGGCCACCGCAATGGCTTGAGCCAGGCGGGTCAATGCGTCTGAATGGTTGGACTTACGAATAGATGACGACATTGGCTGGAAGTTAGTTCCGGGCAAAAATGTCGGGCGATTCTAGAAAGCGCTTGGGTTCCGGTCAACCATTCAGAAATTTCGTATCAGAACCTGTCTGCTTAGAACGTGTCTTTCCACGCTCGCAAGCTAGCAAAAACCTCGCTCCCAGCGCGGTTATCGCGGTTCCCCCACTCGTCCGCTTTTTGTTTAACGGATGTTTCGGCGGTGCGCAAAAACGGGTTGGTGAGTTTTTCCAGGGCCAAGGTCGAGGGCAACGTCATCTTGCCGGCTGCCCGAAGTTGGCTGACTTTAGCCACCCGTTCGGCGATATCGGCGTTGTGCGGTTCCACGGCCTGGGCAAAGCGCAGGTTGCTTTGGGTGTACTCGTGGGTGCAGTAGACCAGCGTGTCGGCCGGCAGCGCGGCCAGGCGCTCCAGGGAGTTGTACATCTGTTGCGGCGTGCCTTCGAACAAACGCCCACAACCGGCGGCGAACAGGGTGTCGCCGCAGAACAGCAAGCCATGATGATAAAAGGCTATATGTCCCAGGGTGTGTCCCGGCACGGCGAGCACGTCGAAGCCCCAGCCCAGCACCTCGATCCGGTCGTTATCGTTGAGCGCGACGTCACGGGCCGGGATTTTTTCGCTGGCCGGGCCATAGACCTTGGCGCCTGTGGCTTGCTTGAGCTGCTCTACACCGCCCACGTGGTCATTGTGGTGGTGGGTAATCAGGATGTCGCCGAGGGTCCAGTCCGGGTGCTGCGCAAGCCACGCCATGACAGGCGCGGCATCGCCCGGATCGACCACGGCACAACGATGGCTGCGATGGTCCTGTAACAACCAGATGTAGTTATCGGTGAAGGCGGGCAGGGCACTGATCTGTATCATTCTTCTATTCGCCAAGCTGAACACATTGGTGCATCTTAGAACGTCTTGGCGAGTTGGAGAATGCAATGACTGATAAAGCGTTCGCCCAGGCCGATCCCGAGTGGCTGGCGTTGATCAGCGCAGCCCGTGAGTGGCTGTCCGGGCCGATCGGGCAATTTCTGCTGGAACAGGAGCGGCTTATGCTCGAAGAAGAGCTTGAGCGCTTCTTTGGCGGCTACCTGGTGCACTACGGCCCTTCGGCACAAACCCCGCCGCCCGCGCCCCAGGTGCAGCGCAATGTGCGCCTGGGCGCGCCGTTGCCGGGGGTCGAGATTGTCTGCGAAGAACAGGCCTGGCCTTTGAGCGAGCACGCCGCCGATGTGGTGGTGATGCAGCATGGCCTGGATTTCTGCCTGTCGCCCCATGGCTTGCTGCGTGAAGCGGCCAGCGCGGTGCGCCCGGGTGGCCATCTGTTGATCGTCGGCATCAACCCCTGGAGCTCCTGGGGCCTGCGGCATGTCTTCGCCCATGATGCGCTGCGCCAGGCCCGCTGCATCTCGCCCTCGCGGGTCAGCGACTGGTTGAACCTGCTGGGCTTCGCGCTGGAGAAACGTCGCTTCGGGTGCTATCGTCCGCCGCTTGCTTCGCCCAAGTGGCAGGGCCGGTTGGCCGGTTGGGAGCGCCGTGCCGGGGCCTGGCAGTTGTCCGGGGGCGGTTTCTACCTGCTGGTAGCCCGCAAGATCGTGGTCGGGCTGCGACCGGTGAGCCAGGTCCGGCGCGAGCCCATCGGCAAACTGGTGCCAATGCCCCTGGCCAAGGTCAACCGGCGCTCCAGCGAGCAATAACTCACTTTTTGGCATTCAGGTCGTCGTGTGCGACCTCGGGAGCTGTCGGTCGATTACCGGCAACCCGCTTTGATGGATAGCGTAATGACCGATAGCGTAGAACTCTTTACCGACGGCGCCTGCAAGGGCAATCCTGGTCCGGGCGGCTGGGGCGCCTTGCTGGTGTGCAAGGGCGTGGAGAAGGAGTTGTGGGGCGGCGAACCCAACACCACCAACAACCGCATGGAGCTGATGGGCGCCATTCGCGGCCTGGAGGAGCTCAAGCGCCGTTGCGACGTGCTGCTGGTGACGGATTCGCAGTACGTCATGAAAGGCATCAACGAGTGGATGGTCAACTGGAAAAAGCGCGGCTGGAAGACTGCAGCCAAGGAGCCGGTAAAGAACGCCGACCTATGGCAGTTGCTGGATGAACAGTGCAACCGCCATAACATCACCTGGAAATGGGTGCGCGGGCATATCGGCCACCCGGGCAACGAGCGGGCCGACCAATTGGCCAATCGTGGCGTGGATGACGTGCGCGGTTACAAGCAGAGCTGAGGTTCCCCATAGCCCTTGTTGGCGGGCGCGGTCCTGGATCTGGCAATCGCTGCAATCACAACGCCAGAATCCCCCGGGCGAGTTGCTCGTCCGTATCGCGTAACGCCGGCAAGGTGCGGCGAATGTGCTGCAATGCCGACTCCAGCTGGACACCCCGTATCTCGCCGTGGCTGGCAACAAACGCCGCGGCATCGTCCTTGGCCGCCAGTACGATCTTGTCATCCTTGAAGTTGCTGCTGGTGCCCTTGGTGGCACTCATCGACAGGCTGACCAGGGCGTCGGTGGTCATCACAAAGCTGGTGGCCTGGGCATGGGCAGCGCCCATCAGGCATAGGGCGAGCAGATAGTTTGGCTTGAGCATGGGTAGATTTTTACGCATCTGTAAGGAGCGGCGCAGGCTAACAAGGCGCTTGATAGCAAACTGCGCAAGCTTTGCTAAACCTTGTAAAAAACTGTTGGGCGAGGGCTCGCGGCGTTCCTCCAGGGGGCGCTCCGGTTATAGAGCGTGCTAATATCCCGCCCCTTGAAATACACACCGTTGAGAGCTGAACCCTGATGGCCATCCGATCCGTTGTACTCGATACCGAAACCACCGGCATGCCGGTGACCGATGGTCACCGGATCATTGAAATCGGCTGTGTCGAGTTGATGGGCCGCCGCCTTACCGGCCGGCATTTCCACGTGTACCTGCAACCGGACCGGGAAAGTGACGAAGGCGCCATTGGCGTCCACGGTATCACCAACGAATTCCTGGTGGGCAAGCCGCGCTTTGCGGAAGTTGCCGATGAGTTTTTCGAGTTCATCAACGGCGCGCAGTTGATCATCCACAACGCGGCGTTCGACGTGGGTTTCATCAACAACGAATTCGCGCTGATGGGCCAGACGGATCGGGCGGACATCACCCGTCACTGCTCGATCCTCGACACCCTGATGATGGCCCGTGAGCGCCACCCAGGCCAGCGCAACAGCCTCGACGCCTTGTGCAAACGCTATGGCGTCGACAACTCCGGCCGTGAACTGCACGGCGCCTTGCTCGACTCCGAGATTCTCGCGGACGTCTACCTGACCATGACGGGCGGGCAGACCAGCCTGTCCCTGGCCGGCAACGCCTCCGATGGCAACGGTTCGGCCGAAGGCTCGGGCAACCGACCTTCGGAAATCCGTCGCCTGCCGGCGGACCGCAAGCCCACGACCATCATCCGCGCCAGCGAGCAGGACATGGCCGAGCACGCGGCACGCCTGGAAGCCATCGCCAAGTCGGCGGGGGCGCCGGCGTTGTGGACCCAGTTGACCCAACACTAGTCGGGCCCGGCACGGTCTAAACATGTCGGAGCAGGCTTGCCCGCGATTACGGTTTGACAGCCAGTGCAGCTGTTACTGATCCACCGCCATCGCGGGCAAGCCCGCTCCCACATTGGTTCTGTATAGGCTTCGAAATCTTCATTCGCGACATTCGCTCCCAGCTTCTACCCTGAGTACATCGCTCTCAGGACGCCAAGCCCCATGTACAAAGACCTGAAGTTCCCTATCCTGATCGTGCACCGTGATATCAAGGCCGACACCGTCGCCGGTGATCGGGTCCGGGGCATCGCCCGGGAGCTGGAGCAAGAAGGTTTCAGTATCTTTTCTGCCGTGGACTATGCCGAGGGCCGGCTGGTGGCCTCGACCCATCATGGGCTGGCGTGCATGCTGATCGCCGCTGAAGGCGCCGGGGAAAATACCCATCTGCTGCAGAACATGGTCGAGCTGATCCGACTGGCGCGTCTGCGTGCGCCCAACCTGCCGATCTTTGCCCTGGGCGAGCAAGTCACCCTGGAAAATGCCCCGGCCGACGCCATGAGTGAACTCAACCAGCTGCGCGGCATTCTCTACCTGTTCGAAGACACCGTGCCATTTCTGGCCCGGCAGGTGGCCCGGGCGGCGCGTACTTACCTCGATGGCCTGCTGCCGCCATTCTTCAAGGCTCTGGTGCAGCACACGGCCGACTCCAACTACTCCTGGCATACCCCCGGCCACGGGGGTGGTGTTGCCTATCGCAAAAGCCCGGTGGGGCAGGCGTTTCATCAGTTTTTCGGGGAAAATACCCTGCGTTCGGATTTGTCGGTGTCGGTGCCGGAACTCGGTTCGCTGCTGGATCACACCGGCCCCTTGGCCGAAGCTGAAGCCCGTGCGGCGCGCAACTTTGGCGCCGACCATACCTTCTTTGTGATCAATGGTACGTCCACCGCCAATAAGATCGTCTGGCATTCCATGGTCGGCCGCGACGACCTGGTGCTGGTGGACCGCAACTGCCACAAGTCGGTGCTGCACTCGATCATCATGACCGGCGCGATCCCGCTGTACTTGTGCCCGGAGCGCAATGAGCTGGGGATCATCGGCCCGATTCCGCTGACCGAGTTCAGCCGCGAGTCGATTCTCGCGAAGATCGAGGCCAGCCCCTTGACCCGGGGCCGCGAGCCCAAGGTCAAGCTGGCGGTGGTGACCAACTCGACCTATGACGGCCTGTGCTACAACGCCGAGCTGATCAAGCAACAATTGGGCAACAGTGTCGAGGTCCTGCACTTTGACGAGGCCTGGTATGCCTACGCGGCCTTCCACGAGTTTTTCGCCGGGCGCTATGGCATGGGGACTTCGCGTACGCCCGATAGCCCGCTGGTGTTCACCACGCATTCGACCCACAAGTTGTTGGCGGCCTTCAGCCAGGCGTCGATGATCCATGTACAGGACGGCGGGGCACGGCAACTGGACCGTGACCGGTTCAATGAAGCGTTCATGATGCACATCTCTACCTCGCCGCAGTACAGCATCATTGCCTCGCTGGACGTGGCGTCGGCCATGATGGAAGGGCCGGCAGGGCGTTCGCTGCTCCAGGAAATGTTCGATGAGGCCCTGAGTTTCCGTCGGGCCCTGGCCAATCTGCGCCAGCATATTGCCGCCGATGACTGGTGGTTCTCCATCTGGCAGCCGCCTTCGGTGGCGGGCATTGATCGGGTGGCGACGGCCGACTGGTTGCTGCAGCCCGAGGCCGACTGGCATGGCTTTGGTGATATCGCCGAAGACTATGTGTTGCTCGACCCGATCAAGGTCACCCTGGTGATGCCCGGCCTTACGGCCGGCGGTGCCTTGAGTGACTGCGGAATCCCGGCGGCGGTGGTCAGTAAGTTCCTCTGGGAGCGTGGCCTGGTGGTGGAAAAAACCGGGCTCTATTCATTCCTCGTGCTGTTTTCCATGGGGATCACCAAAGGCAAGTGGAGTACCCTGCTCACGGAATTGCTGGAGTTCAAGCGCAGTTACGACGCCAATAGCAGCCTGGCCAGTTGCCTGCCATCGGTGTTCGAGCAGGGCCCGACGCGCTACCAGGGCATGGGTTTGCAAGACTTGTGCGACCAGTTGCACGGCTGCTATCGCAGCAACGCCACGGCCAAGCACCTTAAGCGCATGTACACGGTGTTACCGGAAATCGCCATGAAACCGGCCGATGCCTATGACCAACTGGTGCGCGGTGAAGTCGAGGCCGTGTCCATAGATGCCTTGCCAGGGCGTATCGCCGCCGTGATGCTGGTGCCTTATCCGCCGGGCATTCCGCTGATCATGCCGGGGGAGCGCTTTACCGAATCGACGCGCTCGATTATCGACTACCTGGCCTTTGCCCGGGAGTTCGATAGCAGCTTCCCGGGGTTTGTCGCCGATGTGCATGGTTTACAACACGAAGACGACGGCAACGGTCGTTGTTACACCGTCGATTGCATCAAGTGTTAAGGATGGTTATGCAAGCTGTAGTGAATCCGAAGTACCCGGGGCTCAGTGTACGAGTCGCCGACGAGGGATTTGACGCCTACGTGTGGGGCAATGATTTCAGCTTTGAGGTGTGCGTATATGGCACGCCGGAACTGGGCAAGCCAGTTGATCAGTGGGCGGTGGAGCAGATCCTGCCGTACCGCAAATGCTACGGCATCGATCCGGAGGAGTTCGCCAGCTATCGCGATGCCGCCGACAGCGCGGTATTCATGGCTTACCTGGATGATCGGCCGGTTGGCCATATCGTCGTCAGTACCAATTGGAACGGCTATGCCCATGTCGATGAATTGGCGGTGGTGCTGCCGGCACGCCGGCATGGCGTGGCCAAGGCTTTGCTCGACGTGGCACAGTTCTGGAGCCGCAAGAAAAACCTGCCGGGGATGATGCTGGAGACCCAGAACAACAACCTCGGGGCCTGTCGGCTGTATGAACGCAGCGGCTACGTCATGGGCGGGATCGACCATCTGCGTTATCGCGGGATTGATCCGCAGACGCGTGAGGTGGCGATTTTCTGGTATCGTTTGTTCGGCTGAGCCCCACCCAGGCGGGGGCTAATTGACCGGCGACAACAGGCCCTGCGCTTTGTGCGTGACAATCTCCAGCAACGCATTGAGCGCCGGGCTCGGGCTGCTGTCCTTGACCGTCAAGCCATACAGGCTTACCAGGATCGGCGGTGATAACGGGCAGGTATCCAGCCCGGCCTCACGCGCGCCACTGGCGGTGAAGGGATCGACCACCGCCAACCCTTCGCCGGCCTCGACCATGCTGCGCATCATCTGATAGGTCTGCACCCGTGTCTGGATTACCGGCAACGGGCGCAGCGCCTGTAATTTGCTGTCCAGCAACTGGCTCAACGGGTCCTGGCCCTCCAGGCCGATCATCGACTGGCCGGCCAGTTCTTGCAGGGCGATGTATTTCTGCCGTGGCTTGAGCCAGCCATGGGGCGCCAACAACTGCAACTTGCCCTGGGCCAGCACGGTACTGGTGATTTGCGGGTGTTCGGGATCATGCAGGCTCAGGCCCAGGTCGGCCTCTTGCAGCAACAGGCTCCTGACGATGTCGCGGGTCGGCTGGCTGGACAGGTTGCAGGGGGTGTCCTGGAAACGCCGACGCAACAGCGCAATGCTTTGCGGCAGCAATTGATTGGCCAACGGCGGTGTACAGAGCGTGCGCAGCGGCGGCGCTTGATGATGCTTGAGGCTGCTGGCCAGGCGTTGTATCGGTTCCAGGGCTTCGTAGAGATGGGCGATCTGTGCCTGCATCGCCAGGGTTTCCCGGGTGGCCTGCAACCGCCCGCGGACGCTGGCAAACAGCATGAATCCCAGTTGCTGCTCAGCGTCCTTGAGGGTGGCGTCCACATCGGACACAGCCAATTGCAACCATTCGGCGGCGGTGCCTAGGTGTCCGGTCTGCAAAATGGCTTGAATCACTTCGATATGACGTAAACGCATGCATGAAGTCCATGTTCAGCAGGTAAGGGATTCACCGGGTGAATCCTAACCCAAGTCCGCTCATATGACTTCTGCCTGGAGGCACAGCCTTATCAAACAGGCGTGTTTTCGGGCTCGCGGGTCAGCGAAACCTGCGACTGGACCAGCACAAAGGTGTTGTCATCGACTTTGTTGACCCGATCACCAATCGCCAGTTTGTAGGAAATGACAGGTTCTGAACCGCCGTCTGTCGAGGTGGACTCCTGGAATTCATGCACGGAATAAACGCGGCCTTCCGCGTCGCGGGCATGGAATTGTCCGACAAGTACTGCTGCCATCTGTTTAGAACCTCTGGAGAAAAACACCGATTTGCGGTTCTGTAGACCGTCATTAAGGCGGGTAGTTTACCTACATAGAAAAAATACTATTCGATGATGTGCTGCTTATTTTTCCTACAGGTAGATCACGGCGCAAAACAGCCGCCGATTGGGCACAACCTGCTGGTGATAGGCCGGCTAAGGCTCTATAACTACAGGTTCCTTTAGTCAGATGTCGGGAAAGCCCCATGAGCAAGGTCTACACGATTGCCGTACTGGTCGGCAGCTTGAGAAAACAGTCGATCAACCGCAAGGTCGCCCAGGCATTGGCGCAATTGGCGCCTGCAAACCTCAAGCTCAGCATCGTCGAAATCGGCGAATTGCCGCTGTATAACGAAGACCTTGATGGCTCAGCGCCGCCTGCCGCCTACAGCACCTTCCGCCAGCAGGTGGCTGCGGCCGATGCGGTGCTGTTTGTCACCCCCGAATACAATCGCTCGGTGCCGGCGGCCTTGAAGAATGCCATTGATGTGGGTTCGCGTCCTTATGGCCAGAGCGTCTGGAGCGGCAAGCCAGGTGCGGTCATCAGCGTTTCACCGGGGGCCATTGGTGGGTTCGGCGCCAACCACCATTTGCGCCAGTCCCTGGTGTTCCTGGATGTGCCGTGCATGCAGCAGCCAGAAGCCTACCTGGGAGGCGCGGGCAGTGCGTTTGATGAGGCGGGCAAACTGTCGGAGAAAACCAAACCGTTCCTGCAGGCGTTTATTGATGCCTATGGCCAGTGGGTAACGAAACAGAAGGGCTGACCGATCGGCAAGACCCAGGCATTGCGGCTGGGTCTTTTGCTGCGGTCAGCTCAGTTGGTCGGCCAGGTGCAACGCCTGCCCGCGACAAACTTGAGCCTGGCTTGCATGCAGGGTTTCTGGAAGCCCAGGGTCTGCGCCTGGCACTGTTGCGTTGGTGAAAAGAGGGCTATGGGGGTTCCCTGAACTGAAACTTAAAAGTGTTTCAAAGATAATTCGGCATTACATGTTGAAGTGTCCTACATGTATTCGAGCCTCAGATGAGTAAGATCCAAGCGCCCTGGAAGTATAAACGGCCTCGTCACTCTACTTGTGCCTAAGGTGCTTTAGTCCAATTCACTGGTTTGAAACGTCAGGAGTATTAATAAATGGAATCCTTGCTGTGTCAGGACGGCTTTCTACACCGATTTTTCGGGATATCAGAGTCCTTCCCTGAACATATCGCTATCAGGAATCTGGATGTCGACACAGGGGTTGTGACATATCGCGAGTTACGACTAAAAGCCGAGCAGTGTAACGGTGCGCTCGGCACTTTAAATATCTTGCCGGGCGACAAAGTTGCACTTGTTCTACCCAGCGGTGTTGAATTTATCGCTTATTTTTTAGCGATCGTTGGACGTGGTGCAATTCCGGTCATTCTTAACTACAAGTTGACGCCATTTGAAATGGCGAGTGTGGTGGGCAGCGCCAGGCCTGTGCTGGTTGTGACAACAGCTGCGCTCTTCGAAAAACACAGCGAAATATTCCAACTCGCCAACGGCGTTCGTCACTCCTTGTTATTGGACGTGGGTGAGTCCTCATCGCTGCCTGAGAATGCGACGCCTGATGTTCAGCTTATGTGTCGCAACGAACCGCTGGTATTGCCTGAAGGCAACCCAGTCGTCTCGATACAGTTCACTTATCGGGGCACCGGCAAACCGCTGGCGGTTCCTCACCGCTACCTTGACGTGACGCATGCAATCGACGGCATGCACGAGCATATTCATCGCCAAGGGGTCGGCTCCGTCCATCTGGTCACGCTGCCGCTGCACGCCATCTTCGGGCTGTCGGCGATGATGATCTTTCCATTGAGCGTGGGCGCCACGCTGTTGATGACCGATACCTTGCTCAACAGGGACCTGGCAGAAGTTCTGTCCCGGTATAAGGTCACCTATACCTGCCTGGTGCCTGATGTCATTCGCTATTTCAATAGCCGACTGGCCAAGCGCAAAGGTGCGCTGTTGCCGATGCACCCTCAACTGATGATTTACTCAGGCGGTAGCCATCTACCCGCGGACGAAGCGGAGAAACTGGGGCGGTTGCTGGGCTGCAAACCGGTATTGCAGGGCTACGGCTTGACCGAGAGCATGCCCGTGCTGCTACAGAGTACGCTTGGCGTCGCGCAGCGCGGTGCCATGGGGCAGCCGATCAGGGGCGTGGAGCTGCGCGTCGTCGATGCTCAAGGGCAAGACGTCGCACCAGGGCGGATCGGCGAATTGCTGGTACGCGGGTCGATGGTGATTGACGGTTACGACGATGCCGAAGAAGCCAATAAGCGGTTCTTCCGTGACGGCTGGCTGCACACGGGGGACCTGGTTTGGCGCGATGACGATGGGCATGTGTTTTTCTATCGTCAACGCTTACGCATCTCAAAGATCAAAGCGCAGATGGTCGATCTGTTGGAGGTCGAATCCGTCGCCATGCAACATCCCAATGCGGTGCGTGCAAAAGCCTACATCGTTCCCGACCACAAAGAGGTCAACGCATTGCACCTGTGTGTCGAGGGGCGTGCCGGGCTGACTCAGAGCGCAATTTCCACGCTGCTTTCTCAGCACCTCTCGGGGTTCAAACTGCCCAAGACCATTGAGATCATGGTTCTCAAGGAGCACAGCCATGCAAGCTGATGGCACGCCACCGGTATTGGCGGTGTTTGACTTTGACGGCACGCTCTCCGACCGGCATACGTTCTGGCGCTATATGCGTTACGTCGCGGGAACAAAAATGTTCTGGCTCAAAATGATCTGGCTGCTGCCAAAAGTGTTCAGCGTGATTCTGGGCGTGACCCCGTTGATGCAGGCTCGATTGGCGTTTATTGCGCGTTACCTGGGTGGCGTGTCGGTGGAGCAGGAGCGTGAGCACGCGCGGCATTTCGTGACTGAGCAATTGCCACGCTGGATCAGGCCCGAGGCGCTGCGCCGGCTGCAATGGCATCAATCCATGGGGCATGTCACGGCGCTGGTCAGCAACTCGCCAGAGAACTACCTGGCTCCCTGGGGGGCGGCAGTGGGGTTCGACTATGTGTGCGGTACTCGCCTGGAAACCGAGAACGACAGGCTGACGGGGGGCATCTCAGGCACCAACTGTGTTGGGCCGGAGAAAGTCATACGGCTCAGAGGCTGCCTGGCCAACCTTGATGACTACTACATTTACGCCTACGGCGACTCATCCGGCGACGATGCCCTGCTCGGTATTGCCAACGCCCCCTTTTATCGAAACTGGTACTGACTTATGGGCGCCTCGAACACTTCGGTCCCCGGGCCATGCGCTGTGCCGACGACGGTCATGATCGTGGGTGCCGGACCTGTTGGCCTGCTACTGGCAAACCTACTGCAGAAATGGGGCGTTTCTTTTCGCCTTATTGACAAGAATGCCGGCCCTTCGACCGCCACCACGTCACGGGTCGTGCATTCAAGAACCCTGGAAATGCTCCGGCACCTGGGGGTTGCCGAACAGGCTGTCAGCAACGGTTTTACGCTCAAGCAGTTTTCGCTGCAGGCGAACAGCAAACGGGTACCGAACGATAACTTCTCCTATCTGGATGCCTGTTACCCTTTTTTACTCAGCTTGCCAGCGTCGACGCTAGAGCAAATCCTGCTTGAGCGTCTTGATGCATCGGGCCTGGGTGTTGAGTGGAATACCGAACTGGTCGAACTGCAGAACCAGCCGCAATCCGTGCAGATGCTCCTGCATCATGCTGATGGCCGCGACGAACGTTTGAGCGCTCGCTGGATGGTCGCCTGCGACGGTGCTCATCGCCGCATTGCCACGTCCCAGCCGCGTCGTGTGCAGGCACTGCAGCACGATGCCGTGTTCCTGGCAGGCGATTCGGCGCCTATCGGCCACCCTCTGGCGGATCAGGCGATTAACCTGGGGATGGGGGAGGCCTATAACCTGGCGTGGAAAATCGCCTATGTCGATCAGGGCCTGGCAGCCCCCGCATTGCTGCAGAGCTATAACGAAGAGTGCTTCCCGACAACCTTGCGAGCCGAGAGCATGGTGTACCGAGTGCTTGTCTGGCTGCGGGATAACATCCTGCCACTGCTGGGTGACTGGCGCCCGCTCCAGCGCACGTTGGCCTCGATGATTTGCGCTCATCATTACCGCTACGGCAAAAGTGCCGGTATTCAAGAGTCCCTGACGAACAAGCAGCGCGCGCATTGGAATAAAAAGGGCAGGAAGTCGCGGTTCCCGACCACAGCGCCTCGTGCCGGCCAACTGGCTCCCGATATTGAGTTATGGCAACCCCCGGGTACGCCGCCAAGACGCTTGATGGATCTGTTCCAGGGAACGTTCACGTTACTGGTCTTCAGTGCGGCCGATCAATTTTCCTCTTTACTGCCGGGTTATTACGCACTGGCTGATGCAGTGCAGACGGATTACCCAGGTATCAAGGCCTACTGCGTTATTGATGCCCTCGGCAGTGCAGGGACGCCGTTTCAATATTCGACGTTATTGGACCCGGACTGGCGCTTGCACAAGCGTTATCACGCGCGGGCAGGCACATTGATGCTGATTCGTCCTGACGGCTATATCGCTTTTCAGGGGCTGGATATAACTACGCTGATGACGTATCTGCACGTGCGATCCGGGCTGGTCAAGGTGAAAAAAAAGCAACTTCCAACAAGAATGATTTAACGGCGCTGCCGATTTAAACCTGTGTGTGCAGTTCATTAGTTTGCGCAAGGCCCGCGTTGGCCATGAACTGATAGTTTGTTTTAAATAACCAAATTTAACTTCGGTTAGGAGGTCTCCATGCGCCTTGAACTTGGCGATGTTGTGCAGGAATTTATCGTGTCCAATGGAAAAATGGTCCAGAGTTATTTCTCTCTATCAGAGAGGATCATTGATTCGCTGGGCGACTCGGATACAGCGAAAGAATCAATATTGATGCGTTTGCTGGCTCAGGCCGAAACCGTCACGGTGCAGTATCTCAATGCTCACAAACAAGTACTTGAGGGCGCGTTTTCCCGTCGGGTTGAAGTACCGATTAATCCAACGCTTGCACAGCTGGAAACGTCGTACTTGAACTCAGCCACACTGGCAACGGCCACTCTTGATGAGCCAGGCAGTGCGCAATTGCCAGCCGTGGATGTCGAGGCCTCGGTGCTTGAACAGCTGGCAATTATCACCGGTTTTACCGTAGATCAGATCGACCAGGAACAACCCTATGAAAGCCTGGGGCTGGACTCCCTGGTGCAGATGGAATTCCTCGAGTCGCTCGTCGACCTGTGGCCGGAACTCAAAGCCAGCGGCACTCAATTGCTCAACGCCAAGTGCCCGCAACACACTATCGCACTGATTAAAGCGGCTCTGGCCGCGCCCGAGTCGCCCCCTACGCCGGCAAGTGCTGCGCAAACGCCTGAGGCCCAGAGCGCCGAGCCGGCCTTCAGCCAACAACTGTTCGACGCCTTGGTACCGCTGATCCCGGGCGAGCCAAAAGCGTTCGATATTGATACGCCCTTCACCGAGCTGGGACTCAATGGTTTTGCCCGCGAAGCATTTTGCCAAGTACTGGCACAGCAGTGCTCTGCCAGCCAGTTTGCCGGTGAAGCGTTGATGTCATGTCGTACGCCGCGGGACACGCTGTGGTTTTTGGAAAGGCTGAGCTGAGACTCGCCCCGCTGCAATTTTGGCAATCAGGAGGAAACGACATGCAGAGCACGGTGACACCAGAGGGGGATTTTTGCTTCAGCTCCATGGCTGGCGAGTTCCCTGGGGCGCCATCAGTGGATGCGCTTTGGCACTTGCTGGCACAAGGGCAGATCGCGCCTCTGAATTCGATGCTGCCACGCTGGGAGCTGGATAAAGCGTCGATCTATTCAGCCACGGTCGGGGAAAAAAACCGCACCTACCTGGACAGTGCCTATTGCCTGTCTGATAGCGCAGCGACCCCTTCACGGTATGAAGGAAGGCAGGTCGCCATTGGCCGGAAAGTGCTGCAGGCACTCCTTGCCCAATTGACTGCACAAGGTTCGGTGTTGATCAGGGAGCGCACGGCGTTGGTCGTCGCGACGTCCTGGAGCGACGAGAGTTTTTTCCTTGCCCCCACATCGACTGAGGCCCGTGTGCCACAGGGCTATGCGCCCGGCGAACAAGTGGCGGAGCTGGCGTTGGCGCTGGGGCTGGGAGGGCCGGCGTTGTCCGTCGATACCGCCTGCAGTTCGTTCCCTTACGCGCTGAACATGGCCCAGGCCCTGGTCAACAGCGGGCAAGCGGATAACGCTATCGTGATGGCGTTGAACACGGTACTGCCGCTTCCACTTTTCCTGGGGTTTTCCCAGTTGACGGCGTTTTCACCCAGGGCCCGGATGCAGGCGTTCGGTCGCGACGCGGACGGTATTGTGCCGGGTGAGTGCGCGGTGGCTTTCCTGGTCGAGCCGGTATCCCAGGCCCTGCAGGCGCAGCGCCGCCCTCTGGGTATACTGCGCGCATTGGGGCTGTCGGCCGATGGCGCAGAGGGTTCAGTGTTTGCACCCGGCAAACAGGCCCAATATACGGCGTACCAACGCGCCTATCTCGGCCTGGACCCCGGCGCGGTGGACTATATCGAGACCCATGGCACGGGCACCCCGCTGGGTGATGCGACAGAACTCGACTCGCTGAACAGTTTCTTCGGTGCCTATCGTACCGAGGGTAAAAAATTACCCATAGGCTCGATCAAATCTGTCATTGGGCATCCCTTGGCGGCCGCAGGAGGTGCTTCGCTCGCCAAGACGTTGATGATACTGGCTCAAAAAACCATTCCACCCCAGCCCGACTACTCGCCAAGCGCCAAGGTCGATGAATCCTGCCTGCAACTTGCGAGCGGGCAGGGACAGCCCTTGGCTGATCGCCAGTCGGCGATTCGCATCGGCATCTCCAGCTTTGGTTTTGGCGGTGCCAACGCGCACCTGGTGGTGGATCAATACCTGCCCGGCAACCAGCCCATGGCCTCCCGAGTCAGCCCCGGCGTGCTGCTACTGGACCTGGGCATTGTCGAGGCGGAGGCGGCGATCGGCAGCCACTTCTCGTTACACTCACTCAAGCAACAACTTGATCAGCCTGCGGCCCCCTTGGTTGGTTTTCCCCACGGGCGCTTTGTTGATTACCCGGCCACTTCGGTTCAGCCGTTGCCAGGGCGATTCCTGGCGCAGGACCACGTCATTGATATCGATGGCTTCGGCATGGGCCCCAAACTGCTGGCCAGTGTCGATCCGTTCAAACTGTTGATCACCGATCGCATCAATCACTTACTGCGCCGCCTGCCAGGGGTAGCCGGCTCACCCGAGACCGCGATGGTCATGTGCTGTAACTTGGGCGGCGCGCACTTCAGTAACGCCTATAGCCGTATTCACAACTTCTTCGGTCGGGCACAGGGCATGCCACCCGAGCAGGATGCGGCGGACGTGGCAACCAGTTTGCCGAGCATGTTGTCGGGGTACCCGGCGAAAATTTTCGACTTCAAGGGATTTCATCAGACATTGGTCGGCACGCCTGGGCTGTTCTGGCACGCCCTGCTGGCCTCGCAACAATGGTTCAAGGAAGGCATCACCACGCTGTTGCTCGGTGCGGGGCGCTTCATCAGTGCGCCAGCCGAAATCGAGCGCGTTCGGCAGTCACCGACCCTGCAGGGGGAGGGCATGGGGGTGTTCGCTTTGCGGCCCTATCGAGCGCAAACCAGTGACACACCTGTGCTGGTGATCCGCGCAGCGGTCTTGGGCCATGTCGCCACCTCCCTGGAAGCGGCGTGCGCACGGCTGGGCCGGGCGCGAAGCGATGTCCAGCATATTGAGGTGTGTGAGTTGCAGCCGACGGCAGCCCCTGTCGGCGGTTCATGGCAAGCCATGACCGGTTGCCTGGCTGAAGCCACCGGCGTCGAAACCCTGTTGGCCGTAATGATGAGTGCTTCGGTTCACTCGGTGATCGAGGTGCGCCAGGCCGGCAAGCCGGTGATGTGGTTATTCACCGAGAAACTGCGGGAGTGGGGGATCACCGCCCCCGAATGCCCGCCAGCCATCAAGCGCCCCTTTGAATTGCGCTTCGCGCACCCGCAGCCTCAGGCGTTGCAGTCATTCATCGGGCCTGACCGTCCTGCCAGCCCTGTGGTTGATTTGCAAAACGATGAGACAGGCGTGCTGGCACTCAGCGATCAACTGACAGAGACACTGCTCTCGGCGCTGCGTGTCAGGGTGCGTGCCATCGAAGCGCTTTGCACCCTGCGCCGCGACGCTCATGCCCGGCCTGTCGAGCACTGGCAGCGCAGCCCGGAAAACATCGTGATCAGCAATGTTCAACGCAGTGCGCAGTCACTGCACGCGCAATTGCTGGTGAATGAAGCGCACCCCTATTTTTTTGATCACCCACTGGATCACGTCCCCGGCATTCTATTGATCGAGGGGGTATTGCAATTGACCGAACTCGCCATGCCTCCACGCAGTGGCCGGGTCGCGTATGTCAACGACCTGACGATCAAGTTCCAGCGGTACGTACAAAAAGAAGGGGCAATTGACCTGCAACTGGAATACGACCAAGACCTCCAGGTATTTCGCGCGAAGGTCCGGCAAGCCGGCAAGCTCATGTGCACCTGCACCCTGGGCATTGCATACAGCTCGGCACACGAGGCGTTGCCCGCCGCCCCGTTCACTGCGACCGCCTGCCGCGACAAGGCTCTGCTGCACAAGGACAGACAAGAAAACGTTCTGGTCAGCGACATGAGCGATGTCGCTCGGGGCTTGAGCGTCGAAACCCTTCAACCGGCCAACGAGCACTTTTTCCGCAAGGGCGGCCCCAAGCATTACTCGATGGTGTATTTCCTTGAAGTTGCGCGCCAGTGCTTCATGCAGATTGCTCACACCCACCGACGCATCCCGCTGGGCACCCCGATGAACCTGCTGGCCTTAAGTTTCACGCTGGATCGACCGATTCCGACGAACAGCCCGTTGCTACTGGCGCCACAAGGCAGCTTCGAGGCCCCTGAGCCGTCATTCAAAACCAACCAGGTCTGTATTGATCTGTTCAATCGGGGAGAAAAAATCGGTCAAGCCGACATTACCGCTCAATTGCTGAGTCGGGCTCACGTTGGCGCATAACCGCGCTTGCCCTCAACCCCGGCAAAGCCGTGTCCGCACGGCGTAAAACCAAAAAAGCCCTGACAGGTCAGGGCTTTTTCATTGGCTGGCGCTTAGCGCCGACGGAACAGCGGCAGCGGTTCATCCGTAGCCGCCTGGTACGTCACCGAAAAGTCCTTGAGACTTTCCAGCGCTTCATACGGGTCTTTGTCAGCGCGCAAGGCGTAGGCATCGAAGCCGCAGCGATGCAGGTAGAACAACTGGTCGCGCAGCACATCGCCAATCGCCCGCAGTTCGCCCTTGTAACCGTAGCGGTCACGCAGCAGGCGCGCGTTGGAGTAGTTGCGCCCGTCGGTGAAGGCCGGGAAATTCAGGGCGATGACCTGGAAGTGTTGCACGTCATCGCCGATTTCCTCGGCTTCTTCATCGGCGTCCAGCCACACACCCAGGCCGCCATCGCGGGCCTTGAGGGCATGACCATGCTCGCGCCACAGGGCCAGTGGCACGATCAGGTCGTCGCAGTTGGAGATGCCATCGAACGTCGCGTCCTTGGGCAACAGGTGCCAGGTTTCGTCGACGACTTCGTTGTTCTTAATGATTCGCTGCATAGACGCGCTCCTTGAACAGGTCAATGCCAATGCGCTGGTAGGTGTCGATGAAGCGCTCATCTTCGGTGCGCTGTTCGATATAAACGTCGATCAGCTTGCCGATCACCTCGGGCATGGCTTCCTGGGCGAAGGATGGGCCGAGGATCTTGCCCAGGCTCGCATCGCGGCTGGCGCTGCCACCCAGGGACACTTGGTAGAATTCTTCGCCTTTCTTGTCCACCCCGAGGATGCCGATGTGGCCGACGTGGTGGTGACCACAGGCGTTCATGCACCCGGAGATGTTCAGGTCCAGCTCGCCGATGTCGAACAGGTAGTCCAGGTCGTCGAAACGGCGCTGGATCGACTCGGCAATGGGAATTGACTTGGCGTTGGCCAGGGAGCAGAAGTCGCCACCCGGGCAGCAGATGATATCGGTCAGCAGGCCAATGTTCGGCGTGGCGAAACCGCCTTCGCGCAGCTCACCCCACAGGCTGAACAGTTGGCTCTGCTCAACGTCCGCGAGGATGATGTTCTGTTCGTGGGAGGTACGCAGTTGGCCGAAGCTGTAGCGCTCGGCCAGGTCAGCGACGGCGTCCAGCTGCTTGTCGGTGATATCGCCAGGTGCTACGCCAGTCGGCTTGAGCGACAGGGTCACGGCCACATAACCCGGCTGCTTGTGCGCCAGGGTGTTGCGGGTACGCCAGCGGGCAAAGCCCGGGTGCTGCTGGTCGAGTGCGGCCAGTTCGGCGTCCTGGTTGTCCAGGGCCTTGTAGTGCGGGTCGACAAAGTGCTTGGCCACGCGATGCACTTCGGCTTCGGTCAGGGTGGTCTGGCCGCCGCGCAGGTGTTCCATTTCGGCGTCGACCTTCTGGGCAAACACCTCGGGGGTGAGGGCCTTGACCAGGATCTTGATGCGCGCCTTGTACTTGTTGTCCCGACGGCCATAGCGGTTGTACACGCGCAGGATGGCGTCGAGATAGCTCAACAGGTCTTGCCAGGGCAGGAATTCATTGATGAATGCGCCCACCACCGGGGTACGCCCCAGGCCGCCGCCCACCAGGACGCGGAAGCCCAGTTCGCCGGCAGCGTTGTACACCGGCTCCAGGCCGATATCGTGGACTTCGATCGCGGCACGGTCGGAAGCCGAGCCATTGATGGCGATCTTGAATTTACGCGGCAGGTAGGCAAATTCTGGGTGGAACGTAGTCCACTGGCGAACGATCTCGCACCACGGGCGCGGGTCGATCACTTCATCGGCGGCCACGCCGGCAAACTGGTCTGTCGTCACGTTGCGCAGGCAGTTACCGCTGGTCTGAATGGCGTGCATCTGCACGGTGGCCAATTCAGCCAGGATGTCCGGCACGTCTTCCAGGGCCGGCCAGTTGAACTGCACGTTCTGGCGGGTACTGATATGGGCATAGCCCTTGTCGAAGTCACGGGCGATCTTGGCCATCATGCGCGTCTGGCGCGAAGTCAGTTGGCCGTAAGGCACGGCCACCCGCAGCATCGGCGCAAAGCGCTGGACATAAAGGCCATTTTGCAGGCGCAGAGGGCGGAACTCTTCTTCGCTCAGTTCACCTGCCAGATAGCGTCGGGTCTGATCACGGAACTGCTTGACGCGGTCCTCGATGATGCGCTGATCGTATTCGTCGTATACGTACATATAGGTCCTGTTCTCGGCAAATCTGCGCGCACGGCCGCGCACTCCCAACGGAGCCGGCGAACGATACCAGCTTGCGTTTATGCGCAAAAGTGATGTTTTAGTATATGCACATAACCAAATAGCCTAATGAGAACGGTTATTGCGATACCCACATTTGTCATACGGGCAATCATCGACTTTACTGTGGTCGAGTCTTAATGCAATCAGCCATAAAACCGACAAGAGGCGATGCGATGAGCAATCCAACCAAAGCCCGCAAACCCGACAGCAGTGTGGATGCCTGGGCAATTCTGTTCCTGATTATCCTGGTGGTTGCCACCGCCGTGTTCTGGGTCAGCCATCAATAGGGAGCGCTGATCGCCACGCAACTGTCCTACTATCTGACAAATAGCCAAGATCAAAAGGCTCATTGCCATTATTATGATCGGTCAATTTCCAGGGTGCGGGCAGTAATGTTGAAGGTTCTCTGTGGGTGCTTGTGGTGGGTGGGGCTGACGTTCGGGACGATCGCTCATGCCACATCGGTGGTGTTTCTCAACCCCGGCCTGTCCACTGAAACCTTCTGGGTCAGCTATTCGCAATTCATGCAGGCCGCAGCCAAGGACCTCGGCCTGGATTTGCGTGTGCGCTATTCGGAGCGCAACGGGCAGAACACCTTGCAACAAGCCCGCGAAGCACTGCAAGGCCCCAATTCCCCGGATTACCTGGTGGTGGTCAATGAGCAGTACATCGCCCCGCAGATTTTGCGGATGGCCCAGGGCAGCCCGGTCAAGTTGCTGATCGTCAACAATGCCCTGACCCCGGACCAGGTGCAGTTGCTGGATGCCGGCAAATACCCCAACTGGATCGGCAGCATCACCGCCAACGACGAGGAGGGCGGCTACCTGATGCTCAAGGAGCTGCTGCGTCAGCACGGGCCGGTTCCGGCGGGCGAAACCCTCCAATTGCTGGCATTTTCCGGTGCCAAGAATACCCCCACTTCCCAGGCCCGTGAGCAGGGCCTGCGGCGGGCCTTGGGCGAACACCCGCAAGTGCATCTGCGCCAGTTGGTTTATGGCGAATGGAGCCGCCAGCGCGCCTTCGAGCAAGCAACCCTGATGTTCAAGCGCTACCCACAGGCGACGCTGGTCTGGTCGGCCAATGATGAAATGGCCCTCGGCGCCATGCAGGCCTTGAGTGGCAGTGGGCGCACGCCCGGCAAGGAGGTGTTGTTCAGCGCGATCAACAGTTCCCCCGAGGTGTTGCAGGCGCGCTTGCAAGGGCGGATCAGTGCGCTGGTGGCCGGGCATTTTACGCTCGGTGGCTGGGCCATGGTGCTGCTGCATGACGACGCCAGTGGGGTGGACATTCAACGCCATGGCGGGCGCGAGCGTCAGGTGAGGTTATTTCAGTTGATTGACAGGCCACAGGCCCAGCGCCTGCTGGACCTGCGTAACCACGAGGGCGATGGGGTGAATTTTCGCGCACTGTCGGCTCAGGGCAAGCCTGCGACCTACCAGTACCCCTTCAGCTTGAAGATGCTGTGGAAGTAAGCGCGCCTAGACACCGGCCAGGTGCAGCACCAGCTTGACGATGGCAAAGAGGGTCAGGGCAAACACGGCGGTAAACAGGATCCCCAGCACCACAAAATGGCTGGGCTTGCCATGGGTGAAGTCCCGCGCGCGGTTCTTGCCGCTCTGCACGCCAAAAGCGGCAGCCATCACGCTGTGAAGCATCTGCCAGAAGGTCGGCGGTTTATTGTCCGGTGCGTCCATGAGTCCTCCTGCGAGGTCTGGGTGACATGATGTCTCCCAACAGGATAGCCAAGGCCGGGGGAATAGGTAGACGTAGTTACCGCTGTCGCGCCTGACCTGCGTGATGTGCTGGAGCTCCTTTTCCTGGAGCTGCATCATGCCCGACTCTCCCGTAACGCCCGCGTGCCTTGAGCCGCCAACCCTCAGTATCCATCGACAATTGTTGATCGGTGCCACCCCGCAATGGCTGATCGAGAGCACTGCCCCACGACGGGCGGCGCTCAAACACGCCGATACGTTACTGCCGCCGGCCTATTGGCGCGCCACCCCCGAGCAACGCCAGCAGTTGCATGCCTGTTTTACCGCAAGCTTTTCCACGCAGACGGCGGTGGACAAGACCCTGTCTGCCTTGCAGGGGATCGACGCGTTTGCCAGGCCGCTGCTGGTCAATGCGCTTAAAGAGCAATATGACGTCACACTGGCCCCCCACGTCGACACCTGGTTGAGCCTCAGAAAATCCCTGCTGGTCAGTGACTTCAAGATAGCGGCGCGGACCTACGACTTTTTGAAACTGGAGCTACTGCAGGCTGCGCTGCATAACTTCGAGGAATCCGAATGCGAGGAGGGGGCCTTTCACCCCTCGTCCGGTTTCCGCTGGCAAGTGTCGTCTTCCGGTTCCTCACCTGACGAGCCGTTGCTGCCGGTGCGCTTGGGCAGGCTCAAGGTCCATGAGTTTGTGCAGCTGTGCCGCAGCCTGGATCTAGGCGGAAAGTACCAGGCCTATATCAGCGATTTCTTTGCCTCGGTCGAAACCACCCTGCGCCAGCAATTCATTGCCAGTCAAAAGACGGCAATGAGGGCTGCGGCCGAGCTGGCACGCTTATGCCAGGACATTACCGAGGACGACTACACCATGATCCTGTCGGTGATCAACGGCGAGCGCGCGCCGCAGATGGATGGGCAACCGGTGTGGATCTGCGACCTTGGCCTGATGAAATTACGCATGACGGGGTGTGCGTTGTTTCTGGCCTTCGACGATGAGCATCTGGATTCGCCGATCCTCTATGTGCCCCAGGACCCGTATCACCCCCTCAAGCGCTATAAGAGTCACGCACAGTTGCTGGGGACTTTGCAGCGCCGCTTCACCACGCCTGGCGCGGCCACCACCCGGGTCGAGGGGCCAACCGCGTATCAGGCCTTTTTCAGTCAGTTCGTCGAGGCGGCCGACCACCCTTATTACTTCAGGCAATTCACCCAGGATGCGCCCGATGCCACCTTACGCGAAAAAATCGGCTCGAATTTCCCCGGCATCGGGCAACTGTATGAGCTGGTCAGCAAGCTGACGCCTTTGAGGCTGAAGAATTTCCCGCCGCTGCCTTTGGCCCCCCAGGTGCCAAACCCGGATCCGTTTTTGGCACCCAAGGCCATGGCGTTCAAAGGCCAGGCGTTCGGCAGCCATAAAGTCGATCTGTGGACCTACCTGTATGAGCAACATCGGCACAAGTGCATCGCCGATGCGGCCAGCCGCGCCGTGCCCACCGCGCAGGTCGATGCCCGGGTGCGTAAACAGAAACTGGCCATGGTGCTCAACATCGAGATGTTTGCCCTGGGTGCTGTGGCAGGCTTCGTGCCCGTGTTGGGGGAGCTCATGCTGGCCGTGATGGTCGAGCAATTGTTGACGGGGGCGATTGAGGCAACCCAGGAGTGGAGTGCGGGCGACCGCCAGGCGGCCCGTGCGCACTTGATCGACCTGGCGCAGAACCTCGCCTTGATCGGCTTGATGGCGGCGGGTGGCTCGGCGCTGCGCCAACTCAGGCCCGAGCCGGTGATCGAAGGCCTGGTGCCGGTAACGCTGCCGGACGGCCGGAAGCGCTTATGGCGGCCCGACCTGGCACCCTACAAGAAGCACCTCACCCTTGCGTCAGGCGGCCAGCCCAACGCCTTGGGGCAGTATGAGGTCGATGGGCAGCTCCACATCCACATGGATAACGCGTTCTACGAGAAAACCTTCGATCCGCAGATCAACAAATGGCGCATCAAACACCCGCACGACCCCATGGCCTATCAGCCGATCCTTGAGCACAACCGGGCGGGGGCCTGGCGCCATAGTCATGAGCAGCCCTTGGCGTGGGACCGCCCGACGCTGCTGCGGCGCCTGGGGCATATCACCGACGGCTTCTCTGATGAGACTTTGGGGCAGATCGGCGATGTGAGTGGTGTCGATGACGACCTGCTGCGCCAAGTGCATATGGATGGCCTGCCGGTGCCGGCAGGACTGGCTGACACCCTGGAGCGATTCCGGGTCGATCAGGAGGTCGACGACCTGATCGGGCGGCTACGCCGTGGAGCCGGCCTGGACAGCCGCCACGAATACGCCTTGCCCCTCACGGTGGAGATGGGCGGCTGGCCGCCAGGGCGGGTATTGGAAGTGTTTGAGGAGGTAGCCTTCGTGGCGCGCGCAGGGCCAGACGGGGCTGGGCGAGGAGGAGGCCCGGCGTCTGCTGGGCACGCCGCAGCGCGGCGAGCAGCCTGGCGCGCCGCTGATCGATGAGTGGGAAGGCGGGCGTTGGGAGCCGGCGGGGCGCTCCATTCGCTATGGCTGCCATGCCTTGGCAGATGATGAGTTGCCGACCCTGAAAATCAGCCGGGCCGATTTACAGCACGGCAAGCTCGCTCAGGTGCTGTTGAATGGCCTGAGCGAACAGGAAATCACCGGCCTGCTGGGCAGTGCGTCCAGTTGGAGGGGGCGGCCCAGGGAGCAGGTGTTCAACGAGCGCCTGGCCGATCATGCCCTGCACCGCCAGTCAGCGCTGTTCGACGCTCGGTTATCTGCCAAGGGTGACCCGGTGGTTGACCGGGGGCTGCTGCAACGCCGGTTTCCCTCGCTGTCTGCACGGGCCCGAGAGGAACTCCTGAATAGCGCCAGCCCCCAGGAACTGCGGCGCTTGCAAGACAGCGCGCGGCTGAGCGAGCGTCTGGATCACCAGGCCCGCAGCAGCCTGCACCAGGGGCGCTTGAGCCGAGCGATCAGTGGCCTGCACCGCGACCGACTCGCCAACGCCGACAGCGATCGGCTCGCCTTGCATACCCTGGAGCGCCTGCCCGGATGGCCTTCAGGCTTGCGCCTGGAGATGCGTGTAGACAGCATTCAAGGGCCCTTGGTCGACAGCATTGGCGAGGCGCACGCCGCCACGCGTCGCTACCTGATCAAACGCGGCAATCGTTTCCAGGCCCAGGATCAAGCCGGCAAGCCGCTCAATAGCGCACCGGCCCAGGGCCGTAATCTATTCCCGTCGATCGTCGATGCCTTGCCCGAAGCGGCGCGTCAAGCGCTGGCGCTGACCCCTCATGGTGCGGACTTGCAGCCGGTGTTGGCAGCCTACGCCAGGCGCCACCGCGACGTTATGGCCGATGACGTCTTAAAGTTGCGCAGGCCGAGGTCCCGGCCGGCGCTGCGCCTGCCCGGCGGGCGCCTGGGATATGAGTTATCGGGGCGCGGCGGGCCTTTTGCAGCGGATGACTCTCTGATCGCCCAGGTTCGCACGGCGTATCCAAATATCAGCGACACCCAGGCGCAAGAGCTGATCTGGGCGCGCCGACGTGACGGTGAAAGCAGCCCGCAAATCTGGCGGTTGTTCGCCAATCGCCAGCGAGAGTTGTTGGGGTTGCGCAACACCCTTGAGCAATGGGCGGGGGCAGATGCGCAGCGCTTGCGTTCGGTAGAGGACGTCATCGAATGCTGGCGCCAGGGCTATGACCGAGACCGCAGCGCCCATGCCACCCTGAATCTGCGCGGGGAGCACGCGCTACCGCAGATGGAGGCCGACTTTTCCCATGTGCGATCCCTGCACCTGTCAGGGGCCAGATTGCTCGCCCAACAAGCCAGCGATTTATTTCGGCCATTTCCCAATGTGCAGTATCTGGAGCTCTACGTGCGCCCCAACAATCTTGGCCAGGTGGCTGAACGGCTGGCGAGCGTGCCCGGCATCACCCGGCTGTCGCTCACCGGGCCATTGCTGACCTATTCGCCTGAAGTGCTGCTGGCGCTCAATCGCATGACTGCGCTTGAACGATTGTCCCTGGCCGGCAAACTGGAAACCCTGGATATCCAAGGGCTGACGGCGCTGCGCCGCTTAACCGTGTCCGGAACCCTGGAAACCTGGCCCCAAGGGCTCCTGGCACTTGAGCACCTGGAGTTACTCGACCTTGCCCAGACTCAGTTGCGTTCGGTGCCGGCCGAGATGCTGGTCGGGCATCAACGGTTGTGGCGCGGGTTGCAGATGAATTGGGCGGCGTATGAGCCTGAAGACTTCATGCGGGTTTTTGAGTACCTGCATGACAATCCGGCCCATCTGGTCGATGAGCAGCGACTGGTGCAGGCCTACTGCGAAGGAGCCTTGGCTCGCTTGCGACGCGCGGACCCGACATTCGCCGAAAGGGTGTTGCTCAGCTTCAGAACGCAGGGGCTGACGGCCCGCCAACGTCTGGAGAGTGTCAACGCGGTGCAGGCGCAATACCGTAGGTTGGTCGATGAGCTGGAGCAATGGTCGGATCGCGATTCAAGCACTGGCCGGGTCGAGGTGGATCGTCAGGTAGCCGCTGAAAAACTCCTGGATTGCTGGCGCGAAGGCCTGGAGCAACACCTGGTAGCAGAGGCTGAGCCCGTTCCTGCCGGGGCGGCGGTGTTGGACCTGTCAGGCGCCAACCTGATTGATTTACCGCGGGTGCCGGCCAACGGGTTTGCCCATGTGCGCAGCTTGATCCTGGAGGATATCGGCGTTTCCCTTGAAGGCATCAATGCCTGGCTCGACCAGTTTCCCCAGGTCGAAACATTGAGCCTGGCCCGCAACAACCTGACCGAGCCGCCTGCGGTACTGCTTACCCATTCGTCCCTGCGCCACCTCGACCTGTCTCACAATTGGCTGGTGATCAACCCGGCGATCCAGGCGCGTTTGAGCAGGTTGACCGGCCTTTTATCATTGCGCCTGCAGTACAACCCGATCAGCCGCCTGGATGTCAGCGGCTTCCACGACTTGCGTACGTTGGACCTGAGTCACAGCGCAATCAGCGAATGGCCCCAGGGTGTGCTTGAGTTGTCGTCGTTGCAACGCCTGGATCTGAGCCACAGCGCCGTGACGGCAATCCCCGAAGCGGCGCTGAGCGGGCATGATAGTTTGCTTTCCAACACTCATCTGCGCGGTTGTCGCCTCAGCGTGACGGCGCGTACCGATGCGCGCACGTTTGCGCGACGCTACGCGATTGAACACCCATCCGTTGCCCTGGAAAACCCGTTGGGCATACCCCGTGAGTTGCTTGCCCAAGGCCTGACTGGGGGGGAGCCTGAGTATTTTCCCGAGAATGTCTTGCGCCGCCCCGACTTGCTCGTGGCACTCCCCACGGCACTTGCCTCGGCTGCACTGGCTCCCGCAGCCCGCATACAACGCCTGGTCCCGGCGCTGGACGAGTTGCAGGCGGCGGCACGGCTAGCCGAGCTGCAAGCCAGCGGCCTCGACTCCGGGCAGATCCAGGCACGCCTCGATGAATGGGAAGGGCAGTACAGCCAGTGGGTGCAACTGCTCAATGAATGGATAGATGTCCATGGCTACCTTGATGGCGGTTGGGTCAGTGTATTGGATCGTCGTCGCGCAGCGGACCGTGTGCTGGAAAGCTGGCGTCACACCCTACGTGCCACGCCCGGCCTGCCTGAAGTGAATAGCGCCAGCCTGCTGGATTTGTCCGGCCTGCTGTTGGGCGACCTGCCGAAGTTGCCCAAGTATTTCGCTCACGTCACCGAACTGAACCTGAGTCGCGTCAGGCTCACGGCCCAGGGTTCCAACGAGTTCCTGCGGGCCTTCAGCCACGTGCGTACGTTGACCCTCAGTGACAACGGCCTGCGAGCCTTGCCCGATGCCCTCGCAGAGTTTCACGGGTTGAGACGCTTGGACCTCAGCAGAAATGAACTACAAAACGCCTCCCAGCTTCAGGGGCACCTGGCGCGCCTGCAGGCGCTGGAATGGCTGAACCTGGGCGAGAACGTCTTGAGCGAATTGGACCTCGGTGGCCTGTCCAGGCTCGAAACGTTGTACCTGCATACCAACCTGTTGGACGAGTGGCCCATGACAGTGCTTGAGCTTGGGCGCCTGCGCACCCTGGACCTGCACGACAACTGGATCGAGACCCTGCCAGATACAGCCTTTGAGCCGCAACACCGCGCCTTGATGGCGGGGACTGACCTCTTGGGAAACCGCCTTGAGCAGGAAAGCTGTGAGCGTTTGCAGGGGTATCTGGCGCAGACCGGCAATGGCTTGGGGTTTTCCGCCGAGCAGCTTGAGGAAATGATCCAGGGATACCGGGAGCGCGATGAGCGGGAGGCTTTTGACTCCCCTGACTACTCGCTGGATCATCCGGATATCGAAACGCCACAAATCCAGAAGGCGCGCTGGTTTGCTGATGTCCTGCCCGATTCGCCAAGGCACCGGGTCTGGGACGACCTCAACGCACAGCCGGGGAGCCACGATTTCTTCTTCACCCTGTCGCAACTGCGCAATACCGAGGACTTCCTTGAGGCGCCAGGCGATCTGACCCAGCGCGTATGGGCGGTGTTGGAGGCCATTGGCGGCAACCCGGCCATGCGGCGGGACGTGTTCGCCCGGGCGACGGCGTTGATGCCCGAGGTGACCTGTGGGGATGGCAGAATCCTGATGTTCAACGCGTTTGAAACCCGCGTGCAGGAGTTCGCTGCGTTGAGATTGGCCGAGGCTGGTCAGGATGGCGCCGCCCTGTTGAAGTTCGCCCGTGGCATGCTTCGCCTGGAGGCGGTTGAAGGCATCGCCGAGGACATCATCAAGGCCCATGAGGATATTGACCCGGCGGAAATTCGTTTAGCCCTGCGCATTGGCCTTGCCGAGCGCCTGGACCTGCCCCGGCAGCCCTCCGGCATGCTGTATAGCGAGTTATCGGAAGTGACCCAGGCCGACCTCGACCGGGCATACGCCACTGTCCTGGAGGGCGAGAGCACGCCGGGCTTTGAAGAAAAGCTGGTGGGCCTTGAGTATTGGCGCAATTACCTGAAGAAAAAGTACGCCACGGATTTTGCGGCCCTGGCGCGCGAGCTGGAACACCAGACCGATCGCCTGGATGAGCGCTACCCCGAGAGCGGTGCCGAGTACTTGCGTGAATATGCGGCATTGGGTGCCTGGATCAAGGAGCAGCGCAGGGCGCTGGCGATCCGCCTGACCCGGCAGGAACGGGCCGAGCTGAAGCTATAAGGCTGCCAGCGGTGTGCCAGGCACCCGAACAGAGTGCCTGGCAATCGCCCTTAGTTGTCGTAACCCAGGTTCGGCGCCAGCCAGCGTTCGGTCACGGCCAGATCCTGGTCTTTGCGTGCGGTGTAGCTGGTCACCTGGTCCTTGTCGATCTTGCCTACAGCAAAGTACTGCGCCTGTGGATGGGCGAAGTACCAGCCGCTGACCGCTGCGGCCGGGAACATCGCGTAGTGCTCGGTGAGGAACACGCCGCTGCGGCCCGCATGCATCTCGCGGGCCTCGGGGTCGAGCAGTTGGAACAACTGCGCCTTCTCGGTGTGATCCGGGCACGCCGGGTAGCCGGGGGCAGGGCGGATACCGCTGTACTGCTCCTTGATCAGCGCCTCGTTGTCCAGCTCTTCATCCTTGGCATAGCCCCAGTAGTCTTTACGCACTTGCTGGTGCAGCCATTCGGCGCAGGCTTCGGCCAGGCGGTCGGCCAGGGCCTTGACCATGATCGAGTTGTAGTCGTCGCCCGCATCCTGGTAAGCCTTGGCCACTTCCTCGGCGCCGATGCCGGCGGTGGTGATAAAACCACCGATGTAGTCGGTTACGCCGCTGTCCTTGGGCGCAACAAAGTCGGCCAGGGAGAAGTTCGGCTTGCCGTCGGTCTTGATGATCTGCTGGCGCAGGTGATGCAGTTTGGCAATCGGCTGGCCGTCGTCGCCGTAGACTTCCAGGTCATCCTCCTGCACCTGGTTGGTCGGCCAGAAACCGAACACGGCGCGGGCGCTGATGAGTTTTTCGTCGATCAGCTTGTTGAGCATTTCCTGGGCGTCGGCGTACAGCGCGGTGGCCGCTTCACCCACCACCTCATCGGTGAGGATGCGCGGAAACTTGCCGGCCAGGTCCCAGGAGATAAAGAACGGCGTCCAGTCGATGTACTCGGCCAGCACCTTGAGGTCGATATTGTCCAGCACCTTGGCCCCGGTAAACGTCGGTTTGACCGGGGTGTAGGTGCTCCAGTCGAACTGCGGCTTCTTGGCGATGGCCGCCGCGTAGCTCAGGCGCTCGGTGCGGGCGCTGCGGTTAGAGGTGCGCTCACGCACGTCGATGTATTCCAGGCGGGTCTTCTCGACAAACCCGGCCTTCAGCTCCTTGGACAGCAACTGGGTGGCCACGCCCACCGCGCGTGAGGCGTCGGTCACGTAGATCACCGCATCGTTGCTGTACTTGGGCTCGATCTTCACCGCCGTGTGCGCCTTGGAGGTGGTGGCGCCACCGATCATCAGTGGCAGGTGGAAGTCCTGGCGCTGCATCTCGCGGGCCACGTGCACCATTTCATCCAGGGACGGTGTGATCAGCCCGGACAGGCCGATGATGTCGCACTTCTGCTCCTTGGCCACCTGCAGGATCTTCTCGGCCGGGACCATCACGCCCAGGTCGACAATGTCGTAACCGTTGCAACCGAGCACCACGCCGACAATGTTCTTGCCGATGTCGTGTACGTCACCCTTGACCGTGGCCATGAGGATCTTGCCCTTGGCTTCCGGCTTGTCGCCTTTTTCCAGCTCGATGAAGGGGATCAAGTGGGCCACGGCTTGCTTCATTACCCGTGCCGATTTCACCACCTGGGGCAGGAACATTTTACCGGCGCCAAACAGGTCGCCGACGATGTTCATGCCGGACATCAACGGGCCTTCGATCACCTCGATCGGGCGCGCGAACGACTGCCGGGATTCCTCGGTGTCTTCAACGATATGGGTGGTGATGCCCTTGACCAGCGCATGCTCCAGGCGCTTGTTGACTTCCCAGCCACGCCATTCCTCGGTCTCGGCTTCCTTGACGCTGCCGTCGCCCTTGTACTTGTCGGCGATGGCGAGGAGGGCGTCGGTGCCTTCCGGGGTGCGGTTGAGGACCACGTCTTCCACGGCGTCGCGCAGCTCGGCCGGGATCTGGTCGTAGATTTCCAGTTGGCCGGCGTTGACGATACCCATGGTCAGGCCGTTGCGGATCGCATACAGCAGGAACACTGAGTGGATCGCCTCGCGCACCGGGTTGTTGCCGCGGAACGAGAACGACACGTTGGACACGCCACCGGAGGTCAGCGCATACGGCAGTTCATCGCGGATATAGGCACAGGCGTTGATAAAGTCGACGGCATAGTTGTTGTGCTCTTCGATACCGGTGGCCACGGCGAAGATGTTCGGGTCGAAGATGATATCTTGCGGCGGGAAGCCCACTTCATTGACCAGAATGTCGTAGGAGCGCTTGCAGATCTCTTTCTTGCGCGCCTCGGTGTCGGCCTGGCCGGCTTCATCGAACGCCATCACCACCACCGCCGCGCCGTAGCGCTTGCACAGTTTGGCGTGATGAATGAACTGCTCGACGCCTTCTTTCATGCTGATGGAGTTGACGATGCCCTTGCCCTGGATGCATTTGAGGCCGGCTTCGATCACTTCCCACTTGGAGGAGTCGATCATGATCGGTACACGGGAGATGTCCGGCTCGCCGGCAATCAGATTGAGGAAGGTCACCATGGCCTTCTTCGAATCGAGCATGCCCTCGTCCATGTTGATGTCGATCACCTGGGCGCCGGCTTCCACCTGCTGCAGGGCGACTTCCAGGGCTTCGGTGTAGTTGTCCTCGCGGATCAGCCGGGCGAATTTGGCGGAACCGGTGATGTTCGTACGTTCGCCGACGTTGACGAACAACGACTGGCGATCAATGGTGAAAGGCTCCAGGCCCGACAGGCGGCAGGCCTTGGGAATGTCCGGGATCTGGCGCGGCGCGTAGCCGGCCACGGCCTTGGCGATGGCCTCGATATGGCCCGGCGTGGTGCCGCAGCAACCGCCTACGATATTGAGGAAGCCGCTCTGGGCGAATTCTTCGATGACCTTGGCGGTTTGCGCTGGCAGCTCGTCGTACTCGCCGAACTCGTTGGGCAGGCCGGCGTTGGGGTGGGCGGACACGTAGGTGTCGGCCTTGTTCGACAGTTCTTCCAGGTACGGCCGCAACTCGCTGGCGCCCAGGGCGCAGTTCAAGCCCACGGAAATCGGCTTGGCGTGGCTGATGGAGTTCCAGAACGCCTCGGTGGTCTGGCCCGACAGCGTGCGGCCGGAGGCGTCGGTGATGGTCCCGGAAATCATGATCGGCAGTTCCACACCCAGTTCTTCGTACACGCCTTGCACGGCAAAGATCGCGGCCTTGGCGTTGAGGGTGTCGAAGATGGTTTCGATGAGGATCATGTCCGCACCGCCTTCGATCAGGCCTTTGGTGGCCTCGGTGTAGTTCTCCACCAGTTCATCGAAGGTGACGTTGCGGTAGCCGGGGTTGTTCACGTCGGGCGACAGCGAGCATGTGCGGCTGGTCGGGCCCAGCACGCCCGCGACAAAGCGCGGTTTGTCCGGGGTTTCCAGGGTCTTGGCGTCGGCGACCCGGCGGGCCAGGCGTGCGCCTTCCAGGTTCAGCTCGTAGGCCAGCGCCTCCATGCCGTAGTCGGCCTGGGACACTTGGGTGGCGTTGAAGGTGTTGGTCTCGAGGATGTCGGCACCGGCATCCAGGTACGCTTTCTCGATCCCGCCGATCACGTCCGGGCGGCTCAGGATCAACAGGTCGTTGTTACCCTTGACGTCGCTGGGCCAGTCGGCGAAGCGTTTGCCACGGTAGTCCTCTTCCTCCAGCTTGTAGCTCTGGATCATCGTGCCCATGCCGCCATCGAGGATCAGGATGCGTTCCTTGAGGGCTTGGTGGAGGGCTTGCAGGCGAGTGCTACGATCGGACATGGGACTACTCTAATCAGGCATTACGGAGGGCGTGGATCATAGCAAACCTGTGCGCTTTTAGAGCATGCCTGGGTTTTGCATGAATATCGCTCATGTTGAGGGCGCCTCGACATCGGTAGAATCGCGGCAATTTTTCAGCGCTCGCATCGACTCGGGACCGGATACATGTCACTTCGCCTCATCACCGGCGCCGCCTTGGCGTTGGTCGCCTGCCTCGCGCAGGCCAACGGACCCGCCCCGGCGCTTTCCTATACCCGCGATATTCAACCGATCTTCACCGAGAAATGCGTGGCCTGCCATGCCTGCTACGACTCCGCCTGTCAGCTCAACCTGGGCAGTGGCGAAGGTGCGGCACGCGGCGCGAGCAAGCTGCCGGTGTATGACGGCGAGCGCAGCCAGGCGTCGCAGCCGACCCGGCTGTTTTATGACGCCTTTGGCAAGGCCGCCTGGCAGCGCCACGGTTTTGCCTCGGTGCTGGATGCCCAGGGCACCCAGGCGGCGCTGATGGCGCGCATGCTGGAGCTGGGTCATAAAACCCCATTGGCGCCCAATGCCAAGCTGCCCGAAGAGATTGTGCTGGGCCTGAACCGCGAGAATATGTGCCCATTGCCGGGGGAGTTCGACGCCTACGCCGGCGCGCACCCCAAGGAAGGCATGCCGCTGGCCGTCACCGGCCTGACCGATCAGCAATACCAGACTCTGCAGCGTTGGCTGGCGTCCGGTGCGCCTATTGATGAGCAGGGCCTGGCGCCGAGTGCCCAGGAAGCCTTGCAGGTACAGCAATGGGAAAACCTGCTGAACCAGCCCGGCGCCCGGGAAAGCCTGGTGGCGCGCTGGTTGTTCGAGCATCTGTTCCTCGCTCATATCTATTTCGAGGGCGGTGAACCGGGGCATTTTTTCCAGTGGGTCCGCTCGCGTACGCCCAGCGGCCAGCCCATCGACCTGATCAACACCCGTCGCCCGAATGACGACCCTGGCACCCGCGTGTACTACCGCCTGTGGCCGGTGCAAGGGGTGATCGTGCACAAGACCCACATTACCTACCCCTTCAGCGCGGCGAAGATGGAGCGGGTCAAGTCGCTGTTCTACAGTGGCGACTGGCAAGCCACGGCGCTGCCGGGCTACGGCCCTGGCCGTCGGGCCAACCCGTTTGAAACGTTCGAGGCGATCCCGGTCAAGGCGCGCTACCAGTTCATGCTGGATAACGCCGAATACTTCGTGCGCACGTTTATTCGTGGGCCGGTGTGCCGTGGGCAGATTGCCACGGACGTAATCCGCGACAACTTCTGGACCCTGTTCCAGGACCCGGACCACGACCTGTACATCACCGATGCCCGCTATCGCGGCCAAGCCACGCCGCTGCTGGCGATGCCGGGGCAGAACGATGACGTGGGCAGTGTGTTGAGCCTGTGGCTGGCCTACCGTGACAAACGCAATGAATACGAGGCCCTGCGCCGCGACAACTACGCTGATTTGCCGGCGCCGGGCTGGTCGAGCCTGTGGCAGGGCAATGACAACGCGTTGCTGAGCATCTTCCGCCACTTCGACAGCGCTTCGGTGAACAAGGGCCTGATTGGCGAAGTCCCACAGACGATGTGGCTGTTCGACTACCCGCTGCTGGAGCGCACCTATTACCAATTGGCGGTGAATTTCGACGTGTTCGGCAATGTCTCGCACCAGGCCCAGACCCGTTTGTATTTCGACCTGATCCGCAATGGCGCCGAGCAGAACTTCCTGCGCCTGATGCCGGCGGATTCGCGCGATGGCTTGCTCGACGACTGGTACCAGAACAGCGGCAAGGTCAAGCTGTGGCTGGACTATGAAGCCATCGACAACGACAAGCCCAGCGGCCTGAAGCTGGACCCGCAGGACCCGAAACGCGACTTTGCCAACCAGTTGCTGTCCCGGTATGCCGACTTGAACGCCAGCCCGGACCCGATCAACCGTTGCATCAGTGCCTACTGCTCACGTCTGGGTATCGACCCGCAACTGCGCGACGTCGAACAAACCCTCAGCCGCCTGACCTCAAGGCCGGCGGCCGGGCTCAAGGTGATCGAGCAGTTGCCGGAAGCCACCTTGCTGCGCATCCAGACTCCGAGCGGCAAACGCGAGGTCTACAGCCTGCTGCGCAACCGCGCCCACAGCAACGTGGCCTTTATGCTCGGCGAGGCTTATCGCTATCAACCGGGCCTGGATACCCTGACGATCTATCCGGGCGTGCTCAGCAGCTACCCCAACTTCATCTTCAATGTGCCGGCCGAGGATGTGCCCGAGTTTGTCGAGGACATGGAGCTGGCCAGGGACGCCAAGCGCTTTGAACGGATTGTCGAACGCTGGGGCATTCGCCGCAGCCACCCGCAGTTCTGGGAGTACTTCCACGATTTATCGCAATACATCCGCGAAACCACTCCGGTGGAAGAGGGTGTGCTGGATATGAATCGCTACGAGAACCTGTAGGTGTGGATTTGCCTGACAAAAATACTAGGACTTTGTACCGTCGCGGCGATTGGCGTAAACTGCCGGCAAGCCTGTGAGGAGTTCCCATGACTGCCATAACCATTACCGACGCCGCCCACGATTACCTGGCTGATCTGCTGTCCAAGCAGAACACCCCGGGTATCGGCATCCGCGTCTTTATCACCCAGCCTGGCACCCAGTACGCCGAGACGTGCATTGCCTACTGCAAGCCGGGCGAAGAAAAGCCTGAAGACACCGCCCTGGGGCTCAAGAGCTTCACCGCGTATATCGACGCCTTCAGCGAAGCCTTCCTTGACGATGCCGTGGTCGACTACGCCACTGACCGCATGGGTGGCCAACTGACCATCAAGGCGCCCAATGCCAAGGTGCCGAACGTCAATGCCGATAGCCCGATCAACGAGCGCATCAACTACTACCTGCAGACCGAGATCAATCCGGGCCTGGCCAGCCATGGCGGCCAGGTCAGCCTGATCGACGTGGTGGATGACGGTATCGCCGTGCTCAAGTTCGGTGGCGGCTGCCAGGGCTGTGGGCAGGCTGACGTGACCTTGCGTGAAGGTATTGAGCGTACGTTGCTGGAGCGGATTCCCGAGCTCAAGGGCGTACGTGACGTGACTGACCATACGCAGAAAGAAAACGCCTACTACTAAGGTGTTCGCTGCAAACAAAAAACGGCGTCCGTGAGCGCCGTTTTTTTATGCTTTAAAGTTAGCAAGTTACACGATTTGTCTAACAAATAAGATGAGCTTTTTGAGCTGGCTTGCATGCGATACCCGTAGGTATCTATACATCTCTTTTATCCAGTGCTTGTTGGGTTTGTGAACATATCCGTTGCTGCGGTCATGGCGGCTATTGGTTCCGCTCTTACAGCGGGTCACTTTTGGAAAAGAGCCCCAAAAGTAACCAAAAGGGCTCTTGCCCCACCACTCGGCACCTCGCCTAGGCTCGGTGTGCCCGTCATCCGACATTGATTTGGGGGGCCGCCGCGATGGGCCATCCATGGCCCAGCGCGGCTAACCCGGCGTCCTGCCGGGTTAC
>NZ_JAARMC010000011.1:0-173324 GCF_012985595.1 Pseudomonas sp. WS 5411
AGGCGCCCCGTTAAACCACGCTGGCCGTCATCCGATATTGATTTGGGGGGTAACCCGGCAGGACGCCGGGTTAGCCGCGCTGGGCCATGGATGGCCCATCGCGGCGGCCCCCCAAATCAATGTCGGATGACGGGCACACCGAGCCTAGGCGAGGTGCCGAGTGGTGGGGCAAAAGCGCTTTGGTTACTTTCGCGCTCTTCGAAAGTGACCCGCCGTAAGGGCGGAACCAATAGCCGCCGTGACCCCAGCATCGGATATGTACACAAACCCAATAAGCTAAAGAGTTGTGTAGATACCTATGCCCCGATGGCGGTATATCAGTCACCGCCTGTATTGCCTGCCCCCTGCTATCGCGGGCAAGCCCGCTCCCACACAAGCTCATCCCACAGTCAGCGGGGGGCTGGGTTCAGGGCTTTTTCCAGACGTTTGGCCCGGGCGCTGGCGGCGAGGTCCAGCACGGCTTGGTCGCGCTGCCACATCGCGGCCCACGGTCCCGCCCCCATCGCCTGATTGACCTGCGCCTTCAGCGCCTCAAACTGCACAAACAATCCCCCCAACAACACATGCCCCGCCGCCGACGCGCTGGGTTGGCGAACAACCTCGGCGCAGCCGGCCAGCAATGCCAACAACTGCAAACGCAGGGCCTGGGGCCAGTCGCACTCCTGGCCGATGCCATGCAGCCAGGCGGTCATCGCGCTGAGTACATAGGTGTCCTCCAGGGTGCGGAAGGGTTTGACGTAATCGTCCCAGCCATCCCCCGGCAAGCGCTCGCAGGCGGCGTGGTCGAGGTAGACGCGACCATGGCTGATATCGGGCATCAAGGGGATCGCCGGCAAGGGCTCCACACGCACGCCGGGCTCGCCGGCCAGCACCACGGCCAGGGTCAGGCGCGGCTTTTCGCCGGGGGCCTCGCAGCGGGCGGCGATCAACAGCCAGTCGGCGGCATCGCCGGCGGTGACGAAGTCCTTGCGTCCGCTCAGGCGCAGGTCGTCCAGGCGCGTTTGCATATCCAACGGGCGCAGGCTGCGCTGTTCGGTCGCACACAGGGCGCCCAGGCTGTGGGGCGCGCTGGGCCATAACGCGCGCAATGCTGCTTGATAACCCACCAGGAACGCCAGGCCGGGCGTGGCCATCAGGCGGGCGCCCTGGGTTGCCAACTCAAAGGGCGTGAGCGGCCCCAGGCGTTGCAATAAAACGCTGTAGCCCTCGGCCAGGTTGGCGTGGACGGGCAGTCGGGCAGGTCGGTCGAGCAACGCGTGCCAGGGCATGGAAGGCTCCTTGGGGGCTGTCATCTAAGCGTCACCGTAGATTCATGGAGATGACACCGGGGGTACATAGCCTGACTTTGCACAACAAAGTCGACTGGCCGCAACCCTGGCCGGCACCTGGAGACTCGCCATGACTCAGATCGCCCGCATCAGTGACACCGGCAATGAACGCCGCCTGCAAGCCGAACGCCTGATCGGCGCCCAGGCGTTGCAGGAAGCCCAGGCCCTGCGTTTCAGCGTTTTCAGCGGCGAGTTCAATGCCAAGCTGAAAGGCGCGGAGCTGGGCCTGGACATGGATGACTATGATGTTCACTGCAGCCACATTGGCGTACGGGACTTGAACACCGGGCGCCTGGTGGCCACCACCCGCCTGCTGGATCACCAGGCGGCCAGCACCCTGGGCCGGTTCTACAGCGAAGAAGAGTTCAGCCTCCACGGCCTTCTGCATTTGCAGGGGCCGATCCTGGAGATCGGCCGTACCTGTGTCGACCCGGCCTACCGTAACGGCGGCACCATCGCGGTGCTGTGGGGCGAGTTGGCCGAGGTGCTCAACCAGGGCGGCTACAGCTACCTGATGGGCTGCGCGAGCATCCCGATGCACGACGGCGGCATCCAGGCCCATGCGATCATGCAGCGCCTGCGCGAACGCTATCTGTGCAACGAACACCTGCGCGCCGAACCGAAAAAACCCCTGCCGAGCCTGGACTTGCCGTCCAACGTCATCGCCGAAATGCCGCCGCTGCTCAAGGCCTACATGCGCCTGGGCGCGAAGATCTGCGGCGAGCCGTGCTGGGACGAGGATTTCCAGGTGGCCGACGTGTTCATCCTGCTCAAACGCGACGAGTTGTGCCCGCGATATGCCCGCCACTTCAAGGCGGCCATGTGATGGGCCGCCTGCGGGTCTACGGGCGGATCGCCCGCGTGCTGCTGGTGGTGGCCCTGGGCTTGAGCATGGCCGGCGTGTTTGGTGTGTTCGAGCGCCTGGGAATCGCCAACTCCATGGTGCGGCGCCAGCGCTGGTCGCGGTTTTTCATGGCGCGCCTGAGCAATGCCCTGCCCTTTCGCGTGACGGTGCACGGTGAGCTGCCGCAACAGCCGATGCTGTGGGTCAGCAACCATGTGTCCTGGACCGACATCCCGCTGCTGGGGATGGTGGCGCCGCTGTCATTCCTGTCCAAGGCCGAAGTGCGCACCTGGCCAGTGGCCGGTTGGTTGGCCGCGAAGGCCGGCAGCCTGTTTATCCGCCGTGGCTCGGGGGATAGTCAGTTGATTCGCAAACAGATGACTCGTCATCTCGAGCAAAAACACCCGCTGCTGATGTTCCCCGAAGGCACCACCACCGATGGCCGCAGCCTGCGCACCTTCCATGGCCGGCTACTGGCCAGCGCGATTGATGCCGAGGTGGCGCTGCAACCGGTGGCGATCCGTTATTTGCGCGAGGGACAGATTGATCCGCTCGCACCGTTTATTGGTGACGATGATTTGCTCTCGCACCTGATGCGTTTGTTTGCCAATGATCAGGGCGACGTTGAGATTCATCTGCTCAAGCCCATTGCCTGCGCCGGCCAGGAACGTGCGGCGCTGGCGTATCAGGCGCAGCAGGCGGTGCAGAAGGCCTTGTTCGGGCCGGTGCCACAAAACCAGCCAGTGCCGGTTCGGCCGGCGTATGCGGCCTGAAGCAAACGCAGTACCCAATGTGGGGGCTTGCTCCCACATTCAGGTTTGTATTACCAAGTGGCTATTCGAGAACGCCTGCAATTGGGGATAGAACACCCGGAAATCCTCGCTCAACGGCTCATACAGCACCCGCAACTCCTGCATCGCCTGGTCCAGTTCCTGGGGTTGGCTCAGGCGCCGGGAAATCCCCCGCAGCACATGCTCCATCACCGCAAACTCGCGGTAGGAGCCCAGCCAGTCATCCGTCGCCATAGACGGTGCAATCTGCGCCAGGCGCCCCGGCAATTGCGGTTCGGCCGCCAGCACCTGGTACACCTGGGAGGTAAAGCGCTCCAGTGGCTGATCGGCATACAACGCCCAATCCCGCGCCAGGCAATGGTCGAAGAACACGTCGAGGACGATCCCCGCATAACGACGCCGAGTCAGGGTAAACCGTGACAACGCCTGCCCGACCAATGGGTGGCTGTCGGTGAAACGGTCGATGGAGCGATGCAGCTGGATCGCCGCCTCGATTTGCGGGCTGTACTGGCCCTGCAGGCGGCCTTTGACGAAATCGCCATAGAGGCTGCCCAGCAGTTGTGCAGGAAGTTGGCCGCCGAGGTGCAGATGTGCGAGATAATTCATGGCGCGCAGTTTAGCACTGCTGCCAACGTATCGTTATAACCCGATATACCGATTTATTAAGTAACAAGATCAAAATCGTATTGGTATATCGGGATATAGCGATTTAAAGTTCGCCTCATCGCGATATAACGTTTTACCCACACCGAGCCCTGCCATGTCCATTGACCTCGACGAAATAATAAAAGCCCTGGCACACCCAGTACGGCGAGACATTCTCAACTGGCTGAAAGACCCGAAAGTGCAGTTCCCCGAACAAGTCCACAACCACGAGTACGGCATCTGCGCCGGGCAGATCGACCAACGCTGCGGCCTGTCGCAGTCCACCGTGTCGGCGCACCTGGCAACCCTGCAACGGGCAGGCCTGATCAGTAGCCAGAAAGCCGGGCAGTGGCACTTTTTCCGCCGCAATGAAGACGTCATCCAGGCGTTTATCCAAGCCATCACCGAAGAACTCAGCCCACCGCTGTAAAGGATCCCGCATGCCTCTCTCGCTCCTCATACTGGCCTTAAGCGCCTTCGCCATCGGCACCACCGAATTCGTCATCATGGGCCTGTTGCCCGATGTGGCGGCCGACCTTGGTGTGTCGATTCCTGGCGCCGGCTGGCTGGTGACTGGCTACGCCCTGGGCGTGGCCATTGGTGCACCCTTCATGGCACTGGCCACCGCCAAACTGCCGCGCAAGGCTGCCCTGGTAGCGTTGATGGGCATTTTCATCGTCGGCAATCTGCTCTGCGCCCTGGCCAGTGACTACAACGTGTTGATGTTTGCCCGGGTAGTCACCGCGTTGTGCCACGGTGCCTTCTTTGGGATCGGCTCGGTGGTGGCCGCCAACCTGGTGCCAGCCAACAAACGCGCATCAGCCGTGGCCCTGATGTTCACCGGCCTGACCCTGGCCAACGTGCTCGGCGTGCCCCTGGGCACCGCGCTGGGCCAGGAAGCCGGCTGGCGCTCGACCTTCTGGGCGGTGACGGTGATTGGTGTGATCGCGCTGATCGGCCTGATCCGCTTCCTGCCGGCCAAGCGTGATGAAGAGAAACTCGATATGCGCGCCGAACTGGCGGCCCTCAAGGGTGCCGGGATCTGGTTGTCGCTGAGCATGACCGCGCTGTTTGCCGCGTCGATGTTCACCCTCTTCACCTACGTCGCGCCGCTGCTCGGTGATGTCACCGGCGTCTCGCCCAAAGGCGTGACCTGGACCCTGCTGCTGATCGGCCTGGGCCTGACTGTGGGCAATATCATCGGCGGCAAACTGGCGGACAAACGCCTGGCGGCGACCCTGATCGGCGTGTTTATCAGCATGGCCGTGGTATCCACCGCATTGACCTGGACCAGCGTCGCCATCATCCCCACCGAAATCACCCTGTTCCTCTGGGCCACCGCGTCGTTTGCCGCCGTACCGGCACTGCAGATCAACGTGGTGACCTTCGGCAAGGCCGCGCCCAACCTGGTGTCGACCCTCAATATCGGCGCTTTCAATATCGGCAACGCCCTGGGCGCCTGGGTCGGCGGCAGTGTGATTGCCCACGGTTTCGGCCTGACCAGCGTGCCGCTGGCGGCTGCGGCCCTGGCGATCCTGGCGCTGGTGGTCACGCTGATCACCTTCCGCCAGAGCGCCGATGCTGACCTGGCCCCTGCTACCCATTAATCACTTAGAACAGACGAGTATTTGCGATGACGACTATTTTCGATCCGATCAAACTGGGTGATGTGCAGCTGTCGAACCGCATCATCATGGCACCGCTGACCCGCTGCCGTGCCGACGCCGGTCGCGTGCCCAATGCGCTGATGGCTGAATACTACGTGCAGCGGGCGTCTGCCGGCCTGATCCTCAGCGAAGCCACTTCGGTGACGCCGATGGGCGTGGGCTACCCGAACACCCCAGGCATCTGGTCCAACGACCAGGTGCGCGGCTGGACCAACATCACCAAGGCCGTGCACGGCGCCGGCGGCAAGATCTTCCTGCAACTGTGGCACGTGGGGCGGATCTCCCACCCGTCGTACCTGAACGGCGAGAGCCCGGTAGCCCCGAGCGCCATCCAGCCCGCCGGCCACGTCAGCCTGGTGCGCCCGCTGGCCGACTACCCAACCCCACGAGCCCTGGAAACCGCAGAAATCGCCGATATCGTCGATGCCTATCGCGTGGGTGCCGAGAACGCCAAGGCTGCCGGTTTTGACGGGGTGGAAGTGCACGGCGCCAATGGCTACCTGCTCGACCAGTTCCTGCAAAGCAGCACCAACCAGCGCACCGACGAATACGGCGGTTCCCTGGAAAACCGCGCGCGACTGTTGCTGGAAGTGACTGACGCGGTGATCGAAGTCTGGGGCGCCGGCCGCGTGGGGATGCATCTGTCGCCACGGGCCGACCTGCATGACATGGGCGATGCCAACCTGGCAGAAACCTTCACCTACGTCGCCCGTGAACTGGGCAAGCGTGGCATCGCCTTTATCTGCGCCCGCGAGAAAGAAGCCGGCGACAGCCTGGGCCCGCAATTGAAAGCCGCGTTCGGCGGTCCGTACATTGCCAACGAACGCTTCACCAAGGACAGCGCCAATGCCTGGCTGGCCTCGGGCAAGGCCGATGCGGTGGCGTTTGGCGTGCCGTTTATCGCCAACCCGGACCTGCCGGCCCGTCTCAAGGCCGATGCATCATTAAACGAAGCGAACCCGCAAACCTTCTACAGCCCAGGCCCGGTCGGCTATATCGACTACCCGACCCTGGCGCTCTGACCCGCAACAATGCAAAAGCCCCGGCTCGCAAGAGCCGGGGCTTTTTATTGGATCTTGAAAACACCGCGCCCGCTCCCACAGGTTCGGTAACAATCCTTCACAGCAATGAAACAATATCGCTACAAAATACTTAGCCGGCTACCTTTCAACCTGGGGCCAGCGCGTATATAACGTCACCCCACAAATAAGTCGGAAGGACGATTGATCATCCTTAGGCTTTACTGTTGACACCAACGAACGCAATTACGCATTTTGTATCAATTGTGCAGGCTGGGACTCAAGCGCAGCATGTCCAGCCCGATATCCACCAGACGCTCGGCCTGCTGATACAGCTCAAAGCTGTCTGGCACCAGTAGCCACTGGCCAATAAGCCCGTTGATGTAGGCATGAATGCACACTGCCCCGCGAGCGGTGTCGAGGTTTTCCGGAAGTTGCCCGCGGTGGACTGCATTGCGCAGTGTCAGGCCAATGCGCAGGTTGCACTCAAGGCTGTGGGTCTGGCGCTGACGGCGCATGTCACACATTTCATCGGTAAATTCGCACTTATGGAACAAGATCTCATTAATGCGCCGGGTTTTCGGGTCCAGGGCCACCTGATGAAAAAGATGGATCAGCAGCTTGCGCATGCAGCCCAGCGGATCTACCTCATCCTCGCTTTCACTGGCCCTGGCCAATTCGTCCAGGGGCTCGTGCAGCGTGTCCAGCAGCGCCTGCAGCAGGTCCGACTTGTTGCTGAAGTGCCAATAGATCGCGCCTCGCGTCACGCCCGCCCGCGCCGCGATATCCGCCAGCGTAGTACGGGCAACGCCACGCTCATAAAAGGCTTGCTCGGCAGCTTCAAGAATCTGGCTGCGCGTTTCCTGAGCTTCCTCTTTGGTACGACGAACCATGGCAGTAACACCTCAATCAGGACACGAGCGGTGGTTGATAACCACCTTCTGAATAATTATGGGACGACACCGTCAAGGGCGCCGAACGTAATAGAATCGAGGCTTTCAGCGCTGCCTTGCAAGGAATCCGCGAAGCCTGTCAAGAGTTTACAAACAACCATGAACGTAAGTATATTGCCTAGCAAGCTACTTATCTACTCACTGCCTGTTTTTTACCCTTCCACACTTCTTGTGCGCATCGAGCGCGCCTGACCCGAGGATCTTCATGCAACTTAAGCCAGCTGTTACCGCTCTGGTCACTGCCGTCGCCCTGGCATCGCTGCTCAGCGGATGTAAAAAGGAAGAAGCGGCTCCGCCCGCTCAAACCCCTCAGGTCGGCGTGGTCACTATTCAACCTCAAGCCTATACCCTGACCTCCGAATTGCCGGGCCGCACCACTGCATTCCGCATCGCGGAAGTCCGCCCGCAGGTCAATGGCATCATTCTCAAGCGTCTGTTCAAGGAAGGCGGCGACGTCAAGGAAGGCCAGCAGCTCTATCAGATCGACCCGTCGGTGTATGAGGCGACCCTGAAAAGCGCCCAGGCCAACCTGCAACAGACCAAGTCGATTGCCGACCGCTACAAACAACTGGTCAACGAGCAGGCCGTCAGCCGCCAGGAATACGACACCGCCGTATCCAACCGCATGACTTCCGAAGCCAACCTGCAGACCGCCCAGATCAACGTGCGCTACACCAAGGTGTTTGCCCCGATCTCCGGGCGTATCGGGCGTTCCTCGGTCACCGAAGGCGCGCTGGTCAGCAATGGCCAGGCCGATGCCATGGCCGTGATCCAGCAACTGGACCCGATCTACGTCGACGTCACGCAATCCTCCGCCGAGATGCTGAAGCTGCGTCGCGACCTGGAAAGCGGCCAACTGCAGAAATCCGGTGAAAACGCGGCCATGGTCAAGCTGACCCTGGAAGACGGCAGCGAGTACGCGCAACAGGGCAAGCTGGAATTCTCTGAAGTGTCGGTCGACCAGACCACCGGTTCGGTAACCCTGCGCGCCGTGTTCCCCAACCCTGATCACACCCTGTTGCCGGGCATGTTTGTCCACGCCCAATTGCAGGCCGGCGTGAACAGCAAGGCGATCCTCGCCCCACAACAAGGCGTGACCCGCGACATCCGGGGCATCCCGACTGCGCTGGTCGTGACCGCCGACAACAAGGTCGAACAGCGCGTGCTGGTGGCCAACCGTACCGCTGGCGCCTACTGGCTGGTGGAAAAGGGCCTGAATGCCGGTGACCGTGTGATCACCGAAGGCTTGCAGTTCATCAAGCCGGGCATCACGGTTGACGCGAAGGAAGCCACCAACGCCAAGCCTGCCGGTACTGCTCCTGCCGCCGCCGCTGGCAAAGGGGAGTAATACATGTCGAAATTTTTTATCGACCGTCCCATTTTCGCCTGGGTAATTGCCCTGGTGATCATGCTGGTCGGGGCACTGTCGATCCTGAAGTTGCCCATCAACCAATACCCGGCCATCGCGCCAACCGCCATTGATATCCAGGTGACCTACCCAGGCGCGTCCGCACAAACCGTGCAGGACACCGTGGTACAGGTGATCGAGCAGCAGCTCAACGGTATCGACAACCTGCGTTATGTGGCCTCGGACAGTAACTCCGACGGCAGCATGACCATCACCGCGACGTTCAACCAGGGTACCAACCCGGACATCGCCCAGGTTCAGGTGCAGAACAAGCTGAACCTGGCGACCCCATTGCTGCCGCAAGAAGTGCAGCAACAAGGGATCCGCGTAACCAAGTCGGTGAAGAACTTCCTGATGGTGATCGGCCTGGTGTCCGAAGACGGCACCATGAGCAAGGATGACCTGTCCAACTACATCGTTTCCAACATCCAGGATCCGATTTCGCGGACGTCTGGCGTGGGTGACTTCCAGGTCTTCGGTTCCCAGTACGCCATGCGTATCTGGCTGGATCCGGCCAAGTTGAACAACTTCCAGATGACCCCGGTGGATGTCAGCAGTGCCATTGCGGCGCAGAACGTCCAGGTGGCCACCGGCCAGTTGGGCGGCCTGCCAGCCCTGCCCGGCACCCAGTTGAACGCCACCATCATCGGCAAGACCCGTCTGCAAAGCGCCGAGCAGTTTGAAAAGATCCTGCTGCGCGTGAACAGCGATGGCTCCCAGGTACGCCTGGGCGATGTCGCCCGTGTCGAGTTGGGTGGCCAGAACTACAGCATCAGTGCCCAGTTCAACGGCAAGCCGGCTTCCGGCATGGCGATCAAACTGGCCTCGGGTGCCAACGCCCTGGACACCGCCAAGGCCATCCGTGCCACGGTCGCGTCCCTGGAGCCGTTCTTCCCGCCAGGCATGAAAGCCGTGGTTCCGTATGACACCACCCCAGTGGTGACCGAGTCGATTTCCGGGGTAGTCGATACCCTGGTCGAGGCGATCATCCTGGTGTTCCTGGTGATGTACCTGTTCCTGCAAAACTTCCGCGCCACCATCATCACCACCATGACAGTACCGGTGGTATTGCTGGGTACGTTCGGCATCCTCGCGGCCTTCGGCTTCACCATCAACACCTTGACCATGTTCGGCATGATCCTGGCCATCGGCTTGCTGGTGGACGATGCGATCGTGGTAGTGGAAAACGTCGAGCGGGTGATGGCCGAGGAGCATCTGTCGCCTAAAGAGGCAACGGTCAAGTCCATGGACCAGATCCAGGGCGCCCTGGTAGGTATTGCCCTGGTACTCTCGGCGGTACTGCTGCCGATGGCGTTCTTTGGCGGCTCGACGGGGGTCATCTATAAACAGTTCTCCATCACCATTGTGTCGGCGATGGCACTTTCGGTACTGGTTGCACTGATCTTCACCCCGGCACTGTGCGCCACCATGCTCAAGCCGGTCGACCCCGAGAAACACGGCCAACCCAAGCGTGGTTTCTTCGGCTGGTTCAACCGCACCTTCGACCGTGGCGTACTGAGCTACGAGCGCGGCGTGGGCAACATGATCAAGCACAAGGCGCCTTCGTTCCTGGTGTACCTGATCATCTTCGCCGGCATGATCTGGCTGTTCACCCGTATCCCAAGCGCGTTCCTGCCCGAGGAAGACCAGGGCGTGATCTTCGCCCAGGTACAGACGCCGGTTGGTTCTTCGGCCGAACGCACCCAGACCGTTATCGACGACATGCGTGCTTTCCTGTTGAACGACAAGGAAGGCGAGCCCGGTGAAGGCAAGGCCGTGCAATCGGTATTTACCGTAAACGGCTTCAACTTTGCCGGTCGTGGCCAAAGCTCGGGCCTGGCATTCGTCATGCTCAAGCCATGGGACCAGCGCGACGCATCCATGTCGGTGTTCGAAGTGGCCAAGCGTGCCCAGGGCTACTTCTTCCAGACCTTCAAGGACGCCATGGTGTTTGCCATCGTGCCCCCATCGGTACTGGAGTTGGGTAACGCCACCGGTTTCGACGTGTTCCTGCAGGACCAGGGCGGTGTGGGTCACGAAGCGTTGATGAACGCACGTAACCAGTTCCTCGGCATGGCCGCGCAGAGCAAGATCCTGGCCGGCGTACGTCCCAACGGCGTCAACGATGAGCCGCAGTACGAGCTGACCATCGACGACGAGAAAGCCAGTGCCCAGGGCATCAGCCTGTCGAGCATCAACCAGACCCTGGCGATTGCCTTGGGTGGCAGCTACGTCAATGACTTCATCGACCGCGGTCGAGTGAAGAAGGTCTACATCCAGGGTGAGGCCGCTGGCCGGATGACCCCTGAAGACCTGAACAAATGGTTCGTGCGCGCCAACGACGGAAAAATGGTGCCACTATCAGCAATTGCCTCTGGCAACTGGATCTTCGGTTCGCCGAAACTGTCGCGGTACAACGGTGTAGCGGCGATGGAAGTCCTCGGTACCCCGGCGCCTGGCTACAGCACCGGTGATGCGATGGCGGAAGTCGAACGCATCGCCAAGCAATTGCCGGCAGGTGTGGGCTATGCCTGGACCGGTCTGTCCTATGAAGAACGCTTGTCCGGCTCCCAGGCACCTGCGCTATATGCCCTGTCGTTGCTGGTGGTGTTCCTTTGCCTGGCAGCGTTGTACGAAAGCTGGTCGATCCCGATTGCGGTAGTGCTGGTAGTACCGCTGGGCGTGATCGGTGCACTGATGGCCACCAGCCTGCGAGGACTGTCCAACGACGTGTTCTTCCAGGTGGGGTTGTTGGTCACCGTGGGCCTGGCCTCGAAGAACGCCATCCTGATCGTCGAGTTCGCCAAGGAACTGCATGAACAGGGCAAGGGCATCGTCGAGGCGGCCATCGAGGCGTCCCGCATGCGTTTGCGTCCGATCATCATGACGTCCATGGCGTTCATCCTCGGCGTACTGCCGCTGGCGATCTCCTCGGGTGCAGGTTCGGGCAGCCAACACGCAATCGGTACCGGCGTAATTGGCGGTATGATCACCGCCACTGTTCTGGCTATCTTCTGGGTGCCACTGTTCTTCGTGACCGTGTCCGCCATTGGCAGCCGGAAAAAAACTGACAAGTCCGATACACCGAATACTCCTAAAGAGGCTGGCTAATGCGCAAGTCGCTACTCTCCCTGGCAGTCACGGCATTTGTGCTCAGTGGCTGCTCGCTGATCCCTGATTATCAGCAGCCTGAAGCGCCGGTGGCCGCCCAGTTCCCGCAGGGGCCGGCGTACTCGTCGGCCCAGGCACCAAGCCAGGCCGCGGCCGAGCAAGGCTGGAAGCAGTTTTTCCACGACCCTGCCCTGCAGCAACTGATTCAGGTCGCGTTGGTCAACAACCGTGACCTGCGCGTCGCCGCGCTGAACATCGACGCCTTTGCCGCGCAGTACCGCATCCAGCGTGCCGACCTGTTCCCGGCCGTCGGCGCCAATGGCAGCGGCAGCCGCCAGCGCGTTCCGGCACGGGCCTCGCAAACCGGCGAATCGAACATCACCAGCTCCTACTCGGCGACCCTCGGGATCAACGCCTACGAACTGGACCTGTTCGGCCGGGTGCGCAGCCTGAGCGAAGAAGCGTTGCAGAAGTACTTCGCCACTGAAGAAGCACGCCGCAGCACGCAGATCAGCCTGGTGGCCAGCGTGGCCAATGCCTACCTGACCTGGCAGGCCGACAAGGAACTGCTGAAGCTGACCCAGGACACCCTGGCCGCCTACGAGCAGAGCTTCAAGCTCACCTCGCGCAGCAACGAAGTCGGCGTGGCCTCGGCCCTGGACTTGAGCCAGGCGCGGACCTCGGTTGAAAGCGCCCGCGTGCAACTGGCCCGCTACACCCGCCAGGTGGCCCAGGATGAAAACAACCTGACCCTGCTGCTGGGCACCGGTCTGCCGGCGAATCTCGTCACTCAGCCGCTGTCCGACGACCTGTTGAGCGAAGTACCGGCCGGCCTGCCTTCAGACCTGCTGCAACGTCGCCCCGACATCCTCCAGGCCGAGCACAACCTCAAGGCTGCCAACGCCAACATCGGCGCGGCACGGGCTGCGTTCTTCCCGAGCATCAGCCTGACGGCCAATGCCGGGACTTTGAGCCCGGACCTCGGCGGCCTGTTCAAGGGCGGCTCGGGTACCTGGTCGTTCGCACCGCAGATCAACATCCCGATCTTCAACGCCGGTAGCCTGCGCGCAAGCCTGGACTACTCGAAGATCCAGAAAGAGATCAACGTCGCGACCTACGAGAAGTCGATCCAGACCGCGTTCCAGGAAGTCTCCGACGGCCTGGCGGCACGTGCGACCTACAACCAACAGTTGCAGGCCCAGCGTGACTTCGTCTCGGCCAACCAGGACTACTACCGTCTGGCCGAGCGTCGCTACCGCATCGGGGTTGATAGCAACCTGACCTTCCTCGACGCCCAGCGCCAGCTATTCGCTGCCCAGCAAACGCTGATCACCGACCGCCTGGCCCAACTGACCAGCGAAGTGACCTTGTACAAGGCCCTCGGTGGCGGTTGGAACGAACAGACGGCGCAGAATGAGCCGGTGAAAGAAGAAGCGCCGAAGCTCAAGTTGTTCTGATCGGCGTAGCAACACAGGAAGCCCACCTTTTGGTGGGCTTTTTCATGGGCGTACAGTTCCGTTCGATCACCGCCCAGAACCCGCCCTCCCCCAATTGAACCGCCCCGGCAACGCCCCGCACCATGGCCCGCACCTGAAAACCACCAATAACAACAGGTCCCACGCCATGAGCACCTTGCACCCTCGCCGGCTATTGCTGGCTACCGCTGTCGCCAGCCTTGCCCTCCCAGTTGTCGCCGAGGAACACGGCTTTCTGGAAGATGCCAGCGCCAACCTCAACCTGCGCAATTTCTTCCTCAACCGCAATTTCACCAACCCGACCAAGGCCCAGGGCGGCGCGCAGGAGTGGACGCAGAGTTTCATCCTCGACGCCAAGTCCGGTTTCACCCAGGGCACCGTGGGGTTCGGGGTGGATGTGCTGGGCATGTACGCGCAAAAGCTCGATGGCGGCGGCGGCTCCGGTGGCACCCAATTGCTGCCCCTGGATCACGATGGCAAACCGGCCGACAACTTCGGCCGCCTGGGGGTGGCGTTCAAGGCACGGATTTCCCAGACCGAATTGAAAGTCGGCGAGTGGATGCCGGTGCTGCCGATCCTGCGTTCGGACGATGGCCGCTCCCTGCCGCAAACCCTGCGCGGCGGGCAGATCACGTCCAAAGAGATCGCCGGCCTGACCCTGTATGGCGGCCAGTTCCGCGCCAACAGCCCGCGAGACGACAGCAGCATGACGGACATGTCGATGTTCGGTAAAACTGCGTTCACCTCCGATCGCTTCAACTTCCAGGGCGCCGAATATGCGTTCAACGACAAGCGCACCCAGGTCGGCGTGTGGAATGCCCAGCTCAAGGACATCTACCGCCAGCAATACCTCAACCTGACCCACAGCCAGCCCGTGGGCGACTGGACCCTGGGCGCCAACCTCGGCTTCTTCTATGGCCAGGACGACGGCAGCGCCCGTGCCGGCAACCTGGACAACCAGACCTGGTCCGGCCTGTTCTCGGCCAGGTACGGCGGCCATACCTTCTATGTCGGCCTGCAAAAACTCAATGGCAATAGCGCGTGGATGCGGGTCAATGGCACCAGCGGCGGCACCCTGGCCAACGACAGCTTCAATGCCAGCTATGACAACGCCGAAGAACGCTCCTGGCAGCTGCGCCACGACTACAACTTCGCCGCACTCGGCGTGCCGGGCCTGACCCTGATGAACCGCTACATCAGCGGCAGCAACGTGCACACCGCCACCGTCAGCGATGGCAAGGAATGGGGACGGGAAAGCGAAGTGGGCTACACCGTGCAAAGCGGCAGCCTGAAAAGCCTGACCCTGCGCTGGCGCAATTCCAGCATCCGTCGCGACTTCAGCAACAATGAGTTTGATGAGAATCGGTTGATTGTCAGTTATCCCCTTAGCCTGCTGTAGGCTGCCTCGCACTGACTAGGGGTACCAGCACTGGATATCTGCGGTGGCCCCCCCTGGAGCAGGCCGGCGACAAACCTGCGCGAGATACGCCCAACGGCAAACTTCAGGCCGTCGGCCTGCCGACCGCTGCCGCCCCCCCTTCAGTGTCAGCGCTGAAGGGGCCACTTGCCGCGAGTAGCGCCCCGGCCCACCAGCGTTTAGCCTCAATGAAGAGATGGCCGGCCGTTGTAGTTCGTCAGCCAGATGATCACCCCGGTTATTCTTGCTGTATGGTGCCCGCCTGTTGCGGCCTCTCCTTAGGCGCAATCTGTGTCAGAGCCCGGCCCATACCATGAAATCCTTCGCCATCACCGCCGCCGTGTTCGCTTTGGCACTGAGCCTCAGCGCCTGCATCGGCGCGCCCGTGGCATTGACACCCCAGACCGAACAGCGCCTGCACGCCCAGGCCCCCATCCGTTTCCTGCTGACGTTCGATGACGGCCCCAGCGCCTCGGGCTACGCCAACCCTAGCCGTTTGGTCATCGAGAGCCTGGCCAACAACCCGGTGCAACCGGGGATCAAGGCGATCTTCTTTTTGCAGACCGAGGCCTGGCGCTCTGGCGGCAGCCCGCGCGGGCGCAAGACCATGGAGCGCGAGCACGCCGCCGGCCATATCCTGGCGTTTCACACCGCCACGCGCTGGCATAGCAATCATCGGCTGTTGAACGACGAAGAGCTGACGCAGACCTTGAGCCTGGGCGCCGCGACTATCGCCTCGATCACCGGCGCTGCGCCGAACCTGATACGCCCGCCCTTCTGGAACTACGACAAACGCACCTTCGCCGCCTACCAGCGCCACGGCATGCAGATTCTGCTGACCGACCTGAGCGCCAATGACGGCAAGATCTGGGGCTTCAATGCCAGCCCACGGCGTCGGGCCAACCTGCTGCGGCAGCTGTCGCTGGTGCGCGAACGCATTGCCCTGGGCGAACTGCCGACTGTAGAAGGGGTGATCCCAGTGGTGGTGACCTTTCACGACATCAATCGCTACACCGCCCGGCATCTGCAGGAGTACCTGCAGATCCTGATGGACAGCGCCCAGGCCAATGGCCTGAAGACCGCCGCCGAACCGTTCTACACCGACCGCTCGGCACTGGAGCGCGGGGCCCTGGCGCGCACGGTGAAGGATGCCAGCCAAGCCGTGCACTTACCGGGGATGTGGGACTGGGTGTGGGACGCCGCCCCCCAATGATCCAACCCGACCACAGAGCCGTGTTTCGTTAACCGACACCCCAGACGATTTAGCGACGTGTGCAGCGGGCGCGAGCAAATTTCATTACGCCAGGACACAAAGCATCGGCCAGTATGGCGGAACCCTTTTATTCCAATCATCAACCTACAGAGAGCCCCCTATCTCGAATAGAAAGGTTCTCTGATGAACACTATCGCGCCACTGAACCACAGTCTGCCCCTCCCTTCCCTTGAGCCTTCCACACACTCGGCACCCGCCCCCGCCAAGAGGGAGCGCCGTCAAGCGCCCTCCTTGGCGCAGAACACTGGAGAAAGCCCTGCTCCGCCTGCGAGACGCGTTCGTCCATCGCAAGAACAGGAAGCGATACTGGTCGATGACGGTAATCTGATTGCCCGGCATTCAATCCGCACCCGGCAATATGACCTGGATAAACCCACCCTGCTGGACGATAAGCTGACGCTTGAAACAGGTAATACCTCAGACACTATTCATGTCAGTAACCGTACCGACGGACGACTCAATGTAGAGGTCAATGGCAAGTCATACATCTTTGACGCAAGAGACGCGAAAGATGAAGTCCCCACAAAACTCGTGATTAAAAGTAACGGTGGTGACGACAAGATAAAGGTCGATGCCGATGTCATGCTTTACGTAACGATTGAAGCGGGGGATGGCAATGATCACGTAAGGGCGGGAGGTGGTCCAAGCCGCCTGCTGGGAGGCAATGGCAACGACTTTCTCCAGTTGGGCAGCGGTGCAGGCTATGCCGAAGGCAATGAGGGTAGCGACATGATGATAGGCGGCTCCGGTAACGCCATCCTGTACGCCAATAACGGCAACGACTGGATGTATGCGGGGCCTGGGGCAGCCAGCAAAAAAAGCCACATGGACGGCGGCAGCGGCTCAGACACAATGTATGCCGGCAACGGCCACACGATTATGAATGGCGGCCGGGGTGACGATGTGATGCTGGGTCGCGATCGAACCACCTTTTACAGCGGCAAAGGTAACGACACGATCCGTTCCAACAATCGGGACGACCTTATCTACGCAAAACCCAGCGACAGGTTCCTGAACTCTGCGCACGCGAAGTTGATGGCGGTCACACCCAGTGAAGCCGGTAAAAGAGGGTTTAACGTCCAAGGCACAGCAGAGTTCAAACAACGCGTCGAAGATGACCTGGAGCTTTTACGCTGCTCGCCGGCAGGCCAGAAAATGCTTGCCGAGATGGACGCCGCCGCTGACAGAAATGGAGTACCGGTAACCCTTCAGGATGGCGGAAAAAGAGACAGGACAGATTACGCGTTCAACCAGCAAGAGCCGGATCAGTTGGATCCTGAGGCCCCCGTAAAAGGTTATGTTCACAACGGGGTACAGGGCGCGCCAATCACCGATGGCGTCGTGCGCTACTCCCCTTCCAGTACGTTTGACGCCCCTGTATCAGGCGGTTTTCCGATAACAAATCTCTACCATGAAATGGTGCATGCCTATAACGGCGCCACGGGTTCCTTCCTCCCCGGAACGACCGAGGAGCCGGTCGCGGGTGAACCTCCTGAAGACACACCCAATATTGAACGACAGGCTGTCGGTCTGCCGACGGGTGCCGAGCCGTTCGACTTTGACCATGATCCACTCACCCCGCCGACCGCCACCAATCCCGCCCCCTTCACGGAAAACTCTTTACGCAAAGAAATGGGACTTAATCTGCGCGATCGCTATACCTGACGCTCCTTGTTTTAAGGTAGGCCAATGATACATAACCGTGCGCGACCGCGAAGTTCTACGCGTTCATGTGTGGTCCGAAAAAAACGGTATTGAAGTTAGGCGGAATCCTGTTCAGGCGGCCAACCACTCATCTCCAAACCCCCTATCGCGAGACGATGCAATGTCCATCTCAGCCCCTGCACATTATCCAAACGTATTCTCCTCATCCGCACTCAGTCCAACACCGGCTGCTAACGCCCTGCAAAACCCCATTTCCATTGAAGTTCCCCTGCTACAAAACTCAAATGCGACTTTCACACCGAAATCAAAACTAACACCAGACCAACACTACGTAGAAAAATATCCAACCTATACAAACTCTGCTCCTTTATATAAGGACGACCTTATCAAAATAACCCATAAAACCACTTGGGAGACGGTCAGCGACAATGAACGCACAAACAGAAGCAACGTCATCAAAATCGAAACAGGTGAAAAGCCCGACGTTATAAAAGTCAATCAATCTTCGAACAATGAAGTCCAGCTGCAAGTCAACGACAGGCATTACACATTAAAAATCAACAATCACGAAAGTTACCCTGAAGAACTGCACATCAAGTCAAAAGGCGGCGATGATCACATTCGGGTTAATCCGCGCGTGACGATCCCCATTACGATCGAGGGCGGTAAAGGTCGAGACCGGATTGAAGCCCTTGGCAGTGGTGATACCCGTGTCTACGGAGGAGCGGGGAACGACAACATCACGCTGGGTAGCGGCAACGGCTACGCCGAAGGGAATGACGGTAATGACACAATGAAGGGCGGATCAGGAATAGCCGTCATGTATGGGAATAACGGCAACGACACTATGTCCTCCGGGACTGGCAGCGAAGGCACATTCAGCTATATGGATGGCGGCAACGGCAACGACACGATGGTCAGCGAAAGCCCGATGAATGTCATGCATGGCGGCCCCGGTGATGATTTGATGACAGGAAAAGCACAGACCGTGTTCTATACAGGGCGTGGTCGGGATCGTGTCAACTCATACAATGCAAACGATACTATCTATGCCAAGAAATATGACCTCGTCACCAGTATCCCCGGCACCCGATATAAAAAAGTCAACATCAGCAATGCGGGTCATAAAGCGTTCAAGATCGAGGGCTCAAGCAAATTCAAACAACAAACCCAGGATGATCTTGAATTCTTCAGAAACTCACCAACGGCACAAAAAATGCTGAGTGAACTGGACCGGGCCGCCGAGCGCAACGGTTCCCCCGTAACAATCCGAGAGACTACCGTTCGCCCCAACTATACATTCACCAACAACTTCACCAGAGAACACGACAAACAATTAAAAGAATATGACGAGCTCGCAGAGTCGCCCCAATTGGGATTCATACACGGCAACACCAAAGGCTCAGTCGCCACGGGGGCAAAGATACACAACAATCCCGGCCTCATCTTCCGCGAGCCTCCGGTCATCAGCCTCTACCATGAAATGGCCCACGCCTATAACGGCGCCAATGGCACCTTTTTACCCGGCAAAACCGCAGATGAACCGAATCCGGAGCGCCAAGCCGTCGGGGTAGAGACCAATGCCCCCGCCTTTGATTTTGACAACGACCCGTCGACCCCCCCGACGACTACCAACCCCAACCCCTTTAATGAAAACGCACTGCGTGAAGAAACGGGTACTGCGCGGCGGGATGCTTACTTTCCGCCTGACGAGGGGTGAGCGGCTCCAGGCGGGGGTAAATCGTCGTCAATCCCGCGACTCAACCCCCAACTCATCCCACACCGACTCGGCCAGGTGAAACGTCGCATTGGCCGCCGGGATCCCGCAGTAGATCGCGCTCTGCATCAGTACTTCCTTGATCTCGGCGCGGGTCACGCCATTGCTGGCGGCGGCGCGCAGGTGCAGTTTGAGCTCTTCGTTGCGGTTCATCCCGATCAGCATGGCAATGGTGATCAGGCTGCGGGTGTGCCGGGGCAAGCCCGGGCGGGTCCAGATATCACCCCAGGCATGGCGGGTGATCATTTCCTGGAATTCGCTGTTGAACTCGGTCAAGGCATTGAGGCTGCGATCGACATGGGCATCGCCCAGCACTTCACGCCGCACCTTGAGCCCATCGGCGTAACGTTGTTTCTCGTCCACAAAACCTCCTAAAACCAACCATTAATGACTGTGCCACAACAAGCGCTACTCGCCTGGACCATCAGCCCGCCAACAAGAACGCCAGTACCCGCTCGCTGAACGCAGCCCCGGCCTGTACGTTGGACAAGTGCGCCGCATAAAACTCGGCATACTCGGCGCCCGCGACACGCTCTTGAATAAAGTGCCCGCCGGCCGGCGGTGTGACGGCATCCTCAGTACCGGCAATCACCAGCGTCGGCACCTTGATAGACGCCAGTTGCTCACGCAGATCCGCATCGCGCACCGCGCCACAGTTGGCGGCATAGCCTTGGGGCGATGTGGCCGCGAGCATGTCGGTAATGCGCTTGGCCTGAGCGGGATGAGCCTGGGCAAAATCGGCAGTAAACCAACGCGCAACCGACGCATCACGCAAGCCGACCATTGCCGCCTGGCCCTCGCGCAGGACCATTTCGATCCGCGGGTTCCAGATGTCCGCAGTGCCGATCTTGGCTGCCGTGTTGCACAGCACCAGCTTGAGCAAGCGCTCACCGGCGTTGATGCCCAGCCACTGGCCAATCAACCCGCCCATGGACAAACCGCAGAAATGCGCACGCTGGATATCCAGCGCATCCAGCAACGCCAGCACGTCACGCCCCAGTTGCTCAATGCTGTAGGGGCCCTCGGTGACCAGGGATTTGCCGTGGCCACGGGTGTCCAGGCGCAGCACCCGAAAATGCTCGGTGAAGGCCGGCATCTGGGTATCCCACATATGCAGGTCGGTGCCCAGTGAATTGGACAGCACCAGTACCGGCGCGCCTTCAGGACCTTCCAGTTGGTAATTCAGTTCGCCATCGGCGAGTCGTACAAATCCCACAGCAGCCTCCTCAGGCAGAAAAAGCAAAGTGCTCAGCCACGGCGCGGCTGACCCAGGTCTGTGCCTGGCCCAGGTAATGCGCCGGGTCCAGCAGGCGATCCAATTCCACCGCCGACAGCTCGGCGGTGACTTGCGGCTCATCGGCCAATACCGCGCGCAAATGGCGCTGCTCGGCGACCGCGCGTTTGCAACACTGTTCCAGCAGGTGATGGGCGGTTTCACGGCCCAGGCGCTGGGCCAATGTGCTACTGACGGCCTCGGCCAGCACCAGGCCCTGGGTCAGGTCGAGATTGTGGCCCATGCGTTGTGCATCGACTTCCAGGCCTTCACTCACCAGTAATGCCTGATGCAAGGCACCGGACACCAGGCGGCAGATTTCGGGCAGAGTTTCCCATTCGGCATGCCACAGGCCCAGGCTGCGCTCGTGCTCCTGGGGCATGGCGCTGAACATCGTCGCCACCAAGCCCGGCACCCGCGTAGCAGCGCTGATCAACACCGCCGCGCCAACCGGGTTGCGCTTGTGCGGCATGGTCGAGGAGCCGCCCTTGCCTGGGGCTGACGGCTCGAACACTTCCGCCGCTTCGGTCTGCATCAGCAGGCTGATATCCCGCCCGAGCTTGCCCAGGCTGCCGGCGATCAGGCCCAGCACGCTGGCGAACTCCACCAGACGGTCACGCTGGGTGTGCCAGGGTTGTTCGGGCAGCGTCAGTTGCAACTCCGCTGCCAGGGCTTGCGCCACCGGCATGGCGTGTTCACCCAGTGCCGCCAAGGTGCCGGACGCGCCGCCGAACTGCAGGACCAGCAGGCGCGGCTGCAGCTCCACCAACCGTTGGCGATTGCGCGTCACCGCCCCCAGCCAACCGGCGATTTTCATCCCCAGGGTGACCGGCGTTGCGTGCTGCAACCAGGTACGCCCGGCCAATGGCACGTCGGCATAGCGCTGCGCCTGGGCCGCGAGAACCGCGCCCAGCCGGGCCAGGTCCGTGTCGATCAGTTCCAGCGCCCGTCGCAGTTGCAACACCAGGCCGGTGTCCATCACATCCTGGCTGGTGGCGCCCAGATGCACATAGCGCTCGGCGCCGGCGTCCTCGCTGGCAATCAGTTTGCCCAGGGCCTTGACCAGCGGGATCGCCGAATTGCCCGCCGTGGCAATCGCCGCGCCGAGGGCATCCACGTCGTACAACGAGGCCAGGCATGCCTGGGCAATCGGCGCGACGGCGGCCTGGGGAATCAACCCGACCCGCGCCTGCGCCCGGGCCAGTGCGGCTTCGACATCCAGCATGCCCTGCAAGCGTCCCTGGTCACAGAACACCTCGGCCATGCTGTCGGCGGTGAAGTAAGCGTCGAACAGTTGGTTGCTCGTGCGCAGTGTCATAAGTCATCCCTTACAGATCGTGGTGCAAGTACTCAGCCTGTTTCGGCAGGCGCAGGCTGAACAGGAACGCAATCGCCATCATGCCGGTCACGTACCAGTAGAAGGTGTTTTCCAGGCCAATGGATTTCAGGCCCAGGGCCACGTATTCCGCCGAACCACCGAAGATCGCGTTGGCCACCGCATAGGCCAGGCCCACACCGAGAGCGCGCACTTGTGGCGGGAACATTTCGGCTTTTACCAGGCCACTGATGGAGGTGTAGAAACTCACAATTGCCAGCGCCAGGGTAATCAATACAAAGGCCAGGAACGGGCTGGTCACGGTTTTCAGGGTCAGCAGGATCGGGACTGTGCACAAGGTCCCGAGCGTGCCAAACCAGAGCATCGAGTTACGGCGGCCGATCTTGTCCGAGAGCATGCCGAACAGCGGCTGCATGCACATATAGAGGAACAGCGCGCCGGTCATGATGTAGCTGGCGGTCTTGGCGTGCATGCCGGCGGTGTTCACCAGGTACTTCTGCATGTACGTGGTAAAGGTGTAGAAGATCAGCGAGCCGCCGGCGGTGTAGCCGAGCACGGTGATAAACGCGGCCTTGTGATCGCGGAACAACGCGGCAATGCTGCCGGCGTCCTTGTTTTCCCGCATTTCCTTGCTGGTGGTTTCTTTCAGGGAGCGGCGCAGCAACAGCGAAATCACCGCCGCCACGGCCCCGATCACAAACGGAATGCGCCAGCCCCAGGCCCGCAGCTCGTCCTCGGTGAGCAGTTGTTGCAGGATCACCACCACCGACACCGCCAGCAGTTGCCCGCCAATCAGGGTCACGTACTGGAACGAGGCGAAGAAGCCGCGCTGGCCTTTGAGCGCGACTTCACTCATGTAGGTCGCCGTGGTGCCGTACTCGCCCCCCACCGACAGGCCCTGGAACAGCCGCGCCATCAGCAGCAGGGCCGGAGCCCAGGCGCCGATGTCTTTGTAGGTCGGTAGAAAGGCGATGACCAGGGAACCGGCGCACATCATCAGCACCGAAATCATCATCGAATTCTTGCGCCCGTGCTTGTCGGCGACCCGGCCAAACAGCCAGCCACCGATGGGGCGCATCAAGAAGCCTGCGGCGAACACGCCAGCGGTGTTGAGCAGCTGCACCGTGGGGTCGTCGGAGGGGAAAAACGCCGGAGCGAAATAGATCGCGCAGAAGGCATAGACGTAGAAGTCGAACCATTCGACCAGGTTGCCGGAAGAGGCCCCGACAATCGCAAAAATCCGTTTGCTGCGTTCTTCTCCGGTGTAGTGACTGGTACTCGTTGTCATGTTGTTTTCACTCGTAGGGAACGGGTTAGAGTCTAGACACACTTTGCAACAACCTCGTTCCGCAAGCAGACCTTTGAATGGCAGCCAAGCCCGCTCCCACAGGTGATCGCATTCCACTGTGAGAGCGGGCTTGCCCGCGACAGCGCCCTGGCAGGCAACTCAATAATCGAAAAACACCGTCTCTTCATCGGTGCCCTGAAGCACCACATTCCACTGATACACCCCCGACGCATCCGCCTTGGCAACCAACGTGCCGCGCCGCTCTGCCGGCACACACGCCAGCAACGGATCATCGCCATTGGCCGCTTCGCCGTCGAAATAAATCCGCGTCAGCAAGTGCTTCACCAAACCACGGGCAAACACCAACACCACCAAATGCGGCGCCTGGGTCGTACCCTTCAGGCCCGGCACACTACCGGGCTTGATGGTGCTGAAACGGAAACGCCCTTGCGCATCCACCGGCACCCGGCCAAAGCCTGCGAAATTGGGGTCCAGGGCTTTGTCCTGGTCGTCCTCGGGGTGGTCATATTTACCGGCGGCGTTGGCCTGCCAGACTTCCAGCATGGCATCGTTGACCACCTCGCCATTGCCATCCACCACCTGCCCGGTGATGGCCACACGCTCGCCGAGGGTGCCCGCATTCGCCAGGTCTTCGCAGTTCAACCAGGTCAGGCCGATGTGGTAGTACGGCCCGACGGTGTGGGACGTGGTTGCGTTGAGGGTCATGTCATTTCTCCATCGGCGTGGCGTCGCGGCCGCGCAGGACGATGTCCCAGCGATAGCCGAGGGCATAGTGCGGCACGGTCTTTTCCAGGTCGAAACGGGCGATCAGGCGTTCCTTGGCCGAGGTGTCCGGCACGCAGTTGTAGATCGGGTCATAGGCCAGCAGCGGGTCGCCGGGGAAGTACATCTGGGTCACCAGGCGCGTCAGCACACTGGGGCCGAACAGCGAGAAGTGGATATGCGCCGGGCGCCAGGCGTTGTGGTGATTGCCCCACGGATAGGCGCCGGGCTTGATGGTCTGGAACTGGTACCAGCCATCGGCATCGGTGACGGTGCGACCGGTGCCGGTGAAGTTCGGGTCCAGGGGCGCGTCGTGCTGGTCGCGCTTGTGGTTGTAGCGACCGGCGGCGTTGGCCTGCCAGATCTCCACCAGGATGCCCGGCACAGGCAGGCCGTTTTCATCCAGGACCCGGCCGTGAATGATGATGCGCTCGCCTTGGGGCTCGCCCTCGTGCTGGGCGGTCAGGTCGTTGTCGTGCTCGGCAATGCGGTCGGCGCCGATGGTCGGGCCGGTGATTTCCGACAGCGAATGGGGCAAAAACACCAGCGGCTTGGACGGCGAACGCAGGTTCGTCGACTGGTACGCCGGGTGCAGGTAATCAGGCTGAGTACCCGCTTGCGGGCGCCGGTATCCGGGCTTGTCACTCATGGAGCATTCCTCTTTTTCTTGTAGGTCTCAAACGCGTTCGATGGCCAACGCCAAGCCTTGGCCAACGCCGACACACAGGGTCGCCAGGCCTTTGCTGCCGCCGGTTTTTTCCAGTTGATGCAGGGCCGTCAAGACCAGGCGCGCACCGCTCATGCCCAGGGGATGACCCAAGGCAATCGCGCCGCCGTTGGGATTGACCTGGGGTGCGTCGTCCGCCAGGCCCAACTCACGCAGCACCGCCAAACCCTGGCTGGCGAAGGCTTCGTTGAGTTCGATCACATCAAAGTCGCTGACCGCCAGGCCCAGGCGCTCTACCAACTTGCGCACCGCTGGCACCGGGCCGATGCCCATCACCCGGGGTTCGACCCCGGCACTGGCCATGCCCAACACCCGGGCGCGGGCGGTCAGGCCGTGCTTTTTCACCGCGTCCGCGCTGGCCAGAATCAACGCGGCGGCGCCGTCGTTGACCCCGGAAGCGTTGCCGGCGGTGACGGTCTTGTCCGGGCCGTTGACCGGCTTGAGCTTGGTCAGGGCTTCGAGGGTGGTATCGGCACGCGGGTGTTCGTCGTGCTCCACCAGGGTCTCGCCTTTTTTATGGGCGACCCGTACCGGGACGATTTCTTCAGCGAAAAACCCCGCGGCCTGGGCCACGGCTGTGCGTTGCTGGCTACGCAAGGCGAAGGCGTCCTGGTCGGCGCGCGAGACGTTGTAGTCATCTGCCACGTTATCAGCGGTCTGCGGCATGGCATCCACGCCGTACTGGGCCTTCATCAACGGGTTGATAAAGCGCCAGCCGATGGTGGTGTCTTCCAGCTTCATGTTGCGCGAGAACGCGGCGTCTGCCTTGCCCATCACGAACGGTGCACGGGACATCGACTCGACACCACCGGCAATCGCCAGCTCCATTTCGCCACTGGCAATGGCGCGGAACGCGGTGCCGATGGCGTCCATGCCCGAGGCGCACAAGCGGTTGACCGTCACCCCGGGAATGCTCGGCGGCAGGCCGGCCAGCAGCGCGGCCATGCGCGCCACGTTACGGTTGTCTTCGCCGGACTGGTTGGCGCAGCCGAGGAACACTTCGTCGACCGCGCTCCAGTCTACCGACGGGTTGCGCGCCATCAGGGCCTTGATCGGCAGGGCCGCCAGGTCATCGGCGCGCACCGTGGACAGGCCACCGCCGAAACGGCCGATGGGGGTGCGGATCGCATCACAGATAAACACGTCGCGCATCAGGCTTCTCCTGGGGTTTGGCCATGGGCCGCGGCGGTACGGGCTTCAAGATCGCGCAAGGCGTTCAGTTCGACTGGCGTGGGTTCGGCGCTGGTGCTGACCTGCTCGGCAAAGCGGATCGCCCAGCCGGTGGCGGCAATCACTTGCTCGCGGGTCACGCCGGGATGCAAGGCGGTGACCACAAATTCGTGGGTGCCCTCCTCCGGCTCCATGATGCACAGGTCGGTAATAATCCCGACCGGGCCTGCGCCTGGCAGGCCGAGGCGTTTGCGCGAGTCGCCGCCTTCGCCATGGCCGACCGAGGTGATGAAGTCCAGTTTGTCGACAAACGAACGGGACGACTGCTTGAGGATGATCAACACGCTCTTGGCGGAGCCGGCAATCTCCGGCGCACCACCGGCACCCGGCAGGCGCACCTTGGGTTGGTGGTAATCACCGACCACCGTGGTGTTGATATTGCCGAAGCGGTCGACCTGGGCTGCGCCGAGAAAACCGACGTCAATGCGCCCGCCTTGCAGCCAGTAGCGAAAAATCTCACCCGTGGGCACGACACTGTCGGCGGTTTCCGCCAACTCGCCGTCGCCAATGGACAGCGGCAGGACCGAGGGCTTGGCGCCAATCGGGCCGGACTCGTAGATCAACACCACGTCCGGCGACGACGTCAGGCGGGCCAGGTTGGCGGCCTTGGACGGCAGGCCGATGCCGACGAAGCACACGGCACCGTTCTTCAGGCGGCGCGCGGCGGCGACGGTCATCATTTCATTGGTCGAGTAAGTCATTACTTGGCCTCCTGCGCTGCAGCCAGTTTGGCCTGGAATTGACTGAAGTCAGCGGTGCCATGGATGTATTCATTGATCCATGCGGTAAACGTCCCACGGTCCCGAGCGATCGGATCCCAGGCTTGATAGAAGCGATTGTCACGCTCGGTGTAACCGTGGGCGTAGGAAGGATGCGCGCCCCCTGGTACATGGCACACGGCGGTCAGGGCCCAGGTCGGCAGCACGCAGGCGTTCATGGGGGCGTTGAGGTCGTCGACGATTTCTTCGACGGTGACGATGCAACGCTTGGCCGCCAATGCCGCCTCTTTCTGCACCCCGAGAATCCCCCACAACAGCACGTTGCCCTTGCGGTCGGCCTTTTGCGCATGGATCACGGTGATGTCCGGGCGCACCGACGGCACCGCCGCCAGCACTTCGCCGGTGAAGGGACAGGTCACGGTCTTGATCAGCGGGTTGACCTTGGGCAGGTCAGAACCGGCATACGCCCGCAGCACCGCGAACGGCAGGCCGGAGGCGCCGGCCACGTAGGCGTTGGCCAGGTCCGCATGGCTGTGTTCTTCGATCTCCAACGGTTGCGGCCATTGCTTTTCCACTGCATCCCGCAGGCGATGCAGGGAACCTACGCCCGGGTTGCCGCCCCAGGAAAAAATCAACTTGCGCGCACAGCCGGCCCCGATCAGTTGGTCGTAGATCAGGTCGGGCGTCATGCGCACCAGCGTCAGGTCTTTCTTGCCCTGACGGATGATTTCATGACCTGCCGCTGTAGGGATCAGGTGGGTAAAGCCTTCGAGCGCGACGGTATCGCCGTCATTGACGAACTGCTTTACCGCATCAGCCAGCGAAAGGATTTCAGCCATGGGGTTGGGCTCCCGGTGTAGGTCGAAAAAGGCGCTGGAGGCAGCGCCGAAGTGCTTGAAGAGTAAGCCGGGGTCAGGGGTCAAACAATCCGATAATCGACTAACTGTTCGATAATCGAACGGATTGTTACCTGGCTAACATTCCTCCAAACACCTCTGCTTTCCATGCGAACAGCGTCCCTGTGGGAGCGGGCTTGCTCGCGAAGGCGGTGTGTCAGTCAACACACTTTTGTCCTGAGCCACCGCCTTCGCGAGCAAGCCCGCTCCCACATTTTTCATCCGTGCCTGCTTTAAGTCTCAGGTGGCGTCGGCGTGGCTGACGAAGCCCTTGATCAATACCGCCGTGGTGGCCAATGCAGCCGGAATCACCAGTGCCGTCAGCACTTGCTCGAAGTTCCAACCCAGCCCCAACAGCGTGGCTCCCATCCACGCACCGAGGATCGCGCCAAAACGGCCAATCCCCAGCATCCAGGACACCCCGGTCGCCCGGCCCTGGGTCGGGTAAAACCGCGCCGCCAACGAAGGCATGGCCGATTGCGCACCGTTGACGCACATCCCGGCGATCAACACCAGGGTGGCCAGGAGGGTGATATTGCCCAGGCTCTGGCCCACGGCGTAGGCAAAGACCCCAGCCAGCAGGTAGAAAGTGCCGATGACCTTGTGCGGATTGAACCGGTCCATGGCCCAGCCCACGCCCACGGCGCTGAGTACTCCACCAAACTGGAACAACGCGCCGATAAAAGCCGCCTGCTCCATGCTGGCGCCGCTGTCACGCATCAGGGTCGGCAACCAACTGGTCAGCAGGTACACAATCACCAGGCCCATAAAGTAGGTGAGCCACAGCAACAGGGTGCCGGCGCTGTAGGTGCCAGAGAAGATCACCGCGAACACATTGCGCGCCTTGACGGTTTTCTGTTCCGGGACGCTGAAGCTGGAAGCCTGGGCGACGGTGGCCGGGTCGATGGGTGACAAGGCCTTGCGCACCTTGTCTGTGCCGCGATTGCGCACCACCAGGTAGCGCGCCGACTCCGGCAGCCACAGCACCAGCACGCCGACCAGGATCAAGGGCAGGATGCCGCCGATCAGCAGCAGGCTGTGCCAGCCGAACATCGGGATCAGCTTGGCCGAGATAAACCCGCCACCGGCCATGCCCAGGTTGAAGCCGCAGAACATGCTGGTCACCAGCAACGACTTGTGGCGCTCCGGGGTGTATTCGGACAGCAACGTCGTGGCGTTCGGCATGCCAGCGCCCAGGCCCAGGCCGGTCAGGAAGCGCAATACCAGCAACTGATCAACGTTGCTGCTATAGGCCGAGGCCAGGCTGAACGCACCGAACACCAGCACGGCGCCGACCAACACCACCTTGCGTCCGAAACGGTCGGCCAACGGGCCTGAACCCAGGGCGCCAAACACCATGCCGATCAACGCGGCACTCATCACCGGGCCGAGGCTGGCACGGTCGATCCCCCAATCCTGGGACAGTGCCGGCGCAATAAAGCCCATGGCCGCGGTATCCAGGCCATCGAGAAAGACAATCAGGAAGCACAGGATCACCACCCGCCATTGATAGCGGGACAGCGGTTGCGCATTGATAAAGGACTGCACGTCCAGACATGTACCAACAGAAGGCGAAGGCTGATTCATTATTTTTATTTCCACACCGATGGCGGGCGGACGACGGCGAGTCGTCATTATTATTGGGGCGAAACCGAAACCGCGGCGGTAGAGGCTGTCGCGGTCAATCACGCTGCCGCGACATTAATGAGCCAGGGGAAACACCGTCAATTCGTCAAACTAGGATCTGTGCGGTCACCGAACAGCTTAAGCAAACAACTGGGCACTCAGCTCCTGGCTGGCGCAGAGCATGCTCGGCAGGAAACGTTGTTCCAGCTCACTGCGGCTGACCCGCCCGGCGTGGGTGCTGACATTCAGCGCAGCCAATACCTGGCCGGACGCGTCATACACCGGCACGGCGATGGAGCGCAGACCCTGCTCCAGTTCCTGGTCGACAATGCACCAGCCCTGTTGCCGCACTTGTTGCAGGCATTCAAGCAAGGCTTGCGGCGTGGTCAGGGTGCGGCTGGTCTTGGTTTGCAGGTCGGCATGATCCAGGTAGTCCTGCAGCGACGCGTCATCCAGGGCTGCCAAGAGGATTCGGCCCATGGAGGTGCAATAAGCTGGCAGCCGGCCACCGACCGAAAGATCCACCGAAATCAGGCGTTGGGTGGTGGCGGATCGGGCGATATAGAGGATGTCGTCGCCCTCCAGGGTCGCCATGTTGCAGGCTTCATGAAGCTGCTCACTCATGCGGTCCAGGTAAGGCTGGGCAGAAACCGCCAGGGGCGTGGACGACAGATAGGCATGGCCCAGGGTCAGGACCTTGGGCAGCAGGGAGTACGTGCGCCCGTCGGTGGTGGCGTAGCCGAGTTTGATCAAGGTATGCAGGCAACGCCTGACGGCAGCGCGGGGGATTTCCGTGCGATGGCTGATCTGGGCGATGGTCAGGTGCCGCTTGCGCTCCTGGAACGCCTGCACCACGGCCAGCCCACGGGCCAGGGAGGTCATGAAATCCGGGTCGCCGGTAAACGCCTGGATGCGCTTGGCCGGTGACGCAACGATCGGCGGCGCCACTGAGGCAAAGGAGTTGCGCAATTGATCGTTCATTTCAGGTCCTTTCTCTTATTTTCAAGCGCCATTACAAGCCGGCAGGCAACGGATGTACAAGGCAAGGGCGCCAACATTGGGCGATTATCGGACGGTCATTCGATAATCGCAATTTGCGCCGCTGGGCGCTGCCAGGTCCCCGCACTGAATTTGTTGCGCTCACTTAACCGGCGGCGTCCGGCCTGGCAATGTTGACTTAATTAACGACCGTGCAACTGTCACACACAGAGTATTAGGCAAGTACGGCGTCAAGTTCCCGACATCAGGTGAATAGCAATACAGCTACGCCAAGTTGACGTTTTTTAACTTGTTGACGATAGTCTTATGCAAATGCGCCGCTATAATGCACCCTGTGACAAGGTCGAGTTAGCCTCAAGGGCATGCCTGCCCCCACCAAGCCTCAGCTTTTCCTTGTCCTGGCCTGGGTTGCAGATACCGGGTATTCAGTTCCACAGCCTGCCCATATTTGTGATGTAAAAAGAAAACTGTTGCTACGACAGCTGTTCTTCCCCGGTGCCGTGGCCGCGTGCAATAACTGAAGTGGTTGATCGTGTAATACGCCCATCACTTGCGTCATCGCGCATCACCGGAATCAAACTCAACTCAATTAGGTAACAAAGTGACGAAAGACGAACTGCGCGCGGAACTTGAGCGCCAGGAACAACGTTACAAGGATGTTTACGGCGGGGAAGTCACCACCTACGCCGCCCAACCTGAGCCGGAGCGCAAACCATGGCGCAAACGAGCCAGTCTGCTCGACCAGGCGTTTGCCCAGGAAATCCAAAAGATCGAAAAGGACCTCAAGGCCGAAGAGCCATAAGCCTCTCGGATTGAGCCTTCCTGGCAAGTCATTGCCCTGCCAGCCCCCTGGCAGGGGCGCACGGGGTTTGCCCAGCAATCGTCAGTTTCGCCGCTCTGACGAAATTTCATACACCTGTTTCAGACCCTTCATCTTAATTGTCGCACCCTGCCACGGCCCCTCTATTCTTTATAAATCAATGAGTTGCCAAACCACCGAAATATCTGGTAGTCGCACCCCTCCTCCAAATTAATTCGTTGAAGAATGTTACCGGCGAGCAGCTAGTGCATAGATTACTGAGGTTTTCTGGCATAATCGCGCCCCCTTACGACCGGGTCATAAAACCTTCATGATCGATTTATTCAGCGGACTGGATGCTTGGGTTCTTGTGAGCCTGTTGCTCGCCCTCGCCTTTGTCCTCGCCTTCGAGTTCATCAATGGCTTTCATGACACCGCTAACGCGGTGGCCACAGTCATCTATACCAAAGCGATGCCGCCGCACCTGGCCGTATTCTTTTCCGGGGTGTTCAACTTCCTCGGCGTGTTGCTCGGCGGGGTGGGCGTTGCCTATGCCATCGTGCACCTGCTGCCGGTGGAGTTGCTGATCAATGTAAACACCGGCCATGGTCTGGCCATGGTGTTTTCATTATTAGCAGCGGCCATCACCTGGAATCTCGGCACCTGGTATTTCGGGATCCCGGCGTCCAGCTCACACACCCTGATCGGTTCGATCCTCGGTGTCGGCCTGGCCAATGCCTTGATCAACGATATTCCGCTGGCAGACGGGGTCAACTGGCAGAAGGCCATTGATATCGGCGCCTCGCTGGTGTTCTCGCCCATGGCCGGCTTCCTGGTCGCAGCCCTGGTGTTGATTGGCCTTAAATGGTGGCGTCCGCTGTCCAAGATGCACAAGACACCGGACCAGCGCCGCAAGCTCGACGACAAGAAACACCCGCCGTTCTGGAACCGCCTGGTACTGGTGATCTCCGCGATGGCCGTGAGTTTCGTGCATGGCTCCAACGACGGTCAGAAAGGTATTGGCCTGATCATGCTGGTGCTGATCGGTATCGTGCCCGCGCAGTTTGTACTCGATCTGGGCAGCACTACTTACCAGATCGAGCGAACCCGCGACGCCACCCTGCACCTCAACCAGTTCTACCAGCGCAACCACGAAACCCTCGGCGAATTCCTTGCCCTGGGCAAAAGTGTCAGAGACGACCTGCCAGGCAAGTTCCGTTGCAACCCGCAACAGACCGAGCCAACCATCAACGCCCTCCTCGGCACATTGAAGGGTGTCTCTGACTACCATTCCTTGACCTCCGACCAGCGCATTGAGGTCCGTCGCTACCTGTTGTGCCTGGACGACACCGCGAAGAAAGTCGGCAAGCTGCCAGGCCTTGATTCCCGCGAGAAGTCGGACCTGGAAAAACTGCGCAAAGACCTGACCGCCACCACCGAATACGCACCGTTCTGGGTAATCCTCGCCGTGGCCCTGGCCCTTGGCCTGGGCACCATGGTGGGCTGGAAGCGCGTGGTACTGACGATTGGCGAGAAGATCGGCAAGCAGGGCATGACCTATGCCCAGGGCATGTCGGCGCAAATCACCACCGCCACCATGATTGGCTTTGCCAATATCTTCGCCCTGCCGGTGTCCACCACCCACGTGCTGTCTTCGGGCGTGGCCGGGACCATGGTCGCGAACAAGAGCGGCCTGCAAGGCGGCACCGTGAAGACCATCCTGATGGCCTGGATCCTGACCCTGCCAGCCACAGTGAGCCTGTCGGCCGGGTTGTTCTGGCTGGCGTCCAAGGCGTTGGGCAGTTAACCGACAACGCAATTAAAAAAGGCGTGACCTGCGAGGGTCACGCCTTTTTTTGTGCTTTTGTGGCTAGGGAGCTAAACATCGGGCAAAAAAAAGGGCGACCGAAGTCGCCCAAAATGCCTTGCGTGCTCATGTAACCCGGAAAAACCTATGGTTTTTTACGCTTGTTCGCGTCTTTCCAGATAAAAAATCCAAACCCTACAAAAAACAGCACCATGAGGCCGACAGTCAGCACCCCGGCAAAAACCACATTATCGAAAAACATGACCGGCCTCCTGCTCTTGCCCTGTTGCGATAGGGCTAAGTTAACCAAGAAGTCGGGGGCAGAAATTGACGGGGATCAATGTCGCCCGCAACGGGGCGTAAAGAAGGGAGATAACTGACCTGAATCAATAGATTCAGGGCATTTCAGCGCTTTTTCGGTTTGTTTTTCGACTTTTTCTTCGCCTTGCCCAGCGGCATGGCCTGCTCGAACGCCTGGCGCACGTCATTCAGGCGCTTGTCATTGAGATCGTGGACCCGTTTGGCGCGTTCGGCAGTCAGGTCGATCAGCTTGTCGTCACTCATGGCATGGCTTACGTGGTGGCTGGATTGACTCAATAATGCGTCCTGGCCCGCCCAGGGGTCAAACCTCGACGTCCACCCACAACCCCTGACGGGGTGCATCCTCGATCAGCGGCGCGACCGGCACGGTGTTATCGGCATTCAGTTCGTCACCAGGAACGGCCAGGTGCTGCTCGGGATCTTCGTCGGCCTCGCGCCGGCGTTTTTGCTGTTCCTGCTGGCGTCGTTGTTCCTCGCGCAGCATCAGGGTCGATTGCTCGGCGTCGCGGTGCTTGAGGTCAATGGTGCTTTCATTGGAACTCGCCTGCGCAGGCACCACCGGCGGGATATCGGGTTTGGGGCGCACGGGGTCGAGTTGTGACGTAACCGGCACAACACTCAAGGGCAAGATCGGTGGCAGCATAATTATTGGTCTCCTGTCAGCAGGCTGTCGGCTGCTGTACCAGCGACTTGAGCCTGGGGCTGCCAACTTGTGACCCAGTCGTCAGTCGCCAGTGCCCTGCCACCCGTCGAATCGCCCTCTTTCACTCCGGCAAGCGGAGTAGTTTTTGTCAGAGTCCTTTGGCTGGGGGCCTTGTTCCGTTAGAATAGTCGGCTTTTTCACGGCGGGAGTCAGGCAGCATGGCGCAGCAGTATCAACCGGGGCAACGCTGGATTAGTGACAGCGAAGCAGAGCTGGGGTTAGGCACCGTTCTGGCACAGGACGGCCGCTTGTTGACCGTGCTCTATCCGGCCACTGGCGACACCCGCCAGTATGCGCTACGGAATGCGCCCCTCACTCGCGTGAGGTTCTCGCCGGGTGACACCATCACCCACTTCGAAGGCTGGAAGATGACCGTGCGCGAGGTCGACGATGTCGACGGCCTGCTGGTCTACCACGGCCTCAATGGGCAGAACGAGCAGGTCACCCTGCCGGAAACCCAACTGTCGAACTTCATCCAGTTCCGCCTCGCCAGCGACCGTCTGTTCGCCGGCCAGATCGACCCGCTGGCCTGGTTCTCCCTGCGCTACCACACCCTGGAACACACCAGCCGCCAGTTGCAGTCCTCGCTCTGGGGCCTGGGCGGCGTGCGTGCGCAGCCGATTGCGCACCAACTGCACATTGCCCGTGAAGTGGCTGACCGGATCGCGCCACGGGTGCTGCTGGCCGACGAAGTGGGCCTGGGCAAGACCATCGAAGCCGGCCTGGTGATCCATCGCCAACTGCTGTCCGGGCGCGCCAATCGCGTACTGATCCTGGTCCCGGAAAACCTCCAGCACCAATGGCTGGTGGAAATGCGCCGGCGTTTCAACCTGCAGGTCGCGCTGTTCGACGAAGAACGTTTTATCGAAAGCGATGCCAGCAACCCGTTCGAAGACACCCAGCTCGCGCTGGTGGCCCTGGAATGGCTGGTGGACGACGAAAAAGCCCAGGACGCACTGTTTGCCGCCGGCTGGGACTTGATGGTGGTCGACGAAGCCCACCACCTGGTCTGGCACGAAGAAAAGGCCAGCGCTGAATACCAACTGGTCGAGCAACTGGCCGAGACCATTCCCGGCGTGCTGCTGCTGACCGCAACCCCGGAACAACTGGGCCAGGACAGCCACTTCGCCCGTCTGCGCCTGCTGGACCCGAACCGTTTCCATGACGTCAAAGCCTTCCGCGCCGAGAGCGAGAACTATCGCCCGGTCGCCGAAGCCGTCCAGGAACTGATGGACAAGGGTCGCCTCTCGCCGGCCGCGCACAAGACTATCCAGGGCTTCCTCGGCAACGAAGGCGAAGCACTGCTGGCTGCCGTCAACGATGGCGACACCGAAGCCAGTGCGCGCCTGGTGCGTGAGCTGCTGGACCGCCACGGCACCGGCCGCGTGCTGTTCCGTAACACCCGCGCCGCCGTACAAGGCTTCCCCGAACGCAAGTTGCACGCCTACCCGCTGCCGTGCCCGGACGAGTACCTGGAACTGCCGCTGGGCGAGCATGCCGAGCTGTACCCGGAAGTCAGCTTCCAGTCGCAACCGGATATAGAAGAAGAAAACCGCTGGTGGCGCTTCGACCCGCGCGTCGAGTGGCTGATCGACCAGCTGAAAATGCTCAAGCGCACCAAAGTCCTGGTGATCTGCGCCCACGCCGAAACCGCCATGGACCTGGAAGACGCCCTGCGCGTGCGTTCCGGCATCCCGGCCACGGTGTTCCACGAGGGCATGAACATCCTCGAACGGGACCGTGCCGCCGCCTACTTCGCGGATGAAGAGTTCGGCGCCCAGGTGCTGATCTGTTCGGAAATCGGCAGTGAAGGCCGCAACTTCCAGTTCGCCCACCATCTGGTGCTGTTCGACCTGCCATCGCACCCGGACTTGCTGGAGCAGCGCATCGGGCGCCTGGACCGGATCGGCCAGAAGCATGTGATCGAGCTGCACGTGCCGTACCTGGAAACCAGCCCGCAAGAGCGGCTGTTCCAGTGGTACCACGAAGCCTTGAATGCCTTCCTTAATACCTGCCCGACCGGCAACGCCTTGCAGCACCAGTTCGGCCCGCGCCTGCTGCCGCTGCTGGAAAATGCCGACGACGGCGAATGGCAAGCCCTGATCGACGAAGCCCGCACCGAGCGCGAGCGCCTCGAAGCCGAGCTGCACACCGGCCGCGACCGTTTGCTGGAGCTCAACTCCGGCGGCGCTGGCGAAGGTGATGCGCTGGTCGAGGACATCCTGGAGCAAGACGATCAGTTCACCCTGCCGATCTACATGGAAACCCTGTTCGACGCGTTCGGCATCGACAGCGAAGACCATTCGGAAAACGCGCTGATCCTCAAGCCCAGCGAAAAAATGCTCGACGCCAGCTTCCCCCTCGGCGACGACGAAGGCGTGACCATCACTTACGACCGCAACCAGGCGCTGTCTCGCGAAGACATGCAGTTCATTACCTGGGAGCACCCGATGGTCCAGGGCGGCATGGACCTGGTGCTGTCCGGTTCCATGGGCAACACCGCAGTGGCGCTGATCAAGAACAAGGCGCTGAAGCCGGGCACCGTGTTGCTGGAACTGCTCTATGTCAGTGAAGTGGTGGCACCGCGTTCGCTGCAACTGGGTCGCTACCTGCCCCCGGCGGCCCTGCGCTGCCTGCTGGATGCCAATGGTAATGACTTGTCGGGCCGGGTGTCCTTCACCACCCTCAACGACCAGTTGGAAAGCGTGCCACGGGCCAGCGCCAACAAGTTCGTGCAGGCCCAGCGCGATCAGCTGACGCCACGGATCAACGCCGGCGAAGAGAAAATCGCCCCGCGCCACGCCGAACGTGTGGCCGAGGCGCAACGTCGCCTGGCGGCAGACACCGACGAAGAGCTGGCGCGCCTGACCGCCCTGCAAGCCGTCAACCCGACCGTACGCGACAGCGAACTGGTTGCCCTGCGCCAACAGCGCGAGCAAGGCCTGGCCATGCTCGACAAGGCGGCGCTGCGGTTGGAGGCGATTCGGGTGTTGGTCGCCGGTTGATCCGCGCCCTGCCCTGATGTCTAGTCCTGAAATAGGTTTACACCTATTTCAGTCTCAAAACGCCCGATGCACTGCATCGGGCGTTTTGTATTTCAGGGACAGGTGTGGCCGTTCCCCGTTGTAGATCAGCACCGACTCATCCACCATTTTCACTGCGTCCGCCAGATTTTTAGGGCGATACAGCAGGAACTCGGTCTTCAAAATGCCGTTTATCCTCTCTGCCAGAGCATTCTGGTAGCAGTCATAGCCGTCGGTCATTGAGCATCTGACGCCATGACTAGCGTGCAAGCGTTGATAAAGCTCAGAGCAGTATTGGGCTCCGCGGTCTGAGTGATGGATCAGTGGCAGCGTGCTTCGGCGTTCGCCAACGGCCTTTTCCATCGCTTTGATCACCGACTCGGTATGCAAGCTCTCATGCACATGATGGCCTACGATCTTGCGTGAGTAGGCGTCTGTCACCAGGCTCACATAAGCCACGCTTTCCTGTGTCGGCAGGTAGGTTATGTCTGCAACCCAGACCTGTTCTGGCCTATTGGCCACGACCTGCTCCTGACCTGCTTTGAGCAGGTTGGGATGGCGGCGAAAGCGGTGATGGCTGTCCGTCGTTTTGTGGTAAGCCCGTTTGCGCACAACCAGTTTTCGAGCATTGCGCAGGATGCTAAACAGGCGGTCTCTGCCGACCCGCACTGATGCGCCAACTTCGACGCTCATCAGGTAATGCAGCTTGCGCGTGCCTATCCGAGGCTGACGGCGGCGCTTTTCAAGAACAAAGTCCATGACTTCTTGATCTTGACGAGCTCTCTCGTCGAAAGCCCGATTGCGTTGGTAATACGCTTGGCGCGAAATGCCCATGAACAGGCAAGCCCTGGTGATGCTCAGGCCTTGGATTTGCCCTTGCGAGAGGACTTGCCGGGTCGCTTTTTTACGACGGAAACACCGTAGTCATTCTTCAGAACATTCACGACGGCTTCGAAGAATTGCGCTTTCTGATTGCTTAGCGCCAGCTGTTCTTCGAGTTCTTTGATCCGCTGCTCGGGGGTCAGCGGGAGGGTTGGCTCGGTCATGGACCTGCTCCTCGGCTCTCGAATTGAGGCGCCTTGGCTCCAGTCCTGCCGGCCGTACTTGCGTAACCAGACCAGTACCGTGGACCGGCCCTGGATGCCATAGCGCCGTTGAGCCTCTTTATAACTCAACTCGCCCTTTTCGACCTGGTCTACGACCGATAATTTAAAGGCTAACGTGTAGTCACGCTGGCTCCGCCTTTTGCCCGATTCCATTGACTCCTCCTGAAGATAGGTCAGAAGGTGTAAACCTTATTCAGGACGGGACATGATGAACAAAAAGGCCCGCGCAATGCGGGCCTTTTTTATGGGGGGTGTCCTGCCGGTTTACCCCCCAAATCAATATCGGATGACGGCCAGCGTGGTTTAACGGGGCGCCTCAGATCAAGATCAAAAGCAAAGCGAGGCGGCCTGACCTTCGAGGCGTGGGCGTCCTTCTGTGGGAGCTGGCTTGCCTGCGATGGCGGCAGGTCAGCCAATAGATTTATCGACTGATACACCGTCATCGCGGGCAAGCCCGCTCCCACAGGGGAATGCAGCTTCGCGCTCTTGCTTTGCTGTTGCTCTGCTTTTGATTTGGCTTTTGATCTTAGGCGCCCCGTTAAACCACGATGCCCGCAGTCAGGCATTGCTCCGAGTGGTGGGGCAAAAGCGCTTTGGTTACTTTCGCGCTCTTCGAAAGTGACCCGCCGTAAGGGCGGAACCAATAGCCGCCGTGACCGCAGCAACGGATATGTACACAAACCCAATAAACACCAGATAAAAGAGTTGTGTAGATACCTATGCTGCGATGGCGTCACCTCGGTTTCAAGCAGTAGCCGCCGCCGCCGGCACCTCAACCCTCCCCAACCCATCCTTCATCCGCTTGGCATCGCGCACAAAACACCGCGAAGCCTGGAACAGAAACAGCATGGTCAGGAACAACGCCACCGGAATCAGGTACATGGCGTCATGCAGCCCCACCGCCTTGAACGCCTCGGTCATTTGCTCGGCACCCGCCGCGTACATTGCCGCATGGGCAAAGTGATCAGACAGCGCGCCCACCACCACCGGCCCCATGCCGCCGCCCAGCAGATACAGGCCGGCGAAGAACAGCGCCATGGCCGTGGCCCGCAGGCGCGGCTCCACCACATCCTGGATCGCCGTGTACACGCAGGTGTAGAAGTTATAGGCAAACAACCAGCCCACACTGAACACCGCGACAAACACCCCGATCTCGATGCGCCCCGCATGCAGGGCCCAGGCAGTGCATACGGTGGAGATAATCAGGCTGAAGGCGGCAAACAGTAAGCGGCCGTTGGCAATGCGCTGGTGAATCTTGTCCGCCACCAGGCCGCCCAAGGTCAGGCCGAACAAACCGGTCACGCCGACAATCACCCCGGTCGCCACGGCCGCTTCCTGCAGGGGCATGAGGAAGTAACGTTGCAGCATCGGCACCAGGAACGAGTTGCAGGCATAGGTCGCAAAGTTAAAGCACAGCCCCGCCAGCACCAGCCACAGAAAGGTCGGCACCGCGAGCACGCGACGGATCGGCCGGTCGACTTTCTCTTGGGAGACTTGCACGGTTTCGGCGGCGCCGCGCTTGGGCTCCTTGATGTAGAACATGAACACCGCAAGGATCAGCCCCGGGATGGCCGCAATAAAGAACGGCGCACGCCAGCTGTCGAACGCCTTGACCATCGCACCGATGGTGAAGAACGCCAGCAACAGGCCCAGGGGCAGGCCCAGCATGAAAATCCCCATGGCCCGGGCGCGGCGGTGAGCCGGGAACAGGTCGCCGATCAACGAGTTGGCGGCCGGCGCGTAACTGGCTTCACCAATGCCGATACCCATGCGCACCAGCAGAAAGGTCCAGAAGCTACCAACCATGCCGTTGACCGCCGTCAGCGCGCTCCAACTCGCCAGGCCCCAGCCCATCAGCTTGCTGCGCGAGCCGGTATCGGCCAGGCGCCCCAGGGGCAAGCCGGCAATCGCATAGACGATGGTGAATGCGGTGCCGATGATGCCGAGCTGGAAGTCACTGAGGTGCCATTCCATGCGGATCGGCTCGATGATGATCGCCGGGATCGTGCGATCAAAGAAGTTGAACAGGTTGGCCAGGAACAGCAGGAACAGAATGCGCCAGGCATTCGCCGCTTGGGTCGAGTTCTGCATGGGTCCGTCTCTTTTATTGTTATAGAGGCTCGATGCCGACGCATCCTGCCCGGAACCTGCAATCTAGTCAGGCGCGGCGCGGTTGTCTGTAATGATTCGTAAAGCTGATAGGGCGTAATTTCATCCAGGACAGCCAGATTTTCCCGCTAAAAAAATAAGCACGCGCCCCCCTTCCCAAGCGCCTTGGCAGGCATAGAATAGCGAGCCTTCCGCAGCTCCCCCTTACCTCTTATTGATGACGTGCCATGTCCGATGCCAGTCCGTGTCTGAATTGCGGTGCCTGCTGTTCACACTTTCGCGTGTCTTTCTTTTGGGGCGAATGCGCCTCATCAGGCGGCACCGTGCCCGATGAACTGGTGGTACAGATCAACCCCAGCCGGGTGGCGATGATCGGCACCGACCAGAAACCGGCACGCTGTTGCAGCCTGGAGGGCGAAGTGGGCAGCGGCACCCGTTGTTCGATCTACGAGCAGCGTTCCAGCGTGTGCCGGGAATTCGAGGCCTCGTGGAGCCAGGGTGAAGTGAACGTCGATTGCGACGCCGCCCGCGCCGCATTCGGCCTGGCGCCGCTGGAGCAACCGCCTTACGAGTTCGAGCTGCCCATCAGTGCTTAGCACCATTGGCTATGGCGAGCATGCCAAAATCAAAGCAATCAAAATGCCATTACAGCTTGCGCTTCCGTTGAGCCTTCTATACTCGATTCCATAGGTCATCGCCACGCGCAGTGACACGAGATGACTCTGCAACGGGACGTGCTATGGAATGGCTGGGTCTGCATTTTTTTACCCCGCTTCCCGAGAGCGGGTATTTATTACTTAATTGCACCCATAACCCCTTCCTGGTGCTACTGGCGTACCTGGTTGCCTGCGCCGCGAGTTTTGGCACCCTGGACATGGCCGAGCGTGTCGGCCACGTTGATAACCTGACGGCAAAACGCCATTGGCGCTGGATCGGCGCCGGTTGCCTGGCCGGCGGGATCTGGTCGACGCACTTCATCAGCATGCTGGCGCTCCAGGCGCCCATCACTATCCATTACGAATGGTTCCTGACGCTGGCTTCATTGGCGATCGCGTTGATCGCTTCGTTGTTCGCCCTGCAAACCCTCAGTCATGCCCGAATGCGTTTTCATCAGTACCTGACGGCGGCCACCTGCATGGGCCTGGGCATCGCCCTGATGCACTACGTGGGCATGGCCGCCATGCGCTCCGAGGCCCAGGTGTATTTTTCCAGCGGGCTGTTCGGGTTGTCGGTGGCCATTGCCATTGGCGCCAGCCTGGCCGCCTTGCTGTTGTCCCGCTACCTGCGCAATGGCAGTGGAATGTTCCACCAACTGCTCAAGTACGCTGCCAGCCTGGTGCTCGGCGCCGGCATTATCAGCATGCACTTCACCGGTATGGCAGCCATGCAATTGCTGCTGCCCACCGGGGCCGTGCCGGCATTGCCCATCGACAACAACCCGACGCAACTGGGCCTGTCGGTGGCCGTCATCACGTTGTTGGTCATCGGCAGCAGCATCAGCGCGGCCCTCGCCGACAAGAAACTGCAGCACAAGGAACGCGACCTGCGTCGGGTCAATGCCCTGCTGACCGAACTGGACCAGGCGCGCGCATCCCTGCAGCAAGTGGCCCACTACGACGCCCTGACCAGCCTGCTCAATCGCCGGGGCTTCAACCAGATCTTCGCCGAAAACCTCGCGCAGAAAGCCCAGGCCGAGGGCATGCTGGCGGTGATCTTCCTCGACATCGACCACTTCAAGCGGATCAACGACAGCCTCGGCCATGATGCCGGCGATGAGCTGCTGACAGTCCTGGCCGGCCATATCAAGAGTTCGATACGCAGTCACAATGATGTAGTGGCGCGCTTTGGCGGCGATGAATTCTGCATCCTGATCAACATCCATCATCGCGACGAAGCGCGGCACATGGCCCAGCGCATCATGCAGAAAATGAAAGAGCCCATCGAGCTGGCTGGCCGGCGCATGGTGATGACCACCAGCATCGGTATCAGCGTGTTTCCCGAGGACGGGACCACCTGCGAGGAACTGCTGAAAACCGCCGACCTGGCGCTGTATCAATCCAAGGATGGCGGGCGCAACAGCTTGAACTTCTTCAGCTCCAACCTGAAAACCCGAGCCTTTCTCGAACTGCAGTTGGAAGAGGAATTGCGCAGTGCATTGCGCAACCAAAAGGAACTGGTCCTGCACTACCAACCGATTCTGGACCTGCACAAAGGCAAGGTCACCCGCCTCGAAGCCCTGGTGCGTTGGCAACACCCGCAACATGGGCTACTGGCGCCCGAACGGTTTATCGGCATCGCCGAAAACAACGGCCTGATCGCCGAGCTGGACAACTGGGTGCTGCGCCAGGCCTGTGCCGACCTGGGTTGGCTGACGGACCAGGGGCACCCGGAGCTGGTCATGGCCGTGAATTGTTCGGCCCTGAACCTGGCCCGTGACGAACTGGCAGATGAAATCGAATACGCCTTGCGCAGCAGTGGCATCGCCGCCAGCCGCCTGGAGCTGGAGGTGACCGAAAATGCCTTGATGGGCAACATCAGCAGCACCCTGATCCTGCTGCGGCAAATCCGCGCGCTGGGTGTGGCGCTGTCCATCGACGACTTCGGCACTGGCTACTCCTCCCTCTCCTACCTCAAGCGCCTGCCCCTTAACACGCTGAAGATCGACCGCTCCTTTATCCAGGACATTCCCAAGTCCACCACCGATATGGAGATTGTCCAGGCGATCATCGGCATGGCCCACACCCTGCACCTGCAAGTCATTACCGAAGGCGTGGAAACCCAGCAGCAACTGGAGCTGTTGATCAAACATGGCTGCGATTACGTGCAGGGTTACCTGCTCAGTGCAGCGGTGCCGGCCAGTGAAATCAGTGCCGTGATCACGGCACTTGACCAACGCAACCCGCCGGGCCTGGCGGGCAGCAAGGACACGACCAGCGCCAAGGGTTCATCGACGGGTTCTTCGGTAGTCCGCCCTATTCGCTGAAACGCCAGCATCAGGGCAAATCGCCAGTATTTGATTAAAGAACGCCGACGAACGGCCGATTCATGAGAGTCCAACGTAGCTTTTCCCTAGAAAACCTAGGGTTAAACCCTATCGGGTAAAGTCGCGAACTCTCACTCGGTGATGGCTCTTTGATGTTTTCCGGCCATCCGTCCAGGCACATGGCGCACAATGACTTCTAAAAATAATCCTGTTACCGCGGTATCCGACGTGTTGCTGACAGCGCCTGCGGAAAAACCCTCAGGTTCAAAGTCATTGACCAGTCAACGTGCGCTGGGCACCCAGCAATACCTGTACTTCACCGAAACCAACACCGACCGCATCCTCGACAACCTCGATGGCCTGCGCGACATGGTGTTCCCGCGCCCGCCGCACCTTGACGGTGACAGCGAGCTGCACAGTGAGCAGGAGTTTCCCTCGGTCTGCCTGATCGGCCTGGGGCGCTGTGGCTCCAACATCGCCCTGGATGTGGCGGAACTGGTGTACAACGCCCGCAAGTTTTATCTGAACGAGTTCAGCACCGAAGACAAATCCTACGTTGAAAAGGGCTACAGCCCAGCCCAGTGGATCCGTAACAACTTGCGCCTGGGCGCCAGCAAGGCCAGCAAGCCGGTGTTTCTGGTCGAGCCGCTGGTGATGCTCGGCGACCTGGACAAAGACATCGCCGGACGCATCCGTTTCTCGCGCAAGGGCGAGAAAAGCGGCTTTTTGCGCGACTACAGCAAAATGAAAATCATGGACCTGTCGGAAGTGCATGCCGGTGGCGCCGGTAACGCACCGATCCTCGGCCAGTACCTGGCCAAGATCATCCTCAACAAAGACACCCAGCGTTTTTCCAGCCCTGACTGGAAGATGATCCATTCGTACCTGATCGACTCCTGCGGGATCAAGGCCAACCAGTCGCGCCTGTACTTCTCGATCTTCAGCGCCGGCGGCGGCACCGGCTCGGGCATGGCCTCGGAGTTTGGCCTGGCCCAGCAACACTCGTACATGAACAAGACCTTCGACACCAAACCTGCCGACGAGCATGACAGCAAGAGCGGCCATGCCTTTGTGTTCGAGCCGATTTTCACCAGCGGGATCTGCGTGCTGCCGAACATCTCCGATCACCGCAGCGAAATGTCCGAGGCACTGCATATCAACGCCGGTCGGCTGCTGTGCAAGTACCTGTCGGAGGAATGGGATTTCTCGTACAACTTCGACAATGAAGACAGCAGCGAGGCCAGTGTCAAAGGCCGTATCCGCCCGTGGAACGCGATGATGCTGATCTCCAACGACATCATGCGTTACGCCGAAGAAAGCGACGACGGCAACATCCAGAACATTGACGTCAATGCCATGGAAAAACACGCCAACCAGTACATCTCACAGCAGATCTTCAACATCCTGACGGCTCAGGCGGTGACGACCGACTATGACCAGAACTATTTCCGCCGCGCCGGCATCGACATCGGTGAAACCATTCGCCTGGACGCCAACGACCTGTTCATGAGCCTGGCCGGGCCGGTGGCAATTGCCTACGCCGAGTCGGTGGTCCCGGAAACCCCGGCGCCGAGCAACGACAAGTTCAAGGTGTTTGAAAAAGAGCCGCAGCGCCTGAACATCGACGATTTGTTCTTCCGTTCCATCGACCTGCCCCACTTCAATAAAGTCACCCAGGCCATCGAAGGCATCAGCCTGTTGCCGATCGAATCCAAGCGCTACAAGGCATCCCTGGAGCAGTACAAGAACTCCGGCTATGACGCAGCGGCCCTGCATGACCTGCACTTCTTCAAGAACTGCTCGTCGGTGGTGTCCATCGTCTCCCTGCCCAAGGACTACAAACTGTCCTATATGGACCTGAACCGGCTCAAGACCCACCTCAACAGCCTGTTCCCCAACACCACCCTCAAGCGCTACGCCCTGGTGATCGGTGCTTCGGCCAACCTGTCGTTGACCACCCTGATCGCCAAGAGCCCCTGCCTGTCGGATGACTTCCTGACGTTGATCGTGGCCTTTATCAAGCGCTGCTTTGCCCGCAACCCGTACCGTTTCGACGAGACCCTGGACAACTCGATCCTGGACTTCATCATCCATGAAGACTTCGACGAGGACCGTATCGACGAGTTACTCAACGAATTCGAGAACCCGGCGAAGATCCTCGATACCAACTGGTACGCGATCAAGCCGATGTATGAGAAGAAGTACCGCGAGCTGATCAACGACAAAGAGAAGTTTGTCTCGATCAACGACATTCGCCTGTCGCGCGATTGCGTGAAGAAGGCGATCAAGTACCTGCGTGAGATTTATCGTCACCGGATTGGCAAGACCAAGGTGATCTCGCTGAACAACCATACGGGCAAGACCGCCTAGACCGAGGTGCGCCCATCGCGAGCAAGCCCGCTCCCACAGTTGACCGAGTTCCACTCTTGGAATGCGGCTGGATGTGGGAGCTGGCTTGTCTGCGATAGCGGTCTAACCGGCAACAAATACCCCTAACCTTGCCACACCAAGAAACAATTCCCCGGGCCATCCGCGGCCCGCAAAACTGTTCCCCTGACGTTTACGTCACCCTCGCCTGTGACCTTTCTTCACGGCCAGTTGCCATCATGGGCAAAGCGGTTACTCCGCTACACACTTTTAATGGCGCGCAACTCGCACTATTTCGGTGCGCGCGTTTAGTTCGATGCCCTTTCCTGGATCAGAATCCACGGTGAAACCACCACCGCCCACAAGCTCGGATCACGCTCCACCAGGTCCAATGCCCGCGTCGCAGACACTTCGCCAAGACTCCCGGAGGCCAGCCAGGCGGCCACTTTGTCACGGTTGTCCTCGGCCATTCCCTCGGCCGCTTCGATCAAATCCAGGCCAGCGTCGACCCACAATAGGGCACCCTTGGCAAAGAACGGTTCGAGCTCCTTCCAGGAAATTTCCGCGGTTTCGCCGAGCAGCTTGGCATAGAGGGTGCTAGGTTCTTGCGTCATGGGAACTCACCTGAGGAAAAAATCGGCGCAATCATACCGTCGAGGCTTCCCCAGAAAAACCCAGTTGCAATTGAGGCACCGATTGAAAGTGTCAGGAACGCCAAGGATTGCCCGAGACTCTGGCAAGCACCCGCCGCCATTCTGTCTTTTTCTTTCATTTAAGCGACATACCCGGCGTTTGCCCCCAGCAGCCAGCTTTTCAAGCGATCAACCGGCGCTCTACACTGTACCGGTACAGTTGCCAGGCCGCTGCCGGGGGATATCCGAGATATCTGATCCGGTTCTGTAGCCCACAAGGCCGCTAGAACTATAAAAAATACAACAGTAAGAGTGGAGCACTATGAATAAGGCTACTAAGCAGATTTCCAAACTGTTTGCCGCTATGGTCCTGGCTGGGGTTGCCGGCCATTCGTTCGCAGCTGACACCATCAAGATCGGTATTGCCGGCCCTAAAACCGGCCCTGTGACCCAATACGGCGATATGCAGTTCATGGGCGCCAAGCAAGCCATCAAGGACATCAACGCCAAGGGCGGTGTCGATGGCAAAATGCTTGAGGCCAAGGAATACGACGACGCTTGCGACCCTAAACAAGCCGTTGCCGTCGCCAACAAAGTGGTCAACGACGGCGTCAAGTTCGTGGTCGGCCACCTCTGCTCCAGCTCCACTCAACCTGCAACCGACATCTACGAAGACGAAGGCGTGATCATGATCACTCCGGCGGCTACCAGCCCGGAAATCACCTCCCGTGGCTACAAGCTGATCTTCCGTACCATCGGCCTGGACAGCGCCCAGGGCCCAGCGGCCGGCAACTACATCGCCGACCACGTCAAGCCGAAGGTCGTGGCAGTCCTGCACGACAAGCAACAATACGGTGAAGGCATCGCCACCGCCGTTAAGCAGACCCTCGAGAGCAAAGGCACCAAGGTTGCTGTGTTCGAAGGCCTGAACGCCGGTGACAAGGACTTCTCCTCGATTATCCAGAAGCTCAAGCAAGCCAACGTCGACTTCGTCTACTACGGCGGCTACCACCCAGAACTGGGTCTGATCCTGCGCCAATCCCAGGAAAAAGGCCTGAAAGCCAAGTTCATGGGCCCGGAAGGCGTGGGCAACGACTCCATCTCGCAAATCGCCCAGAAAGCCTCCGAAGGCCTGCTGGTCACCCTGCCGAAATCCTTCGACGCCGACCCTGCGAACAAGGCCATCGTCGACGCACTCAAGGCTGACGGCAAAGACCCAAGCGGTCCGTTCGTGTTCCCAGCCTACTCGGCGGTTGAAATCATCGCGGGCGGCATCGCAGCTGCCAAAAGCGAAGACACCACCAAAGTGGCCGAGGCCATCCACGCGGGTACCTTCAAGACCCCGACCGGCGACCTGAGCTTCGATAAGAACGGCGACCTGAAAGACTTCAAGTTCGTGGTCTACGAATGGCACTTCGGTCAACCAAAAACCGAAGTTTCCCCTCAGTAAGCCAGGCGTTACTGGACAACAAGCCCACTGTGCAAGCAGTGGGTTTTGTTTTACGAGGTTTATGGGCCACGCACCCGCGATCCGGGCGCTGGTTCACCTGAAAATCTTAAAACCGTCACCAGCGGTTCGCTGGCAAATGCTTTGTGCAAATGTGCTCACAGAACACAGCACCGAGCAGGAAGATGACTCCACCAGTGAAATGCGTATCGGGTTTTTAGGAGCGCTGTAATGCCTGAGATCTATCATTTTTTCCAACAGCTGGTTAATGGCCTGACCATTGGCAGCACCTATGCCTTGATAGCCATTGGCTACACAATGGTTTACGGCATCATTGGAATGATCAACTTCGCCCACGGCGAGGTGTACATGATTGGCTCCTACGTGGCGTTCATTGCCATTGCCGGGCTGGCCATGATGGGTATCCACTCCCTGCCGCTGTTAATGACTGCCGCGTTCCTTGCGTCAATCGTCGTAACCAGTGCCTACGGCTACAGTATCGAACGTGTTGCATACCGCCCCTTGCGTGGCAGCAACCGCCTGATCCCGTTGATTTCCGCCATCGGCATGTCGATTTTCCTGCAGAACACCGTATTGCTGTCCCAGGACTCCAAGGACAAGTCCATTCCCAACCTGATCCCGGGGAGCTTTTCCTTCGGTCCAGGTGGTGCAGAAGAAGTGCTGATTTCCTACATGCAGGTCCTGGTCTTCGTCGTCACCCTGGTGGCCATGCTGGGCCTGACCCTGTTCATCTCCCGCTCCCGTCTGGGGCGCGCCTGCCGGGCCTGCGCCGAAGACATCAAGATGGCCAACCTGCTGGGTATCAACACCAACAACATCATTGCCCTGACCTTCGTCATCGGCGCCGCACTGGCCGCCGTCGCTGCCGTGTTGCTGAGCATGCAGTATGGCGTGATCAACCCCAACGCCGGCTTCCTGGTGGGGCTCAAAGCCTTCACTGCGGCGGTCCTCGGCGGCATCGGCAGTATTCCGGGCGCGATGCTCGGCGGGCTGGTGCTGGGTGTGGCCGAAGCCTTTGGTGCCGATATCTTCGGCGACCAGTACAAGGACGTGGTGGCATTCAGTCTATTGGTTCTGGTGCTGTTATTCCGGCCGACCGGCATCCTGGGCCGTCCGGAGGTTGAGAAAGTATGAGCAGATATCTTAAATCGGCGTTTTTCAGCGCCTTGCTGGTATGGGCCGTGGCCTTTCCGGTACTCGGGCTCAAGCTGAGCATTGTCGGGATCAACCTTGAAGTACACGGCACCGGGCCAGTCACCCTGACCATCATTGCCCTGTGCTCGGTGCTGATGTTCCTGCGGGTGCTGTTCACCCAGCAGGTCGGTGCGCTGCTCAAGTCCAACCGTGGCCCGCTGGTCTCGCCCAAGGTCAGCCAGTTCCTGACCCTGCCGCGCACCCAGCGCTACATCATCATCGGCCTGATCGTGGCCGCGTTGATCTGGCCATTCTTCGGCTCCCGTGGTGCGGTGGATATCGCCACCCTGATCCTGATCTACGTGCTGCTGGGCCTGGGCCTGAACATCGTGGTGGGCCTCGCCGGCCTGCTCGACCTGGGTTATGTGGGCTTCTACGCAGTAGGTGCCTACACCTACGCGCTGCTCTCGCACTACCTGGGCTGGAGCTTCTGGATCTGCCTGCCTCTGGCCGGCATGGCGGCGGCCACCTTCGGCTTCCTGCTGGGCTTCCCGGTGTTGCGCCTGCGCGGTGACTACCTGGCCATCGTGACCCTGGGCTTCGGTGAGATCATCCGTCTGTTCCTGCGTAACCTCACCGATATCACCGGCGGCCCCAACGGCATCAGCAGCATTCCCAAGCCAACGTTCTTCGGCTTGTCGTTTGATCGCTCCGCTGCCGAAGGCATGCAGACCTTCCACGAGTACTTCGGGATTGCCTACAACCCCGTGAGCAAGGTGGTGTTCCTGTACCTGGTCGCCCTGTTGCTGGCCCTGGCCGCGCTGTTCGTGATCAACCGCCTGCTGCGCATGCCGATCGGGCGTGCCTGGGAAGCGCTGCGTGAAGACGAAATCGCCTGCCGCGCGCTGGGCCTGAACCCGACCATCATCAAGCTCTCGGCCTTCACCCTGGGTGCCGCGTTCGCCGGTTTTGCCGGTAGCTTCTTTGCCGCTCGCCAAGGTCTGGTGACACCGGAATCGTTCACCTTCATCGAGTCGGCAATCATCCTCGCCATCGTGGTGTTGGGTGGCATGGGCTCGCAGTTGGGCGTGATCCTTGCGGCCATCGTGATGATCCTGCTGCCGGAACTGATGCGTGAATTCAGTGAGTACCGCATGTTGATGTTCGGCGCCATGATGGTGCTGATGATGATCTGGCGCCCTCAAGGCCTGCTGCCCATGCAACGTCCACATATGGAGCTGCGCAAATGAGCCGCGAGATCCTGAAAGTCGAAAACCTGAGCATGCGCTTCGGCGGCTTGCTGGCGGTCAATGGCGTCGCCCTGACCGTCAAAGAGAAACAAGTGGTCGCGTTGATCGGCCCCAACGGCGCCGGCAAGACCACGGTGTTCAACTGCCTGACCGGTTTCTACAAACCGGCCGGTGGCAGCATCCTGCTGGACGGCCAGCCGATCCAGGGCCTGGCCGGTCACGAGATCGCCCGCAAGGGCGTGGTGCGGACCTTCCAGAACGTGCGGTTGTTCAAGGACATGACCGCCGTGGAAAATCTGCTGATCGCCCAACACCGGCACCTGAACACCAATTTCTTCGCGGGCCTGTTCAAGACCCCGGCGTTCCGCAAGAGCGAGCGCGAGGCCATGGAGTACGCCGCGTACTGGCTGGACAAGGTCAACCTGACCGAGTTTGCCAACCGCCCGGCCGGCACCCTGGCCTACGGTCAGCAACGGCGCCTGGAAATCGCCCGCTGCATGATGACCCGCCCGCGGATCCTGATGCTCGACGAACCGGCTGCCGGCCTCAACCCCAAGGAAACCGAAGACCTCAAGGCGTTGATCGGTGTGCTGCGTGAAGAAAACAACGCCACCGTGCTGCTGATCGAACACGACATGAAACTGGTCATGAGCATTTCCGACCATATCGTCGTGATCAACCAGGGCACGCCATTGGCCAACGGGACGCCGGAGCAGATCCGCGACAACCCGGAAGTGATCAAAGCCTATTTGGGGGAAGCGTAAATGCTGCAATTCGAAAACGTTTCCACTTTCTACGGCAAGATCCAGGCCCTGCACGAGGTCAACGTGGAAGTGCGCCAGGGCGAAATCGTCACCCTGATCGGTGCCAACGGTGCCGGCAAATCCACCTTGCTGATGACCTTGTGCGGCTCGCCCCAGGCGCACAGCGGCAGCATCCGCTACATGGGTGAGGAACTGGTGGGCCAGCATTCGGCGGCGATCATGCGCAAGAGCATTGCCGTGGTCCCGGAAGGCCGTCGGGTGTTTGCCCGCCTGACCGTGGAAGAGAACCTGGCCATGGGTGGGTTCTTTACCGACAAGGGCGACTACCAGGAGCAGATGGACAAGGTGCTGCACCTGTTCCCTCGGCTCAAGGAGCGCTTCAGCCAGCGCGGCGGCACCATGTCCGGTGGCGAACAGCAAATGCTTGCCATCGGCCGTGCGCTGATGAGCAAGCCCAAGCTGCTGCTGTTGGATGAGCCGTCCCTGGGCCTGGCCCCGATCATCATCCAGCAGATCTTCGACATCATCGAGCAACTGCGCAAGGACGGTGTGACGGTGTTCCTGGTGGAACAGAACGCCAACCAGGCACTGAAAATTGCCGACCGCGCCTATGTGTTGGAAAACGGCCGGGTAGTGATGCAGGGCAGCGGCGAACAACTGCTGACCGACCCGAAAGTGCGCGAGGCTTACCTGGGCGGCTAGGGTCTGAATGTGGGAGCGGGCTTGCCCGCGAAGGCGGTGTGTCAGTGCCGGATGGTTTGGCTGACACACTTCTATCGCGAGCAAACCCGCTCCCACATTTGCTTTGTGTGAACCGTAGAATTTGCGTTGTTTTAACTTTTCTTCGAACCACCTGTAACGATCCCCTCCCCCCTTTCTCTAGTGGGGTATGCAAGCACAATCGCTTGCTTACCCACCTCACTGCTGGAGAAACACCATGACCACCCGTTCGCTGTCCGCCGCCACCCTCGTCCTCGCCCTGGGGTCGGCCTTGAGCCTGAGCACCCTGACCACTGTCGCCCATGCCGACGACGCGAAGATGGAAAAATGCTTCGGCGTCGCCCTCAAAGGCAAGAATGACTGCGCCGCAGGCCCCGGCACTACCTGTGCGGGCACCTCGAAAACCGACTACCAGGCCAACGCCTGGAACCTGGTCCCTGAAGGCACCTGCGTGAAGATGGAAAGCCAAACCTCGCCGACAGGTTTTGGCCAACTGGAAGCCTTCAAGGCCAAGTCCTGAATCCCCCCTGCCTGAGTACTGACGATGACGCTTTCATCCCTGCCTGATGTCGCCCAGGCTCAGGCACCCGGCCTTGCGCGCCGGGCCGGGCTGGGGCTCAAGAGCGAACACTGGCATACAGTGCTCGCCACCCTGCCCGATATTGGTTTTTTTGAAGTCCACGCCGAAAACTACATGGTGGCCGGCGGGCCTTTTCATCACTACCTGGGCTTGATCCGCGAGCAGTATCCGCTGTCGCTGCATGGCGTCGGCCTGTCCATCGGCGGCGAAGGCCCGCTGAGCCAGGCTCACCTGGCACGCCTGGCGGTACTGATCGAGCGCTATCAACCCCAATCCTTTTCCGAACACCTGGCCTGGTCCAGCCACGGCCCGGTGTTTCTCAACGATCTGCTGCCCCTGGCCTATGACGACGCAACTCTCAAGCGAGTGTGCGAACACGTGGACCAGGTACAAACCACCCTCAAGCGGCCCATGTTGCTGGAGAATCCGTCGACCTACCTGCAGTTCCAACGCTCCACCCTGGATGAAACCGACTTTATCCGCGAGGTCATCCGGCGCACCGGCTGCGGCTTGTTGCTGGACGTGAACAACGTGTATGTGTCCTGCATCAATCATCAGCAGGATCCGTTGGCCTACCTCGATGCGTTGCCTTTGCACGCGGTGGGCGAGATTCATCTGGCAGGCTTTGCCGAAGACAGCGACAGCCTTGGTGATCGCCTGCTGATTGATGATCACGGCGCGCCCATCGACAACGCCGTCTGGCAGTTGTATCAGCAGGCCTTGCAACGCACCGGGCCGGTTGCGACGCTGATCGAGCGCGACAACGATGTACCGGCCTTCAGCGTATTGCACGCCGAAGCCCGGCAAGCCGAGCGCTACTTGCTGGCTGCGGCGGTGCGCCCATGAATGTGCTCGAACAGTTTGCAAAGGCCCTGTTGGCGCCGGGCCAGCCATGCCCGGAGGGTTTGTTCAGCCACAACGGCGCCGATCCCTCCAGCCGTTTTGCGGTGTATCGCAACAACGTCCACAGTTCGTTAATCAGCGCCCTGGCCGACAGTTACCCAGTAACCCGGCAACTGGTGGGCGATGGGTTTTTCCGCGCCATGGCCGGGTTGTATGTCCAGGCCTATCCACCCACCAGCCCGCTGCTCAACGAGTACGGCAGCGACCTCGCCGCCTTTATCCAGGGCTTCGCCCCCGCCGCCAGCGTGCCTTACCTGGCTGACGTCGCGCGACTGGAGCACTTGCGGATCAACGCCTATCACGCCGCCGACACACCCGTCGCCGAGCCCCAGGCCGTCATCGACCAACTGCAACAGTTGCCCAGCCTGGGCAACGTACGCCTGCACCTGCACCCCAGCGTCAGCACCCTGCAGTCGAACTATGCCGTGGTGGCGTTATGGGCCGCGCATCAAACCACCGACACCGTCGCCAGCCTCAACCCCTGGCAGGAGCAAAGCGCGTTGATCCTGCGCAACGGCCTGGAGGTCGAGGTATTCGGCATCGACAGCGGCTGCGTGACGTTTATCAACAGCCTGGCCAACGATTGGCCCCTGGAAATGGCGGTGGCGTACGCCCTCGACGCAGCGAGCGAATTTGACCTGCACCACTGCCTGGGACTGCTGATCAACCACCGCGCCATCACCCATATCAAGGTACAACCATGAATACTGCCGCTACGCGCCTGATTGCACGCGCCACCCAAACCTTCGGGAACATCCCCTACAGCCTGATCGCCCTTATTGCACGCTTTTCCATGGCGGCGGTGTTCTGGAAGTCCGGCCAGACCAAGGTCCAGGGCTTTGCCGTCGACCTGATAGACGGCACCTTCGAACTGGGTGTGCCGCAGTTGGCCAACTCCACCGTGCCGTTGTTTAAAAGTGAATACCACGTACCGTTTGTGCCCGCAGAAGTGGCGGCGTACCTGGCTACGTTCGCCGAGCATTTTTTCCCGGTCCTGATTCTGCTGGGGCTGGCCACGCGCTTTTCGGCCCTGGCCTTGTTGGGTATGGCCCTGGTGATCCAGTTGTTTGTCTACCCCGACGCCTACCCGACCCACGGCACCTGGATCGCCTTGCTGCTGCTGTTGATGGCCAAGGGGCCAGGACGGGTGTCCATGGATCACTGGATTGCCCGGCGCTGGCGCTAAAGCCGGTCCAGTGCCTCGCCATTGCGTTTGAACCAGCCCACCAGGTAATCGGCCAGTACTTGGGTACGGCGTGGCAACCCGCCCTGATAGGGGTGGACCAGGTACATCGGCTGGCTACGAGTCTGATAATCACGCAGGAGCCAACGCAGCCGGCCGTCAGCCAATTCCATCTGCAACAGATAGGAGGGCAGCCGTGCGATGCCGGCGCCCACCAACGCAGCCTTTTTCAGCAGGTTGTAGTGGTTGGAGGCAAACGTGCCATCCACCCGGACCCGCAGCAATTCGTGTTGCTGGTGATACAGCCACTCTTCGCGACCACTGTAGTGGCTGTTGAGCAAGCAACGGTGGCCGACCAGCTCCGCCGGTGTCAGCGGTTCCCCGTGTTGCTCCAGATAGGCCGGGCTGGCGCAGGTCATTTCATGCCAGGCCAACAGCGGCCTGGCGACCAGCCTTTCATCGTTGGCCACCGCCGAGCGTACTGCCAGATCAAAACCGTCCCGCGCCAGGTCACGATAATTGTTGTTCAGATCCAGCTCGATCTGTACTTGCGGGTACTGCCGGGAAAACTCCAGCAACAGACCATCGAAGAAGGTTTCACCCAGGGAAACCGGAACGGTCATACGCACCGGCCCTGCCACATCGTCCTTGAGCCGCGCCAATGCCTGACGCGCGCGGTCGACCTGGATTACCAATGCCTGGGCCTGGGGTAACAGCGCCGCGCCGGCGGCAGTGAGGCTTAATCGACGGGTGGTGCGATGCAGCAACACCACCGAAAACTGCGCCTCCAACTGGCTGATGCGCTTGGACAACTGGCCCTTGCTGCACCCCAGTTGCTGGGCGGCCAGGGTAAAACTGCCGGCTTCGATCAACACCGCAAACGCCGCCAGATCATCCATCTCGCTCATGGATTGTTTCCATTTGAAAACCAAAGGTTGCCTATTAGTGCGCTTATCCGCAGAAAAAACCACTCTAGACTCAAGGCTCACCTGAACCTCTAGAGGAACGACACATGAAAATCCTGTTGATTGGCGCCAGCGGCACGGTGGGCTCAGCGGTCAAGGCCGAACTGTCCCAGCGCCATGAAGTGATCAGCATTGGTCGCACGAGCGGCGACTTTCACGTCGATATCAGCGACAGCGCTTCGATCCGCCGACTGTTTGCACAAACCGGCAAGTTCGACGCCCTGGTGTGCGCCGCCGGCAGCGTCAACTTTGTGCCCCTGGGCGAAATGGACGCCAGCCACTTCGACCTCGGCCTGCAAGACAAACTGATGGGCCAGGTCAACCTGCTGCTGATCGGCCGCGAATTTGCCAACGACGGTGCGTCCTTCACCTTCACCAGCGGCATTCTCAACCGCGACCCGATCCGCACCGGCGCCTCGGCGGCGCTGGTCAATGGCGCCATTGATGCTTTCGTCAAAGCGGCGGCAATTGAACTGCCACGGGGCCTGCGGATCAACTCGGTCAGCCCCAACGTACTGCTGGAGGCCATGGGTAGCTATGCGCCTTATTTCCGGGGCTTCAAGCCGGTGCCTGCGGCAGATGTAGCTTTGGCCTACGCCAAGAGTGTGGAAGGCTTACAGACCGGGCAGACTTACATCGTCGGCTGATCACTTGATCAGCGACGGCATCATCTCCAACAACTGATCGCGGGGGATGGAGAACCTCAGGCTCGGACCGTCGAGCACACCCTGGACCGTCGCCGTATTGAGCTGCCGGCCATTGAGGTACAGGGCCATCTGTTTATGCATGGCCGCCTGGGACAGCGCCTTCGTGCGCTCCTGGGCCTGCGGTGTCAGCGTCACATCAACCTCGATAAACTCGGGGTGGAGGGCTTGGGCTTTTTTCAGGGTCAAGGTGATATCGGTGAAGTCGGTCTGTGAGGTATAGAACAGCTTGGCCGGCACCTCGGCCCAGGCCAGGGGTGCCACGCAGGCCAGGGCGAAAAGGGTCCATCGAATGTTCATATGAATGCGCCTTTCGAAAAACTTAAACTTGGCATAAGGCTTCCGTAACATCCACGGGAAAAGGCTTAATTTCAGGCTCCGTTAAAATGCTGCAACCTAATCGCCCATCACCGACTTGTGATGCAGCGCCAGCCTGCGTAACGTGGCGGCACTTGTCAGGAGACCCGATAATGCGTGCCGCCCGTATCCTTGCTCTGTTTGCCCTACTGCCCCTGTTCGCCGCCTGCCAGGTGTTTGAGCGCGACCCGGCCAAGCCGTCCACGGCGGGCCTGACCCGCATGCAGGGCGAGTTGACCGCCATCGGCGATAAACTGCTGTTCCAGCCCTGCCATGACCAGCGCAACTACGTGGTCAACGATACCGGCGGCACCAGCATCCTCCAGGAAGCGGCGTCCCTGGCCGGCCAGCAAGGGGCCTTGTTTGCCGACTTGCGCGGCAAGTTCTCCGGGGTCGCCAGCGGCACCCAGGGCCAGGTGGAGCTGCAGCAGCTGTACCGCGTCGAACGCTCGACCTCGGCCTGTGACGACCCGGACTTCAAGCGCATGATCCTGCGCGCCAACGGCCACAAACCCGCGTGGGCGCTGAATGTCACCAACAAGGGCATGGTCCTGCAGCGCGAGGGCCAGCCACCGCTGCCGGTACCTTATGTGGAAGAGCAACTGGGCGATGGCCGTTTCAACCTCACCACCGAAGCCAACGGCCAGAAGATCGAACTGTGGGTCGCGCCCCAGCGCTGCATCGACAGCGTCAGCGGCAGCCTGCAGCACATGAGCGCCGAACTTCGGATCAACGGCCAGGTGCAGCGCGGCTGCGCGGCGTTTGGCGGCTCGCGAGACGACTGATTCGGCCCTGCGCTGTTTTAGCATGACGGGAAACCGCCGTTGGGGCTTATAATCGCCGGTTTGCAAAACCGCCGGCCCTACCAAACGCCGCATACCGGATCCTGTCATGCTACGAATCACCGAACTCAAGCTGCCCATCGACCATCCCGAAGAAGACCTGCGGCCTGCGATTGTGCAGCGCCTGGGCATCGCCAGTGATGATCTGCTCGATTTCACCCTGTTCAAACGCAGCTACGATGCGCGCAAGAAATCATCGGAGCTGTGCTTCATCTACACCGTCGACCTTGAGGTCAAGGGCGAAGCCGCCCTGCTGCTCAAGTTCGCCGACGACCGCAATATCAACGCCGCACCGGATGTCAGCTACAAGGTAGTCGGCCAGGCGCCGGCCGACCTGAGCGAGCGACCGATTGTGGTCGGTTTCGGTCCTTGCGGGATCTTTGCCGGGCTGTTGCTGGCGCAGATGGGTTTCAAGCCGATCATCCTCGAGCGTGGCCGCGAAGTGCGCCAGCGCACCAAGGACACCTGGGGCCTGTGGCGCAAAAGCGTACTCAACCCCGAGTCCAACGTGCAGTTCGGCGAGGGCGGCGCCGGGACCTTTTCCGACGGCAAGCTCTACAGTCAGATCAAGGATCCGAAGTTCCACGGGCGCAAGGTGCTGCACGAGTTCGTCAAGGCCGGCGCGCCAGACGAAATCCTCTACGTCAGCAAACCGCATATCGGTACCTTCCGCCTGACCGGCGTGGTGGAAAACATGCGCCAGCAGATCATCGCCCTGGGCGGTGAGGTGCGTTTCGAACAGCGGGTCACCGACGTGCTGATCGAGGACGGCCAGTTAAATGGTGTGGTCGTCGATGGTGGCGAGCAGATCCTCTCCAGGCACGTGATCCTCGCCCTCGGCCACAGTGCCCGCGACACCTTCCGCATGCTCCACGGCCGTGGCGTATACATGGAAGCCAAGCCGTTTTCGGTGGGTTTCCGTATCGAACACCCGCAGTCGCTGATCGACGCCGCGCGCCTGGGCAAGTATGCCGGGCACCCAAAACTGGGGGCGGCCGACTACAAGCTGGTGCACCACGCCAAGAACGGCCGTTCGGTGTACAGCTTCTGCATGTGCCCGGGCGGTACGGTGGTGGCGGCCACTTCCGAGCCAAATCGGGTCGTGACCAACGGCATGAGCCAGTACTCGCGTAACGAGCGCAATGCCAACTCCGGGATCGTGGTCGGTATCACCCCGGAAGTGGACTATCCGGGCGGCCCGCTGGCCGGGATCGAGTTACAGGAGCGCCTGGAATCCCATGCGTTCATCCTCGGCGGCAGCAACTACGAAGCACCGGCGCAACTGGTGGGTGATTTCATCGCTGGCAAGCCGTCCACCGCTATTGGTAGCGTGGAACCTTCCTACAAGCCGGGCGTTGCCCTCGGCGACTTGGCCCTGGCCTTGCCAGACTTCGCCATCGAGGCCATCCGCGAAGCGTTGCCGGCCTTTGAGAAGCAGATCAAGGGCTACTCGCTGCATGACGCAGTCCTGACCGGGATCGAAACCCGCACTTCGTCGCCACTGCGGATCACCCGCGACGCGTCGATGCAGAGCTTGAATGTGAAAGGTCTGTTCCCGGCGGGTGAAGGCGCAGGTTATGCCGGTGGGATCCTGTCGGCAGGCGTTGACGGGATTCGGATTGCCGAAGCCGTGGCGCGCAACATCCTCGGGATCGAAGCCTGAGTAAACGCGCTCCATTGTGGGAGCGGGCAAGCCCGCCTCCCACAGTGATCGTCATGCGCCAGGCAGTTTAGATATTGGCGCGCAATACGCTGTCCGGCAACGGCTCGCCACGCTCGACACTGGCGGCAACCGCGTCGATCAACTCTTCCAGCGCATACCCCTGCCCAACCAGCCACGCATCGTCGTAGTAGGTCGTGGCATAACGCTCGCCACCGTCACACAGAATTGCCACGATAGACCCCGACTCCCCCGCCGCCTGCATCTGCTGCGCAGCAATCAACGCGCCGATCAGGTTGGTGCCGCTGGATCCCCCGACCCGCCGTCCCAAGCGCTGCGCCAGGTAATGCATGGCAGCCAGCGACAAGGCATCCGGCACCTTGACCATTGCATCAATCACCTTGGGCAGGAACGACGCTTCCACCCGTGGCCGACCAATGCCTTCGATCCGTGAGCCGCAGTCCAGGCGCAAGCTGGCATCACCGCTCTGGTAATAATCGAAGAACACCGAACGCTCGGCGTCGGCACACAACACTCGGGTGCAATGCTGGCGGTAACGCACATAGCGCCCAAGAGTCGCCGTGGTACCGCCGGTACCCGGGCTGGAAATCAGCCAGCTCGGCTCTGGATGCCGTTCGAAGCGCAACTGCTGGAAGATCGACTCGGCAATATTGTTGTTCGCCCGCCAGTCGGTAGCCCGTTCGGCATAGGTGAACTGATCCATGAAGTGCCCACCGCTTTCCTGCGCCAGGCGCTCGGATTCGGCGTAGATCTGCGTGGGGTCCTGCACCAGGTGGCTCTTGCCGCCATAGAAGGCGATCTGGGCAATTTTTTCCTGGGACGTGGTGGCCGGCATCACCGCAATAAACGGCAGGCCCAGCAAGCGCGCGAAGTACGCTTCAGAAATCGCGGTGGAGCCACTGGAGGCCTCGATCACCGGCGCGCCGGGCTTGAGCCAGCCGTTGCACAGCGCATACAGGAACAAGGAGCGGGCCAAGCGGTGCTTAAGGCTACCGGTGGGGTGGCTGGACTCATCCTTGAAATACAATTCGATTCCCGGTAAGCCCGGCAATGCCAGTGGGATCAGGTGGGTGTCGGCGCTGCGCTGGAAGTCCGCTTCAATAATACGAATGGCCTCTCGGGCCCACTGACGATGGTCGCTCATGCTCAAGTTCCATTAAATTTTCAGGCTTGATCTTAGGGTGTTTCCTACACTGCACACAGATACAGTCATGACTTAATTCGATACAGAATTGCTAGGCTTTGAGCCAATCCCTAGCACCGCACTTTTATATAACAAAAAAGAATATAACTTTTGTTTTAACAACTAACAGTACGGGTTAGGGTACGCCCCTATTGAACCTTGATTGGAGAGCGTCCCTTGCCTCTGCGTAGCACGTTTACCCGTTTCTTCCAGCTCGAAGCGGCCAGCGGTCTGTTACTGATCGCTGCAGCCGCCTTGGCCCTGATCATCAACAACTCGCCGCTGTCGTCGTTCTACAGCAGCTTTCTTGAAGTGCCCGTCGCCGTACAGATCGGCGCCCTGCAAATCGCCAAGCCATCGCTACTGTGGATCAACGACGGCCTGATGGCCCTGTTCTTCCTGCTGATCGGCCTGGAGGTCAAGCGCGAGCTGCTCGATGGCCATTTGTCCAAGCCTTCCCAGGTTGTGCTGCCAGGGGCTGCGGCCATCGGCGGCATGGTGGTGCCGGCGCTGATCTACTGGGCCTTGAACAAGGATAACCCGGCGGCACTCGGCGGCTGGGCCATCCCGATGGCCACCGATATCGCCTTTGCCCTGGGCGTGCTGGCACTGCTGGGCAAGCGTGTACCGGTGTCGCTGAAGCTGTTCCTGATGACCCTGGCGATCATTGATGACCTGGGCGCCATCATCGTCATTGCAATTTTCTACTCCGGCGAACTGTCCAGCGCGTCGCTGGCGGGCGCCGGCGCCTGCCTTGTCGCGTTGATCGCCATGAACCGCCTGGGCGTGGTCAAGCTCGGGCCGTACCTGATCATCGGCTTGATCCTGTGGGTCTGCGTGCTCAAGAGCGGTGTTCACGCCACCCTGGCCGGCGTCACCCTGGCGTTCTGCATTCCGCTGCGCACCAAGAACGCCGAGCCCTCGCCCCTGCTCGGCCTGGAACACGCCCTGCACCCGTGGGTGGCATACGGCATCCTGCCGCTGTTCGCCTTTGCCAACGCTGGCGTGTCGCTGGCCGGGGTCAATCTGGAAAGCTTCACCCACCACGTACCGATGGGTATCGCGGCAGGTTTGCTGGTGGGCAAGACGGTCGGTGTGTTTGGCCTGACCTGGCTCGCCGTGAAAACCGGGCTGGCCGCCCTACCGACCGGCGCCAATTGGGGCCAGGTCATGGGTGTCGCCATCCTGTGTGGCATCGGCTTCACCATGAGCCTGTTTGTCGGCTCACTGGCGTTCTTGCCGGGCAGTAGCGAATACGCCGGGATGGACCGGATGGGCATTCTCACCGGCTCGATCCTCGCGGCATTGATTGGTTATGCCGTGACGGCGATGGCCAGTCGTAAGCAGGTGACAGTCAACGCTTAACGCGTCATGTGGGGGCAGGCCTGTCTTGCCCCCATGCACTGTTTCAGCCTCTTCCCCCCTCGCTCACAGCACCTTCCTACCTTCTTTCTCCTGCGCCTCCCCTAACGTCGCACACCCGTCTGCAAGAACGGATGTCACGGCCAGGTGGGCAGGATGGCCAACAACCAGGACAGCCCCCTGCTGTCGGGGGCGTGTTCGCCAAATCCTCTCTACGAAAATCCAAAAGAACAAAGAAGATTCGCACCATGAGATATCTGATTGCAGCCTTCGATAAGGCTACTGACCTCCAGGCGTTTGTAGTCGAGCAACATGGCTGGGAGGTCTACAACCTGCCCCCGCTCAACTAACGGCTATAGAAACCTTGGCCGGCAGAGTAATAAATGACTCTGCTCATCACTTCCAACTTACCTGCAACGTTTAACGCGCCCGGTCGAAATCAAAAATCACATTAAGAAAATCCTTAGCCGAACCGAAAAAAACCCCGACCAGTCACCCGGTCGGGGTTTTTCTTTTACTGTATGACGCTTAGCGGGTAACGCGGCTGGTCCCATCTACAGTCATGATGCGCACCCGGTCGCCGATGCGGAAGATTTCGTTTTCCTGCACCGCCTGGACGTAGGCGCGCATGCTGCCGTCGTCTTCGCGCACGGTGATTTCCACGCCCTGGGTACGGGTCAGGCCTTCTTCGGTGGCCGAGCCCAGCAGGCCGCCCGCCACGGCGCCGATAACGGCAGTCACGATGCTGCCGCGACCGCCACCGATGGCGCTACCGCCAACACCGCCGATGACCGCGCCTGCTGCGCCGCCGATTGGGGTCTTGGTGCCTTCGATCTTGACCGGACGCAGGGATTCGATGGTACCCATGCGCACGCTTTGCACACGACGGGCTTCGTCACGGGAGTACGAGTCGCCGGTCAGACTGGAGGCGCAGCCACCCAGCAGCAACGACATGGTGGTAAAGCAGGCAACCAGCAGAACAGACTTACGCATAGCATCAACTCCAAAGGACATATCTTTATTAGACTCCGCTGCTTGACGCCTGTCACGGCACGGCCCGGAGAAAATTGCTTTCATTCAGCCCCAGTACAGACAGGCTGTACCGCAAAAACCGACAAACGGTAGCACCTACACCCAGACAAGGAATTTCATGGACTACTTCATCATTGTAGCTACCACCGCCGCCGGCCTGTACTTCCACTGGTGGCTCTACCGGCGGATCAAGCGCTGGGTAGATCGCGACCTGGCGCTGTCCCTGGCTGGAGACGATCAGCGCAAGCGCAACTTTATGCTGCAACAGTTGGACCGCGCCAAGGCAGAGAAGGTCAAGCGTAAGGATTTACCACAATGGCTGCAGGACGCAGCACGGCAATACACACCACAAGCCCCGGAGTAGAGACTTCGGCAGGAACACCTGACTCCAGGCCACAGCGCCCATATGGATTACAGGTGTTTAAAGGCGCACTCAGGGCGCCAGGCGCTCGCGGGTCCAGTCCGTACCCTGCAAGCGATAGTTCAAGCGGTCATGCAAGCGGCTCGCCCGGCCCTGCCAGAACTCGATGCGTTCCGGCAGCAGGCGATAACCCCCCCAGTGCTCCGGGCACGCCGGCTGGGTATCGCTGAAGCGCTGTTCGGTCAGCGTGAGCAAGTCCTGCAATTGCTGGCGATCACGGATCACCTGGCTTTGCGGGGAAGCCCAAGCACCGATGCGGCTGCCCAGGGGTCGCACCTGATAGTAGGCATCCGATTCCTCAGGCGTGACCTTGACCACCCGCCCCTCGATGCGCACCTGGCGCTCCAGGGTCGGCCAGAAGAAGGTCATGGCAGCAAACGGGCGGGCTGCCATTTGCTGACCCTTGGCGCTCTGGTAGTTGGTAAAGAAGGTAAAACCCTGGGCATCCAGGCCCTTGAGCAGCAGGACTCGGCAGTGAGGCCGGCCCTCCTGGTCCACGGTCGCCAGGGTCATCGCGTTGGCCTCCACCGGCGCTTGCTCGGTCTTGACCGCATCGCTGAACCACTGGTGGAACAAGGCAAACGGCTCGTCCGGGGCCTGGGCCTCGCTCAAACCGTCCCGCGTGTAGTCACGGCGCATATCCGCCAATGCCTGGTTCATGGGGCTTTATCCTTCTCGCTCAACTGCTCAGTTTTTCGCCTGGTCGTTTGCCGCTACTTTTTTCGCAGGTGCAGCTGCCTTGGCGGCCACCGGCTTTTTGGCTGCCGGCTTGGCGGCGGCTTTTTTCGCGGCTGGCTTGGCGGCGGTCTTCTTGGCCGGGGTTTTCTTCGCGGCCACGGCTTTCTTGGCCACCGGCGCAGGAGCAACGACGTCCTGTACCGCTACCAGTTCAGGCTTCGGCGGGTTTGGCGAGTTGTACTTGCTCAGCAGTGCCAGCATGGTGGTGCGCTGGGTGAACATGATTTCCATGCGACGGTTCAGAGCGCGGCCCTGGGTGCTGTCGTTGGCGGCGCGGGGCATCAGGTCGCCCATGCCACGCAACATCAGGCGGTCCTGCTTCAGGCCGCTGAGGCTGAAGATCGAAGCGATGGACTGGGCACGCTCCTTGGTCAGGGCCTGGTTCTGCACGGTGTCGATGTGGCCCAGGACCAGCACGGCAGTCTTCGGATCCTTTTCAACGGCCTTGGCGACACGGGTAAACGGACCCAGGGTCACCGGCAACAACATCGCCGGGCGCTTCGGGTTGTACGAACCATCGACCGGGGCAATCACCACCAGTACGTTGTCGCGACGTTCCAGTTGCAGGTTGCTGTCCTTGATCGCGGCGCGCAGGCGTGGCTCGTAGTCATCCAACCAGGCCTGGGTGATTTTCGGGTCTGGCATCGGGATGTTGGTCACATCGACTTTGTTCAGGGGTTTTGGCTTGCTTTCAAACGGCCACCACCATTTGGTGTCGCTTTCAGCCTTGGCCACTACCGGCGCCGCAGCGGGAGCAGGTGTTGCCGCCTTCAGATCGGCCTTGAGATCAGCCTTGGCGTCAGCCGCCTTGGCATCGGCCTTGGCGGTAACGTCCTTGGCCGCCGCCTTGTCGGACCCGAATGACCACCAATGCTCGCCAGACGCATCATTTTGTGGGTTTTGTGCACAGCCAGTAATAGTGAGGCAAAGCGCCAGAGCCAAGGACTTGTTCGATAACATGAGATATCCACAAAATGAGAAAACACAGGGGTCTGAATGACCCGTTAAACGGACGCTTCACGAAGTTTAAAGTAACAATACTTTTCCAGCGTCTTTTGTAGGTGCCTTTTTAACAAAAAAACGCCAGACAGCAAGCTATTTACAGACAACCGGCCAATATTCTTACCAACTTTTGCGCGCGCGGGTCCATAAGTACATACGGCCCCAGTGTATTGGTCACAAAACCAAATGCTACATCATGTTCCGGATCGGCAAAGCCCACGGAACCACCGGCCCCAGGATGCCCAAATGCACGTGGGCCAAGGCCGAACGTCGCGTTGGGCACGTCTGGCTGGTCCAACATGCAACCCAGGCCAAAGCGGGTTTGCGTCAATAAGGTTTTATCCGGCCCAACACTGTGCTCGCGGGTCAGTTGTTCAAGCATATCGGCTTCCAACAAACTTCCGTCCAACAAACCACTATAAAACCCGGCCAAACTGCGCGCATTGCCATGACCATTTGCCGCAGGCTGCTGCATGCGACGCCATTCAGGCTTGTTAGTGCTGGTTAGTATAGAAGGCGGATTGGTAAACGCCCGGGTAGTCATTGCTTCGGGCTCACGCAGGGTGACCTGTAACAACCGTTGGGCTGCCGCATCCCCCATATTGCCTTTGCTCCGGGCAATGTGGGCGACACGATAAAATTCCTCGTCCGCCAACCCGACATGGAAGTCCAGGCCCAGCGGCCGGGCAACCCGCGCCACAATCGACTCCCCCGGCCCACGCCCATCGGCGCGGCGCAGCAGTTCACCGACCAGCCAGCCATAAGTGATGGCCGCGTAGCCATGGCCTTCGCCGGGTGTCCACCAGGGGGTTTCGGCGGCCAGGGCGGCAGTCATCAAGGGCCAGTCATACAGGGCCTCGGCAGGCAATATGTCACGCAACGCGGGCAGCCCGGCCTTATGGCAAAGCAGTTGGCGCAGGGTGATGTTGTGTTTACCTGCCGCAGCGAACTCCGGCCAGTAGTTGGCAACCGGGGCGTCCAACTGCAATTTGCCCTCGGCTACCAGTTGCAGCGCGGTGACGGCGGTGAAGGTCTTGGTGCAGGAGAACAGGTTGGCGATGGTGTCGCTGTGCCAGGCCTCGGCACCGTCCTTGTCGGCAGTGCCTGCCCACAGATCAAGGACGGTTTGCCCGCCAATCTGTACACACAGCGCCGCACCACGCTCCTGAGGGTCGTCAAACAGCGCGGCGAAGGCTTCGCGCACTGCTTCGAATTGAAGCTCGTAATGACCCTGAATCTGCACCTGCATCCCCCTCGGAAAAGTCCTGCGTTAAATGGCGTTCATTGTTCCAGCCATTACTGGCTTTGGGAACCCGTGGCAGCCTGGGCGACCTTGGCTTTTTCAGCTTTGCGGCCCAATTGCTGGATCGCCGCCAGGTTGCTTTTACGCACACTGTCGACAAAACCCTGGAAGGGCACATCGGTGATCCCCACCAGGCCGAAATGGCCATTTTCACCGTCCAGCAATCGCCCGGTCACCGGCTGGTCGAGGTACTGGAACCAGTGCACGCCAACAATCGACGGCTCGGCCATGGCCTGCTTGAGGAACGTCGCGTAGGCCGGGCCACGCGCCTCCTCCCTGGCCAAGGGCGTCAAGCCACCCCAGAACGGGCCACGGTCGGTCGAGCCGAAGTTGAACTCGCTGATCAATACCGGCTTGTCCAGCCCGCGCAGGGCGGCGAAGTCATAACCGTCCTGGGGCTTGAGGGTGTACATATTGAAGCTCAGTACATCACAGTACTGGGCGCAGGACGCCACGGCTTCCGGGGTGCTGACCGCATAGCGGCCACCCAGCAGCAGCTGGTTGGGCGCATGCCATTTCAGCGCATCGGAGATGGTCTTGAAGTAGGCGTCGGCGAAGGTCTTCTGGAAGTACTGGAAATCAGCTTCGATTTCCGGGTGCTCGGGGTTGGGAACGGGCGGCTCGAAGCCTGGATCTTCCATCAACTCCCAGCCCGCCAATTGAATACCCCAGGCTTTGGACAGGCCATCTTCGTTACGGTATTTATCGCGCAGTTGCTTGAGGAACGCACGCTTGGCCGGCACATCGGTGGTCATGCGCAGGGTGCCGTAGGCCAGGGCATAGCGGGATTTCGCATCGTTGCCAGGACCGGCCCACGCCAGTTCGTTATCGGCAAAGAAGCCGATCAACCAGGGGTCGTCGCGATGGTCACGGGTGGCAATCGCGACCGCCCGCTCGGTGGCCATGGCAAAGCGCGGGTCGAAGGGATCGGGCATGCCGCCCCACCAGTCGATACCGGTGCTGATACTGGTGTAGTCGCCAATGATCGACAGCGGCAAGGTGTAAGGCACGCGATCCGCGCCAACCAGTTGCGGGGCGCTCCAGTTGCCGACGGTGTTGAAACCCCAGGCCTGCAGGCGGTCCAGGGTGTGGCTAACCCAGCGCGCCTGGTCAAACCCCTGGGCTGTGCAGGGCTGGGCCTGGGCTGCCGGGTCGCACGCCTGGCCATAGGTGCGTTGCAGGTTAGCGCCGTAGAAGTCATACCAGCGCCCCACATTGAAGCCACGCCCTACATCCGCGCCATTGCCGCCACGGTTGTCGCCACTGCCGTAATACTTGTCGAAGGGCTCACCCGCCTTGGGCAACGCGCCAAACATCCATTCGCGGCCGGCGACATAGGTCTGGCTGTTGTCCGGGGTCACCGTGTTGACGCCCAGGGAGTAGAACGGATGCCCCAGTGGTGTCACCAGGTACCAGCGCCCATCACGCTTTTCGGTACGGAAGAAGCCGCTGGCGTCAAAGGCCGGACCCTTGGTCCAGCCGCCAAACTTGTCCAGGCCCGCCTTGTCACGCTCCGCAAGCCAGCCCTTGAGCTGTTGCTGCTCCTTGGCGGCCGCGGCTTTCAACTGCTCGTCGCTGCTGACCTTTTCCGGCCAGCGCGCGCGGTTGGACTGCCCGTAGGCATCCACCAACTCACTGTAGGCAGCCTTGAGCACCGGCTCGCTGTCCTGCACGCCAAAGCGCTCCAGCAGGATACTTTGCGGCGCAGCCGGCTGGATCATCGACAGCGTGACCGAGACCACCTGGCTGCGGTCGAGCTCGCCAGCGCTACCGGCCAGCATCACGCGCTGACCGTCCACGGTGATCGGCATCGGCGGCCCGGCTTTCATACCCTGGCTCAAGGGCGAATTGGCTTGCAGTGGCACCAGCAGCGTTTGCGCAGGTCCCGCCGGCAAATCAATCCGGCTGACCAGGGTCTTGCCGTCGCTGCTCTGCACCTTGACGTACAAGGTCAGCGCCCAGTCCATCGCACTCTGGATACGCAGGCTCATGGCACTCGATTGCGACCAGTCCCACACGCCACTCTGCGGGCTGAGCACCAGGCTGGGTTCCGCCGCCGGGTTGAAGGTGATGCGGCGCAACACCTCGCCTTCCGGGGTCTGCTCGGCGTTGTATTGCGGCAGGCTGGCGTCCTGGGTCGCCACCTTGACCACATCGGCCGGCCGGACAAAGTTGAACAGCGTCTGTTGCCCGGCCGGCGCGGCCAGCAATGGCGCAGCGAACAACAAGGCAAAAAGAGCAGGCAGCGTGCGGATCATACGAACAAGGTTCTCCCAATTGGCCGGTGAATGGCCTGATGACATACATGAGATAGACCACGAAGTGGGCGAATTCGCCCACTGCGGCTTAAGAAATTTCGCGCCGGAAAGGCGGCAAGGCATTCAGGATCGCCTTGCCATAGCGCTGGGTTACCAGACGGCGGTCGAGCAAGGTGATGGTGCCCCGGTCTTCTTCGGTACGCAGCAAGCGACCACAGGCCTGGACCAGCTTCAACGAGGCATCCGGAACCGAGATCTCCATGAACGGATTACCGCCCCGGGCTTCGATCCACTCGGCCAGCGCAGCCTCGACCGGATCATCCGGCACCGAGAACGGGATCTTGGCGATCACCACGTGCTCGCAGTAGGCACCGGGCAGGTCGACACCTTCGGCAAAGCTCGCCAGGCCGAACAGCACGCTGGAGTCCCCGCCATCAACCCGCGCCTTGTGCTTGTTCAGGGTTTCCTGTTTCGACAGGTTGCCCTGGATAAACACCTGTTTGCGCCAGTCGCGGTCGAGGCCGTCGAACACGTCCTGCATCTGTTTACGCGACGAGAACAGCACCAGGGTGCCCTTGGAGCCTTCCACCAGCGACGGCAGGTCACGAATGATTGCCGCGGTGTGGGCCGGCGCATCCCGTGGGTCGGCCTTGAGGTCCGGCACCCGCAGCACGCCAGCGTCGGCGTGATGGAACGGGCTGGGGACCACGGCAGTGACGGCTTTTTTCGGCAGGCCGGCGCGCATGCGGAAGCGGTCGAAGGTGCCCAGGGCCGTCAGGGTGGCCGAGGTCACCAGGGCGCCGTAGGCCACATTCCACAGGTTGCGCCGGAGCATTTCTGCGGCAAGGATCGGGCTGGCGTTGACCTCGATATCGAACAGCGCACCGCTCTCCGACAGCGTCAGCCAGCGGGCCATGGGTGGATTGTCTTCCGGGTCTTCAACGGTGAAGGCCGTCCACAACTCCCAGTTGCCCTGGGCACGGGACAACAGGCTGCCAAACAACGGATACCACTCTTCGGCCTGGTTGCTGGCGATGCCGATATTGACCTCGCCGTCCATGCCTTCCTTGAGCAGGTCGGTGAGGCGGGTGAACAGGTCGGTCAGGCGTGAGAAGCCCTTCTTCAACTCCACGCCCATCTCGCGCATATGCTCGGGGATCAGCCCGCCGACAAAGCGATGGCGTGGCCGCTCGCGACCTTCAACGTCTTCGCCGGGCTTGAAGTCCGCCACCTGTTCGCAGGCGCTGAACATGAACTGTTGCTGGGTCTTGATCTCCCGCGCCAACTCCGGCACCTGTTCGATCAACTTGCCCAGGTCGCCCGGCAGCGGATGCTGGGCCAGCAGCTTGGTGAGGTTCTTGGCGGTGGTTTCCAGCCAGTCAGCGGTGGAACGCAGGCGTGTGTAGTGGGCAAAGTGGCCGATGGCCTTGTCGGGCAGGTGATGGCCTTCATCGAACACGTAGAGGGTGTCGCGCGGGTCGGGCAGCACGGCGCCGCCGCCCAGGGCCAGGTCAGCCAGGACCATGTCGTGGTTGGTGACAATCACGTCGACCTTGCCCATGCCTTCGCGGGCCTTGTAGAAGGCGCACTGGCCGAAGTTGGGGCAGTGCCGGTTGGTGCACTGGCTATGATCGGTAGTCAGGCGCGCCCAGTCGGCATCTTCAAGGGCGTTGGGCCAGCTGTCGCGGTCGCCGTCCCACTTATTGCCGGCCAGCTTCTCGATCATGCTGGTAAACAGCTTCTGGCTGGCCTCATCGACTTCGATCTTGAAGCCTTCTTCTTCGAACAGCGAGGCCGTGGCGGTTTGCGCGTGGCCTTCCTGCAACAGCACATCCAGCTTGGACAGGCACATATAGCGGCCACGGCCCTTGGCCAGGGCGAAGGTGAAGCTCAGGCCGCTGTTGCGCATCAGGTCCGGCAGGTCTTTGTAGACGATCTGCTCTTGCAGGGCCACGGTGGCGGTGGCAATCACCAGGCGCTTGCCGGCGGCCTTGGCAGTGGGAATCGCCGCCAGGCTGTAGGCCACAGTCTTGCCGGTACCGGTGCCGGCCTCGACGGCCACGACCGCAGGGTCGCCACTGCGCCGGCCTTCGTCGTCGGTGTCGATATCCCCGAGGACCTTGGCCACTTCGGCGATCATCAGGCGCTGGCCGTAGCGCGGTTTCAAGCTCTTGGCTTCGAGAAAACGCGAGTAGGCGCCCTGGATCGTGGTTTTGAGTTCAGTGCTGATCATGGATAGTCGGGCGCAAAAAACGCTGGATAAATTTTCAGTGGTTCGGATCGGCCGCTATCATACCCCGCTAATTAATCCCGCGCAGAACGGAGTACCTCAATGACCGTGTTTAGCCTTGCCTACACCCTGCATGTATTGGCCGCCCTGGTATGGGTCGGCGGTATGTTTTTCGCCTGGATGATCCTGCGCCCGGCTGCAATGGCGGCGCTCGACGGCCCTCCACGGCTGAAATTGTGGATGAATGTGTTTCAGCGTTTTTTCGTGTGGGTCTGGGTCGCGGTGCTGATCTTGCCGATCAGTGGCGTCGGCCTGTTGCAACTGCGCTTCAACGGGTTTGAAACCGCGCCGCGTTATGTGCAAGTGATGATGGGCTTGTATGTGGTAATGACCGCGCTGTTTATCCGCATCCAGGCGTTGCAACTGCCTGAACTGCGCACGGCTGTGGCGGCCGAGGACTGGGCGACGGGCGCGCAGGTGCTGGGAAGAATCCGAAAGCTGGTAGGGATCAATCTGATTGTCGGGTTGGTGGTGGTGGGCGTGGCTTCGGCTCGGCCGATGTTCTGAGGTTGTTCCTCAGTGCCTCATCGCGGGCAAGCCCGCTCCCACACTTTGATTTGTGAATACCCAAAAATGTGGGAGCGGGCTTGCCCGCGATGGGCCAGTGCCGATAGCTCAAAGCCGCTGGATGGTCACCGTACCGGCAGGCCCCGCCTGCCCCGCCTGGCCTTCCAGACCCGGCCGGCCTTTCTCACCGCCGTCGGCGCGGTACACCAGGCAGCCCTTGGACGCCCCGCCCTTGCCCGGCTTGCCGGCCACACCCGGTAAACCACCCGCACCACCCTCGACCCAGACCTTGATCTGCTCACTCGGATAATCCCGCGGCAACTCGATGCGCACCGCCGCCCCCGCAGCCCCCGGCAGCCCGTCGCCGCCGTTGTCACCATTGGCGCCACGTCCGGCCGAACCCCAGGTGCAACCAGGGTCTTCGCCATTGGCACCATCCAGGCCGCTGTAACCCTGGGCACCGGTGCCACCACGGGCATCGACGGACAGTTCTTCTGCAATCAACCCATTGATCCGCAGGGTCAGGTCACGCCCCGGCCGGGCCGGTTTTTCATGGGTGCCGGGCGCGCCACGGGAGGTGATTTGGCTGCCATGCTCCAACTGCGCGTGCCGCACCTGCAACTGCAGGGCCGAGGCGCTGGGCACGATGGCAATCCGCGCTTCGCGGCCCAGGTGCAATTCGTCGACAGTAACCTGGGTGATATTGGCCGGAATCAACAAGGTGCCATAGTCCGCCACTTCCAGGCGCTCCAACTGCAGCACGCTGGTGCTGTTGGGCAAGCGCATCAGCGAGTGGGTCTCGACACTGACGCTTTCGGCCAGGGCAATGGGGCTGACCAGCAGGGCCAGGAGAAAAACCTTACGCATGATTGGCATCCTTGTTGTCTTGGTTAGCCGTAGGCGCAGGCAGGCTCTTTATATGGAACATCCCCAGCAACAGGATCAGCAGGCGGTCACGCCAGGGGTGAGCACGATGTTTGACGCTGGCGTTGAATAACACCAACTCCAGAAGATGGACCAGCAACAACAGGCTGCCGACCAGGTTGACCAACAGATGAAATGGATTAGTCAGCGGTTTGAACAGGTTGACCAGCACAACCGTCCAGAACAGCATCGCCAGCAACTTCCCCAATCCTAGCAACAGCTTCATGCCCTACGCCCCCTTGCACATTATTCTTTGGGCGCACAGTAACGAGTTCTACAGGCGATTTGCCAGTGAAGGATTAAAAAACTTGAGAAGGCTGCGACTTGGCGGCCAGATCGCCGAGATTCGTCGGATACAGCTGTAAGAAATGCCCCTGGCACCACCCAGGGGCATATCAGAAATGTCTTAGCGGTTGATTTGAATTTCCACGCGACGGTTCTGGGCGCGGCCGTCGGCGGTTTTGTTGTCGGCCACCGGATGGCTCTCACCGGCCCCCGTCACCGACACAAAGTTACTGCGGGGCACGCCGGTGCTGACCAGGTACTCGGTCACCGAACGGGCGCGTTTTTCCGAAAGTTTCTGGTTGTAGGCATCTTTACCGACGCTGTCGGTGTGCCCGCTGACCCGCAACTGCGCACTCGGCGCTTCCTGTTTCAGGCGTGTGGCAACCGTGTCGAGCTTGGTTTTGTCGGCGGCCGTCAGCCGGGCCGAATCGAACTCGAAGTGCACATCACGAATCACGATGGTCTCTTCCTGGACCACGACCACTTCCTCGACGACGACCGCCTCAGGTACCGGCGGGCAGCCGTTGGCATCCACCTGCACGCCCTTCGGGGTGCCCGGGCACTTGTCGCGACTGTCCGGGACGCCATCCGCGTCCTCGTCACCGTCGCCATGCACCCAGCAATAGGCGCCGGCCATGCCGCCAATCAACAATGCGCCACCGCCAGCCCATGAAGAGCTTTCGGTAGCGCCCAGCGCGGCCCCGGTTACGCCGCCGAGGGCGGCACAGGTGGGCCAGTCGTTTTTTTGCAAGCCTGCGCAACCTGTCAATACTCCGGTTAGCAGAACCAAGGGTAGAGCTGTCCGCATGATGCTCATTTGATTTCTCCTGAGGGGATCGGCCGCAAGCCGATGGGTGGAGTAAAGACCGCTCTTTTCATCTGCGCCAGCCGGCCATACCCCCGTATTCATTGGTCGAGGCCGCTTTTTCCGGTCGACAGGCGAGCGCCCGCTCTAGGCCCGCACGCTCAAGCAGGCTAGTCTTGAAGGTTCTGATGTGAGGATCTTCGATGACCGCCGGCAATTCTTCCCGTACTCCGCAGCAAGCACTCGCTGCCCTGCTTGATCGCCAAGCCCCCAAACGCCTGCTGGTGTTGGGCGCCGGCCACTTCCCGGCGCTGGAGGCATTCCAGCAGGCGCACCCTGACACCGTGGTCTGCGTCGCCGGGCCTGGACCATTGCCACCTGAGGTGGCCGCCCAGCGATTTGACCTGGCCCTGGTGGTCGATTGCCTGGAGCACCTGTCAAAACGTGCAGGTCTGGAGCTGCTGGGCGGCGTGCGCAACCTCAATGCCAGCCGCATCGCCGTTCTCGCCGACCTTGCCGCCTGCGGCTGGAAGGACACCGACTTTTTCTCCCTGGCCCTGCAGACCAATGAGCAGTTTTGCCGCGACAATCAGGTACTGACGCTGTTTACCTACGATCTGCTTGAATACAAACAAGTGCCGGACTGGCTGAATGCCCGGTTCTGGGCCAACCCGGAAAATTTCGGAAAGTATTGGTGGTAACCATGAGTACATCCATTTGCCCTTGCGGCAGCGGCAACCTGCTGGATGCCTGTTGCGGCCACTACCACACTGGCCACCCCGCGCCGTGCGCCACCGCGTTGATGCGCTCACGCTACAGCGCCTATGTGCTGGGGCTGGTGGATTATCTGGTGGCCACTACGCTACCGGCACAACAGAACGGCCTCGACCGTGATGCCATCGGGGCCTGGAGCGCGCAAAGCACCTGGCTCGGCCTGGAAGTGGAAAGCTCCGAGGTGTTTGGTGGGCAGCCGGAACATGCCTTTGTCACTTTTACCGCACGCTGGCATGACAGCACCGGCGAACACAGCCACCGCGAACAGTCGTCTTTCGTACAGAACGATGGGCGTTGGTACTTTATTGATCCTACGGTGGAGGTGAAGGCCGGGCGTAATGATGCCTGCCTGTGCGGCAGTGGGCAGAAGTTCAAGAAGTGCTGTTCCAGTTACCTGTAAAACCACGGACACCGCGTTAAACCACACAACACTCGTCATCGTTGACGACCATCGCCGGCAAGCCGGCTCCTACAAGGGATTGCGTCATGGTCAGCCGATTACGAACCTACAGCTGTTTAATGGTGTTGACCGTTGGCCTCTCGGGCTGTGCGTCCTGGTTCGCCGATGACACGCCGCCGCCACAGATCCATCTGGTCAAGGTCGAGTTGGTGCGGGCCAAGCTGCTGGAGCAGAAATTCAAGCTGCACTTTCGCGTGGATAACCGTGACGACTCGGACCTCACCGTGCGCGGCCTGATCTATAAGATCAGCCTGGCTGACGTGGAGCTGACCGAGGGCGAATCCAACGAGTGGCTGACCATACCGCCCCATGGCCGGGGATTTTTCAAGGTCACGGTGCGCACCAACCTGTGGCCACAGGTGCGGGAGATCGCCGACCTGCTGAAAAATCCGCACCGCCCCATCCCCTATCGCCTGGAAGGTGAGCTGAAAACCGGATTATTCATCGGTAACGACGTGCACGTGATGCGCAATGGCGAGATAATCCCCGGCGATTTTATTCCGGAGCGACACCAATGACTCAGCAACCCCATGTCCATGGTCCTGACTGCAACCACGATCACGATCACCACGATCACGACCATGGTCATGTCCACGGCCCGAACTGCGGCCATGCCCACCAGGAACCGGTGCGCAACGCCCTGAAGGACGTTGGCCGCAACGATCCATGCCCATGCGGCAGCGAGAAGAAGTTCAAGAAGTGCCACGGCGCCTGATACGCGTCCCGCAGGAGCCGGCAAGCCGGCTCCTACAGTTCTATCGTTAGACGCAAATATTTCATTGAATTTTCGGTAGCTGAGCACTACCTATACCTACAGGCACATCAGCGGGCGTCCTGCCCGTTCAAGCATCACCAATCCTGGAGAGCTTCATGATCGACCTGTATTACTGGACCACCCCCAACGGTCACAAGATTTCGTTGTTCCTGCAAGAAGCCGGCCTGCCCTACGAGGTGCACCCGATCAACATTGGCCAGGGCGACCAGTTCAAGCCAGACTTCCTGAAGATCGCTCCCAACAACCGCATTCCTGCCATTGTCGACCAGCACCCGAGCGACGGTGGCGCGCCGATTTCGCTGTTCGAATCCGGAGCCATCCTGCTGTACCTCGCGGAAAAAACCGGTCAGTTCCTGCCCAAGGACCTGCGCGGTCGCCAGGAAGTGCTGCAATGGTTGTTCTGGCAAATGGGCGGCCTGGGTCCGATGGCCGGGCAGAATCACCATTTCAGCCAGTTCGCCCCGGAAAAAATCCCCTACGCGATCAAACGCTACGTCGATGAAACAGCGCGCCTCTATGGCGTGCTCGACCGGCGCCTGGCGGACCGCAGCTTCGTTGCCGGCGAGACCTACAGCATTGCCGATATGGCGATCTACCCGTGGATCGTTTCCCACAAATGGCAAAGCCAGCGCCTGGAAGACTTCCCCCACCTGCATCGCTGGTTCAACCTGATCAAGGAACGCCCGGCGACAGTGCGGGCCTATGACCTGGTGCAGAAGGTCAACCCGCCGAAATCCTGATACACGCTCCCCCCTGTGGGAGCTGTCGAGCCCCGGCGAGGCTGCGATGCAGGCGCTGGGGCTGCCAGATACAGCGCGATGCTCCTATCGCAGCCTGGCTAAAGCTCGACAGCTCGCACATCTGCTCAATCAAATCCTGAAAATTAGCATCGCCTCCCGCTTGCGTCGGTTCGCCGCGCTCACTAACGTAGCGCCTTTACTGACGCTACCCCCCGCAGGAGCTTTGCCATGGCCTCGCCAGCCCTCTCACGTTTTCTTCCCCGGTTCGGCGTTGCCGCGGCAGTGGCCAGTGCCTTGGGCCTGGCCGGTTGCCAGTCACTGAACAGCCAGGACACCCTGCCCCCCGTTTCCGGCGTGCAGCCGCTCAAGGGCCTGGCGCAGAATGTTTCCGTACGGCGTAACAGCCAGGGCATGCCGCTGATTGAAAGCAGTACCTTCCACGACGCGCTGTTCACCCTCGGTTATGTGCACGCCAGCGACCGGATCAACCAGATGGTTACCCTGCGCCTGTTGGCCCAGGGCCGACTGGCGGAGATGTCCGGTCCGGACGTGCTGGATGTCGACCGCTTCATGCGCGCCGTCAACCTGAAGAAAAGCGCCAGCGAGCTGTACAACGCCTCGTCGCCGCGCCTCAAGCGCTTCTTTGAAGTGTATGCCCGCGGCGTCAACGCCTACCTGTTCCGCTACCGCGACAAACTGCCGACGGACCTGGCCCAGACTGGCTACAAGCCCGAGTACTGGAAGCCAGAGGACTCGGCGCTGTTGTTTTGCCTGCTGAATTTCAGTGAGTCGGCCAACCTGCAGGAAGAGTTGTCCGCCCTGGTACTGGCGCAAAAAGTCGGCGCCGACAAACTCGCCTGGCTGACCCCAAGCTACCCGGACGAACCGCTGCCTGTGGCGGAGTCCGACAAGCTCAAGGGCGTCAATCTCGGGCAGATTCCCGGCCTTGCCACGCTCAACAGCATCAACGAACACCTGAGCAGCCTCAACACCCTTGGGGTTTCCACCTCCAGCAACTGGGCCATCGCCCCGCAACGCAGCCGCAGTGGTCGCAGCCTGTTGGCCAACGACCTGTCTACGCCTATGCAGGCGCCGTCCCTGTGGAATTTCGTACAAATCCGCGCGCCGAAATACCAGGCGGTCGGGGTGTCGATTGCCGGGATTCCGACCTTGCTGTCCGGTTTCAACGGCAAGGTGGCCTGGAGCATGAGCCAGGTGTCCGGCGATACCCAGGACCTGTTCCTGGAGAAGGTCAAACGCCAGGGCAGCGCGCTGTACTACGAGCACAACGGCAAATGGCTGCCGACAATCGTGCGTAACGAAACCTTCTTCGCCAAGGGCCAGCGGCCGATTCGCGAGGCGGTGTACGAAACCCGCCACGGACCGTTGCTCAACAGCGCCCAGTCGCTGACCAGCGGTTACGGCCTGGCCCTGCAAACCGCCAGTTTCAAGGACGACAAGAGCCTGGATGCGTTTTTCGACCTGTCCCGGGCGCAGAATGTGGAAAAAGCCTCGGACGCCAGCCGCGAGATTCGGGCCATCGCCCTGAACATGGTATTTGCCGACGCCAGCAATATCGGCTGGCAGGTCACCGGGCGTTTCCCCAACCGCCGCGAAGGTGAAGGCCTGCTGCCCTCGCCGGGCTGGGACGGGCGCTTTGACTGGGATGGCTACGCCGATGCGATGCTGCACCCCTATGACCAGGACCCGCCACAGGGCTGGGTCGGCACGGCCAACCAGCGTACGGTGCCCCACGGCTACGGCATGCAACTGTCCAACTCCTGGGCCGCGCCGGAGCGCAGCGAACGCCTGGCGCAACTGGCCGGCAACGGCAAGCACGACAGCCGCAGCGTGATCGCCATGCAGTACGACCAGACCACGCTGTTCGCCGCCAAACTCAAAAGCATGTTCCAGGCGCCAGGCATGGCCCAGCCACTGAAGCAGGCGATTGATGCCCTGCCTGCCGCAGAGCGGGCCAAGGCCCAGCAGGCCCTGGGCCGCCTGATGGCGTTCGACGGGCGGCTGGCAGCCACCTCGGCCGACGCCGCGATCTACCAACTGTTCCTGCAGGAAAGCGCCAGGCAGATTTTCCTCGACGAGCTGGGCCCGGAATCCAGCGCCACCTGGAAAGCCTTTGTCAGCAACGCCAACCTGTCCTACGCGGCCCAGGCCGACCATCTGCTGGGGCGTGAAGACAGCCCGTTCTGGGACGACCTGCACACCCCTGGCAAAGAAGACAAGCCGGCGATTCTCGCCCGCAGCCTGGCTGCTGCAATCACCGCCGGCGACAGCCAGTTGGGCGCAGATCACAAGGCCTGGCAATGGGGAAAACTGCACAGCTACACCTGGAAAAACACCGGCGGGCAGACGATTCGCGGCCCATTGGCAGCCGGCGGCGATCACAGTACGTTGAACGCAGCGCCCTACAATTGGGGGCAGGATTTCGCCACCAGCCAAGTCCAGGCCCTGCGCATGATTGTCGATTTCGGCCAGGTGGAACCGATGATGGGTCAAGGCGGGATCGGCCAATCCGGCAACCCTGCCAGCCCGAACTATGCCAATGGCATTGATCCATGGCTCAAGGCGCAATACCTGAGCTTCCCGATGCAGCCACAGAACTTTGAAAAGGTGTATGGCAAGACTCGTCTGACCCTGGTTCCGGGAAAGTAATCCCACGTAGGCGACCCGCCCGCACTGCAATGGTGCTGAAGATTTCTAGCGCCCGATATCGGGCGCTTCCTACGTTACCCTTCGTGTAATCCCGCCAATTAAAAAGACTATTCAGAACTATGGTGCAGAAATTGCTACTTGCGATTCGTCTGACACCGTTCAGTAACAGTCCTAATCGCGCCATAAGCGCTTATCTTGGTTCCCAGGGATTACCTAATGAAAAAAGCATTGCTGACCCTTTCTGCACTCGCACTGTGCATGGCCGCCGGTACCGCCTTGGCCAAGGAATACAAAGAATTGCGTTTTGGTGTGGACCCTTCCTACGCGCCATTTGAATCCAAGGCCGCCGACGGCAGCCTGGTGGGCTTCGATATCGACCTGGGCAATGCCATTTGTGCGGAGCTGAAGGTCACGTGCAAGTGGGTGGAAAGTGACTTTGACGGCATGATCCCGGGCCTGAAAGCCAAGAAGTTCGACGGTGTGATTTCGTCCATGACCGTGACCCCGGCCCGCGAGAAGGTCATCGACTTCTCCAGCGAGCTGTTTTCCGGGCCGACCTCCTATGTATTCAAGAAAGGCTCGGGCCTGAGCGAAGACATGGCCTCTCTCAAGGGCAAGACCGTCGGCTATGAACAAGGCACCATCCAGGAAGCCTACGCCAAGGCTGTGCTGGACAAGGCCGGAGTGAAAACCCAGGCCTACCAGAACCAGGATCAGGTCTATGCCGACCTGACCTCGGGCCGCCTGGATGCGTCGATCCAGGACATGCTGCAGGCCGAACTGGGCTTTCTGAAATCGCCACAAGGGGCGGACTATGAAGTCAGCAAGCCCGTAGACAGCGAAATGCTGCCCTCCAAAACGGCTGTCGGCATCGCAAAAGGTAACAAAGAGCTCAAAGCCCTCCTGGATAAAGGTATCAAAGCGTTACACGATGATGGCACCTACGCCACCATCCAGAAAAAACACTTCGGCGATCTGAACCTGTACAGCGGCAAATAACGCTGCGGCGCCCGCCGCTCCAAGGGGTGGGCGCACTACCGATTGCCAAAGGCGTACCCCATGTTTGAAGACCTGTTGCAGACCCTCGGGCTTGGCGCGTTCAGCTTGAAAGGGTTTGGCCCGCTGTTGCTGCAAGGCACCTGGATGACCATCAAGCTGTCGGTGCTGTCCCTGGCCGTCAGCGTGCTGCTGGGGCTGATCGGCGCCAGCGCCAAGTTGTCGAGCCTGGCGCTGTTGCGCATTCCCGCGCAGCTCTACACCACCTTGATTCGCGGCGTGCCGGACCTGGTGCTGATGCTGTTGATTTTCTACAGCCTGCAAACCTGGCTGACCAGCTTCACCGACTACATGGAATGGGAATACATCGAGATCAACCCGTTCGGCGCCGGGGTGATTACCCTGGGCTTTATCTACGGTGCGTATTTCACCGAGACTTTTCGCGGCGCGATCCTCGCCGTGCCCCGCGGCCAGCTCGAGGCCGCCACGGCCTATGGCCTCAAGCGCGGGCAGCGCTTTCGCTACGTGACCTTCCCGCAAATGATGCGCTTCGCCTTGCCGGGCATTGGCAATAACTGGATGGTGATGCTCAAGGCCACGGCGCTGGTGTCGATCATCGGCCTGGCCGACGTGGTCAAGGCTGCCCAGGATGCCGGCAAAAGTACCTACCAACTGTTCTTTTTCCTGGTAGTGGCGGCCTTGATCTACCTGGCCATTACCAGCGCATCAAACTTCGTCCTGCGCAGGCTGGAAGCCCGTTACGCCGCCGGCTCACGGGAGGCAGTGCGATGATCGAACTGTTGCAGGAGTACTGGCGGCCTTTCCTTTACAGCGATGGCAACCATATGAGCGGCCTGGCCATGACGATGTGGCTGCTCACAGCCTCGATCTGCATGGGTTTCGTGGTGTCGATCCCGTTGTCCATTGCCCGCGTCTCGCCCAAGCGCTGGGTCCGTTGGCCGGTGCAGTTCTACACCTACCTGTTTCGCGGCACACCGCTCTATATCCAGCTGCTGATCTGCTACACCGGTATCTACAGCCTCGCTGCGGTTCGCGCACAACCATTGCTGGATGCGTTTTTTCGCGACGCGATGAACTGCACCCTTCTGGCCTTTGCCCTCAACACCTGCGCCTACACCACGGAAATCTTCGCCGGAGCCATCCGCAGCATGGCCCATGGTGAGGTCGAAGCGGCGAAAGCCTATGGCCTGAGCGGCTGGAAACTCTACGCCTACGTGATCATGCCGTCGGCCCTGCGCCGTTCATTGCCGTACTACAGTAATGAAGTGATCCTGATGCTGCACTCGACGACGGTAGCCTTTACCGCGACGATCCCGGACATCCTCAAAGTCGCCCGGGACGCCAACTCGGCCACCTTCCTGACTTTCCAATCGTTTGGTATCGCTGCGCTGATCTACCTGACCGTGACCTTTGCCCTGGTCGGTCTGTTTCGTCTGGCGGAGCGGCGCTGGCTGGCCTTTCTCGGGCCGAGCCATTAAGGAGCCCCTATGCGGCAACAGATTCATCCCCTCCTCGCCCCCGTGCCAGGCACGGCACGGCAGATTCACAGTTTTCACTTCGGGCCAGAGCAGGCCGAAGGCAAAATCTACATCCAATCCTCGCTGCACGCCGACGAACTGCCCGGCATGCTGGTGGCCTGGCACTTGAAGGTACGCCTGGCGGAACTGGCTGCAGCCGGCCGCCTGCGCAGCGAAATCGTGCTGGTGCCGGTGGCCAATCCAGTGGGCCTGGAGCAAGTGCTGATGGACATTCCCCTGGGCCGCTACGAGCTGGAGAGCGGGCAGAATTTCAATCGCCTGTTTGTCGACCTCAGTGACGAGGTCGGCAATCAGGTCGAGGGTCGGCTGGGGGATGATCCAAGGCGCAACGTCGCGCTGATCCGCGACAGCCTGCGCCAGGCCCTCGACCGCCATGTACCGGCCACGCAGCTGCAATCCCAGCGCCTGGTGCTGCAACGCCTGGCCTGTGATGCCGATATGGTGCTGGACCTGCATTGCGACTTCGAAGCCGTCGCCCACCTTTACACCACGCCCGAGGCCTGGCCGCAGGTCGAGCCGCTGGCCCGTTACATCGGCGCCGAAGCCTGCCTGCTGGCCACCGATTCCGGGGGGCAATCCTTCGATGAGTGTTTCACCCTGCTCTGGTGGCAATTGCAGCAACGTTTTGGCGAGCGCTTCGAGATTCCCCAGGGCAGTTTTTCCGTGACCCTGGAGTTGCGCGGCCAAGGCGATGTCAATCACGGCCTGGCCAGTCTCGATTGCCAGGCGATCATCGACTATCTGATCCGATTTGGCGCCATCAGCGGCGAACCTGCACCCCTGCCCGACTTGCCCTACCCCGCCACGCCGCTGGCTGCCGTCGAACCGGTGGCAACCCCGCTAGGTGGCTTGCTGGTGTTCCACGCGCTGCCAGGGGAATACCTGGAGGCCGGGCAGTTGGTCGCCGAGGTTATTGACCCCATTCACGACCGCGTCACCCCCGTTCACTGCCGCCATGCCGGCCTGATGTATGCCCGCTCGCTAAGGCGCATGGCCACGGCCGGCATGGTGATTGCCCATGTCGCCGGCCTTACGCCCTATCGCAGCGGCTATTTACTATCGCCTTGAGGATGCACGCCCCATGTACAAACTGACCGTTGAAGGCCTGCATAAAAGCTATGGCGACCATAAAGTGCTCAAAGGTGTTTCGCTAAAGGCCAAAAGCGGTGATGTGATCAGCCTGATCGGCGCCAGCGGCTCGGGGAAAAGTACCTTCCTGCGTTGCATCAACTTTCTTGAACAACCCAATGACGGCGCCATTAGCCTGGATGGCCAGCCGATCCGTATGGTCAGCGACCGCCACGGCATGCGCGTGGCCGACGAAGCCGAGCTACAGCGCCTGCGCACCCGCCTGGCGATGGTGTTCCAGCACTTCAACCTGTGGAGCCATATGAGCGTGCTGGAAAACATCAGCATGGCCCCCCGCCGGGTCCTGGGCTGCAGCAAAAAGGACGCCGAGGACCGTGCCCGGCGTTATCTGGACAAGGTAGGGCTGCCGGCACGGGTGGCCGAGCAGTATCCGGCGTTCCTCTCGGGGGGCCAGCAACAGCGAGTGGCTATCGCACGCGCCCTGGCGATGGAGCCGGAGGTGATGCTGTTCGACGAGCCGACATCGGCCCTCGACCCGGAACTGGTGGGCGAAGTGCTGAAGGTGATCCAGGGTCTGGCTGAAGAGGGGCGGACCATGATCATGGTGACCCACGAGATGAGTTTTGCACGCAAGGTTTCCAGCCAGGTGCTGTTTTTGCACCACGGGCTGGTGGAGGAGGAAGGCACGCCGGAAGACGTGCTGGGCAACCCGAAAAGCGAGCGTTTGCGGCAGTTTCTAAGTGGCAATCTGAAGTAAGAGGCCAAGGCAAGAGGCCTTACTGTGGCGAGCGGGCTTGCCCGCGTCGGGCTGCGTAGCAGCCCCTGTAACGTTGCCGCCTGTCTTCAGATACACCGCGGCGCCAGGTTTCAGGGCTGCTGCGCAGCCCCACGCGGGCAAGCCCGCTCGCCACCACAAAAGCTACCAGCGGTTTGTGGAGGCCTGTCAGGCCACTGGCGCGGGTGGTGGCTCATCCGGCAGGGTCGGCACACCAGGCTCGGTGGGTTGTTCCGGGGTATCGGGGTCAGGCTGGCCAGGGATGCCGCCGGCGGCGGGGTCGGCCATCAGGGACCAGGCCAGAACACCAATCTGGTTGGGTTCAAGCCGGGCAAGTTCGGCGCTGATTCGCGGGTCGATCTTCATAGGGTACTCCTCAAGCGTGGCTCGGCGCGCTGTGCACGCGCCGAGGCAGTACTCCCAATAGAGTGCCTGCCCGCTGACAAATTCCCTTGCTCTGTAAGACGTTTCGATCAGGTGCGTGGCAGGGTGACGCCGCGCTGGCCCTGGTACTTGCCGCCACGGTCTTTATAGGACACTTCGCACTCTTCGTCGGATTCGAAGAACAGCATCTGTGCGACGCCTTCATTGGCGTAGATCTTGGCCGGCAAGGTGGTGGTGTTGGAGAACTCCAGGGTCACGTGGCCTTCCCATTCCGGCTCAAGCGGAGTCACGTTGACGATAATGCCGCAGCGCGCGTAGGTGCTCTTGCCCAGGCAGATGGTCAGCACATTGCGCGGAATACGGAAGAACTCGACAGTGCGCGCCAGGGCAAAGGAGTTTGGCGGGATGATGCACACGTCGCTCTTCACATCGACGAAACTCTTTTCATCGAAATTTTTCGGATCGACGGTGGCCGAGTTGATGTTGGTGAACACCTTGAACTCATCGGCGCAACGCACATCGTAGCCGTAGCTGGAAACCCCGAACGAAATCAGGCGCTCGGTGCCCTCTCCGCGCATCTGGCGCTCGACGAAGGGTTCGATCATGCCGTGCTCTTGCGCCATGCGGCGAATCCACTTGTCCGATTTGATGCTCATGGCGGGTGTCCTGAATAGCGAGGTGGAAAATTCTGTTGGGCATCTTACCGGGGCTGGCCTCGCGGTTCAAAGGACGCGGGGGTTTTTCTTGATTAAGTTGCGCCCGATCACTGTCAGCCGTATGGGGCGGGCCCTGCCCCTGAATTAAAGGGCCGCAGGCCTGTAAAAGGCACCGCCAGTCACGAAAATAGAGAAACCTTCGGAAATACCATTGGCACGTTCCGGAAAAAGGGTTAAGGTGGCGCCACTGTGCTGCTTGTGTCACTGAGAATCTCTACACGATATGTTGAATTTCGATCCAACCATCTCCAAGAATTTTTCCTGCTCTTTGCACTCAGTCTCGGCCAGGGCTTTTCCTGAGTCGCAGTTAACTTTGTCCAAGGAGATACACCATGTCTAATCGCCAAACTGGTACCGTTAAGTGGTTCAACGATGAAAAAGGCTTCGGCTTCATCACTCCACAATCCGGTGACGACCTGTTCGTTCACTTCAAAGCTATCCAATCCGACGGCTTCAAAAGCCTGAAAGAAGGCCAACAGGTTTCTTTCATCGCTACCCGCGGTCAGAAAGGCATGCAAGCTGAAGAAGTTCAAGTTATCTAACTTGTACTGACTTAGTCGAAAGAACCCCGCCCTTAAAAGCGGGGTTTTTTTATGCCTGGGATTTGATGCTGCCCTTGCGGCGAGGGTCGCCCTCAAGGTCGCCATCGTCGGCAAGCCGGGCTCCCACAACGCAAAACGCCCGGTGCACTCCCATGCACCGGGCGTTCTCATAGCTACCTTACAAGCCGTTACTGAAACAACGACTCACTCGACAAGCCATTCTTCTCCAGGATCTCCCGCAAGCGCTTGAGACCCTCAACCTGGATCTGCCGCACCCGCTCGCGGGTCAAGCCGATCTCCAGGCCAACATCCTCCAGGGTACTGCTCTCATGGCCACGCAGACCGAAGCGGCGAATCACCACCTCGCGCTGCTTGTCCGTCAGTTCTGAAAGCCATTGGTCGATGCTCTGCGACAAGTCATCGTCCTGCAACAGCTCACACGGATCCGTTGGCCGGTCATCCGTCAGGGTGTCCAGCAGGGTTTTATCCGAATCCGGACCCAGCGAGACATCGACCGAAGACACACGCTCATTAAGACCCAGCATGCGCTTGACCTCTCCCACCGGTTTTTCCAGCAGGTTGGCGATCTCTTCAGGCGATGGTTCATGATCCAGCTTTTGAGTGAGCTCACGTGCTGCCCGCAGGTACACGTTAAGCTCCTTGACGACATGAATCGGCAACCGGATGGTCCGGGTCTGATTCATGATTGCCCGTTCGATGGTCTGGCGAATCCACCACGTAGCGTAGGTCGAGAAGCGAAAACCCCGTTCAGGGTCAAACTTCTCCACTGCCCGGATCAGGCCGAGGTTGCCCTCTTCGATCAAGTCCAACAGGGACAGCCCACGATTGACATAGCGTCGGGCGATTTTCACCACCAGTCGCAGGTTGCTTTCAATCATGCGCTTGCGCCCAGCAGGATCGCCCTTTTGCGACAGTCGCGCAAAATGGACTTCTTCTTCGGGAGTGAGCAAGGGGGAAAAGCCGATTTCATTGAGATACAACTGGGTCGCATCGAGCGCCCGGGTGTAATCAATGTACTTATGCTGTTTTAACGCTGTGGAGTTTTTGGACTTGGTACGAACTGAAGGTACAGCGGGTCCCTCATTCGACATCGAATCCGTACCGATGCCGGTCTCCATAAGGAGAACCTCATCGTCGATGTCAAACTCCGGCGCTTCTTTACTGAGAGCCATTGTTATAGTCCTTTGGTGAGTTCGACCTCAAGCTCAAGCGACGCCTTTATCCTTGGCAACGCTGGAGCCTGTTCCTTCTACGTGAGGGAACAGGCTGACAACACATCAACGCCGGGGTAGGAATTGCAGTGGATCTACAGGCTTACCTTGGCGGCGAATCTCAAAGTGCAGTTTCACCCGGTCTGTACCAGTCGACCCCATTTCGGCAATTGTCTGTCCGACTTTGACCTGCTGCCCCTCCCGAACCAACAACCTGCGGTTATGACCGTAGGCACTGACGTAGGTATCGCTGTGTTTGATGATGACCAATTCGCCGTAACCCCGTAGACCACTCCCGGCGTATACAACAGTCCCATCAGACGCAGCTAAAACAGGCTGTCCCAAATCCCCGGCGATATCAATGCCTTTATTCAAACTACCGTTTGAAGAGAATTTTCCAATAAGAATGCCATTCGAGGGCCATCCCCAACCCTTCGGCGCAGGCCCCGCAGGTGGCAACGGCGCGGCTGCCGGCTTGCTCGCAGCCGCCGGCGCAGCGGTGCCTGCAGGCCGGGTGAAGACCGTCGTCTTGCTGGAAGAAGAAGCCGAGGAACCGGATTTTGTCACAACTGCCGTGGGTGCCGAACCCGTGCGCCCATCGAAGCGTATCGTTTGCCCCGGATGAATCGTATAGGGCACTGGGATGTTGTTCCGCGCGGCCAGCGCCTTGTAATCCCAACCATAACGGAAGGCGATCGAGAACATGGTATCGCCCTTGCGCACCACGTACTGCCCGGTGGTCACCGTAGGCCGCTGCGGTGCCGCGCTATTGCGGTCGACGACCCGCGCCCCGCCGCCTGTGTTGGAACAGGCAGCCAACAAGGAACTCAAGACAAGGCCAATCACCAGTCGCTGAAAGCTCGTTTTACTCATACGCTGCGCAATGACTGTGAGACTCACCCGCCGCTCCCTTTGTGGTGGCTGAAACATGAACGCCTGTATCAGGCTTGAAATATGTAGCAAGTATAACTGGCTGCCGGACGTTAACCGGCAACAAGGTAGAAACGAAAAATTCATCTCGTTGAGTAACTACCCAACTTGATGTTGACTCAATGAACCCCGCTGTAAGACACATACCCGACAATAGAATTCAGTACGCCGTCATAAATGATCAGGCCAGCGGCCCATTAAGTAACGGCACAAAACGCACTGCCCCCAGGACATGCCGCGAAAAACCTTCTTCTTCGCGCACAATCAACATCAGTTGCTGTACTTCGCCCGAGCCGACCGGAATCACCAGGCGCCCGCCCGGGGCCAGTTGGTCGAGAAGCGCCTGAGGCACATCCGTGGCCACGGCCGTCACGATGATGCCGTTATAGGGCGCCAATGCCGGCCAGCCCTCCCAGCCGTCCCCCCAGCGAAACACCACATTGCGCAGGTTCAACTCCACCAGGCGCTCCTTGGCCCGGTCCTGCAGGACCTTGATCCGCTCGACGGAAAACACCCGCTCCACCAGCTGCGAGAGCACGGCGGTCTGGTAGCCGGAGCCGGTGCCGATTTCCAGCACTTTGTCCAGCGGGCCCGCCGCCAGCAGCAGCTCGCTCATGCGCGCCACCATGTAGGGCTGGGAGATGGTCTGGTTATGGCCAATGGGCAGCGCGGTGTCTTCATAGGCGCGATGGGCCAGGGCCTCATCGACAAACAGATGACGCGGGGTACGACGGATGACTTCCAACACCTGGGCGTTGGACAGCCCCTCTTCGTAGAGCCGCTGGATCAATCGCTCACGGGTGCGCTGGGAGGTCATGCCGATGCCACGGCGCAACAGGTCGTCCTGTTCACGAGCCATCAGCGCAGCCCCTCCAGCCAGGGATCGAGACCACCGAAGGCATCATTGAAGGTGCGATCAAGTTGTAACGGGGTAATCGAAACATAACCTTGCATCACCGCATGAAAGTCCGTGCCCGGCCCGCCATCCTCGGCGTCGCCCGCTGCAGCAATCCAGTAGCCTTCCCTGCCACGGGGATCGACCACTTTCAGCGGTGCCGCGGCGCGGGCGCGATGGCCCAGGCGGGTCAACTGGATACCGCGAATATGGTCCAGGGGCAGGTTGGGGATATTGACGTTGAGCACTGTACGTGGCGGCAGCACCAGGGTGTCGTGGGCCTCCACCAGTTTGCGCGCGAAGTACGCGGCGGTCGCCAGGTTATCCACCTGCCGCGACGCCAACGAAAAGGCAAATGCCGTGCGCCCCAGGAAACGCCCTTCAAGGGCCGCCGCCACGGTGCCGGAGTACAACACGTCATCGCCCAGGTTGGCGCCCAGGTTGATCCCGGAAACCACTAAATCCGGCTCATCGGCCAGCAAACTGTTGATCGCCAGGTGCACGCAATCGGTCGGCGTGCCATTTACGCTGATAAAGCCGTTGGCCAACGTTTGCGGGTGCAAAGGACGGTCGAGCGTCAGCGAACTGCTGGCGCCGCTTTTGTCCTGGTCCGGGGCAACCACCACGCACTCGGCGTAATCGGCCAGCGCAGCATGAAGCGCGGCAAGGCCGGGTGCGGTGACCCCGTCGTCGTTAGATATCAGAATACGCATGGGCTGTCCGTCTGCCCCACCGGCACCAGATCAACAAGCTCGCGCACCAAAACAGTGGCGAAGCATCCGGCCGGCAGGACGAATTCCAATTGCAGAATGTCAGTCTCGGGATAATGCCACGTCAACCCGCCAATGGGCAGTCGCAGAATGCGTCGCTCCTGACTCATGCCGGCTTTGGCCAGCCAATCGCACAGGTCTCCTTCGCTCGCTGCGACGGTTTGCTCCAGCGCATGGGTGGCGCCGCTGGCGGGCGATTCGCCTTCACCCCACTGCGGGCCGGTGGGATGCAGGTCGAGGATGGCCAGGCGCGGATCGCTGCACTCCGCCTCCCCGGCCGGGAAAAAGCTGCGGCTGTCGGTGAACGCCAGCAAGTCACCGACCTGGGCGCGCTGCCATGAACCATCGGCAACCCGCGCCGCCAGCACTTTATTGAACACAAAGCTGCGCGCGGTCGACAGCAGGCGCGAACGCACATTGCGCTGCTCCGGCAGGGCCTTGCGGGCCGCCCAGTCGCGGGCATCGACGACGTTGCCGCCGTTATGGCCAAACCGCTGGGCGCCGAAATAGTTGGGGATACCGTGTTGGGCGATCAGTTGCAGGCGCGCATCGATCGCGGCGTGGTCACCGACCAGTTGGGTCAGGCGCAGGGTAAAACCGTTGGCCGCATGGGCGCCACGCTGCAACTTGCGCTTGTGGCGGGCGGTCTTGAGGATCTTCAGGGTGTCGTTTTCCGCCGCGCTCAGGTCTGGATCGGCCTTGCCGGGCAGTTGCACGCTGAACCACTGGCGGGTCAGCGCCTGGCGATCCTTGAGGCCGGCATAGCTGACCGTGCGCAAGGGCACGCCAGCAGCCTTGGCAATGCGCCGCGCGGCCTCTTCGGTGTTCAGGCCACGCTTTTCCACCCACAGCCACAGGTGCTCGCCCTCGCCGGTCAGCGGGATATCCAGCACCTCGTCCACCTGGAAGTCCTCAGCCGTCGCCTTGAGTACCGCGCTGCCCAGTGCTTCACCATAGGCCCGCGGCCCCAACAGTTGCAGGTCGTTCATGCGCGCAGCAACAAGGCGACGGAGTGCACGGCGATGCCCTCTTCTCGACCGGTAAACCCGAGTTTTTCGGTGGTGGTGGCTTTCACGTTGACTTGATCCAGTTCTATTTGCAGATCGGCGGCAATCACTGCGCGCATCGACTCGATATGCGGGGCCATTTTGGGCGCCTGGGCGACGATGGTGTTATCGACATTGCCGACCTTCCAGCCCTTGGCATGGATCAGGCCGACCACATGCCGCAGCAGCACGCGACTGTCCGCGCCCTTGAAGGTGGGATCGGTGTCCGGAAAGTGTTTACCGATATCCCCCAACGCCGCCGCACCGAGCAAGGCATCGCTCAAGGCATGCAGCACAACGTCGCCGTCGGAATGAGCCAGCAACCCATGGTGGTGCGCAATGCGCACGCCGCCCAGGGTGATGAAGTCGCCTTCGGCGAAACGGTGCACATCATAGCCGTGGCCAATACGCATAAAAAAACGCCCCGAGTTAATTCAGGGCGTGATTCTACCTACTTTTGCCGGACATTAACCGAGCAAAGCACGTCCATGATGACGCAAGTGGTCCTCGATGAAGCTGGCGATAAAGAAGTAGCTGTGGTCATAACCCGGCTGCAGGCGCAGCTCCAGCGGATGGCCGGCGGCCTTGGCGGCTTGTTGCAAGGCCTCGGGCTTGAGCTGGGTCGCGAGGAAGTCGTCGCGATCGCCCTGGTCCACCAGCAACGGCAGTTTTTCCGAGGCTTCGCTGATCAGCACGCAGGCATCCCATTCGCGCCACTTCGAACGCTCTTCCCCCAGGTAGCGAGAAAAAGCCTTCTGCCCCCAAGGGCAATCCATCGGATTGTTGATCGGCGAGAACGCCGACACCGACTGGTAGCGCCCAGGATTGCGCAAGGCACACACCAGCGCACCGTGGCCGCCCATGGAGTGCCCGCTGATGCCACGCTTGTCGGAAGCCGGGAAATGCGCTTCAACCAACGCCGGCAATTCCTGCACTACATAGTCATGCATCCGATAGTGCTTGCTCCACGGCTCTTGCGTGGCATTCAAGTAAAACCCGGCACCCAGGCCAAAGTCCCAGGCATTGTCAGGGTCGCCCGGTACACCCGGCCCACGGGGGCTGGTGTCCGGCGCGACGATGATCATTCCCAGTTCGGCCGCCATACGTTGCGCGCCGGCCTTTTGCATGAAGTTCTCATCGGTGCAGGTCAGCCCCGACAGCCAGTACAGCACCGGCAACTTGCCGCCCTGCTCCGCCTGGGGTGGCAGGTAGACGGCGAAGGTCATGTCGCAGTCCAGCACATCGGAATGATGTTTGTAACGCTTATGCCAGCCGCCGAAGCTCTTCTGGCATGACAGGTTTTGCAGACTCATGGCCGACCTCAGAAATGGATGACGGTACGAATGCTCTTGCCTTCATGCATCAGGTCGAACGCCTTATTGATATCTTCCAGGCCCATGGTGTGGGTGATGAAGGTATCCAACGGGATTTCACCGCTCTGGGCCATTTCCACGTAGCTTGGCAACTCGCTGCGGCCACGCACGCCACCGAAAGCCGAACCGCGCCAGACGCGACCGGTCACCAGCTGGAAGGGACGGGTGGAAATTTCCTGGCCGGCCCCGGCGACACCGATGATCACCGACTCGCCCCAACCTTTGTGGCAGCACTCCAGGGCCGCGCGCATCAGTTGGACATTGCCGATGCACTCGAAGGAAAAGTCCACGCCGCCGTCGGTCAAATCGACGATAACGTCCTGGATAGGCCGGTCGTAGTCTTTCGGGTTGATGCAGTCGGTGGCGCCCAGCTGCTTGGCGATTTCAAACTTGGCCGGGTTGATGTCGATGGCGATGATACGGCCGGCCTTGGCCTTCACTGCACCGATCACAGCCGACAAGCCAATCCCGCCGAGGCCGAAGATGGCCACGGTATCGCCCGGTTTGACCTTGGCGGTGTTGATCACCGCACCAATACCGGTGGTGACGCCGCAGCCCAGCAGGCAGACTTTTTCCAGCGGAGCTTCTTTAGGAATCTTGGCCACGGAGATTTCCGGCAACACGGTGTATTCGGAAAAGGTCGAAGTACCCATGTAGTGGAAAATCGGCTGGCCCTTGTAGGAGAAGCGCGTAGTGCCGTCCGGCATCAGGCCTTTGCCCTGGGTTGCGCGGATGGCCTGGCACAGGTTGGTCTTGCCCGACAGGCAGAACTTGCACTTGCCGCACTCCGGGGTGTACAGCGGGATCACGTGGTCACCCACGGCTACCGAGGTCACACCCTCGCCAATCGCTTCGACTACCGCACCGCCTTCATGGCCGAGGATCGACGGGAAAATACCCTCCGGATCGGCGCCCGACAGGGTGTAGGCATCGGTATGGCAAACCCCGGAGGCAACCACGCGCAGCAGGACTTCACCGGCCTTGGGCATGGCGACATCCACTTCCACGATCTCCAGTGGTTTCTTGGCTTCAAAGGCGACAGCGGCGCGTGACTTGATCATCCGGGTTTCTCCTGGGGCTTAAAAAGTAAGACGGGCAGTGTAAAACATGGCTCATTGATTAATAATCCAGGCAAAAGCAAAACATTATTGCTGTACTGGGATAATCACCATGCTTGAAAACCGCTGGGAAGGCATTGATGAGTTCGTCGCCGTGGCCGAGTGCAGCCAATTTACCGCTGCCGCCGAACGCCTGGGCGTGTCCTCGTCCCATATCAGCCGCCAGGTGGCACGCCTGGAAGAACGCCTGCAAACCCGCCTGCTCTATCGCAGCACCCGGCGCGTCACGCTGACCGAGGCCGGGCAGACCTTTCTGCAACATTGCCAACGCCTGCAAGACGGACGCGAAGAAGCCTTGCGCGCAGTGGGCGACCTGACCAGTGAACCCAAGGGTATGTTGCGCATGACCTGCGCCGTGGCTTATGGCGAACGTTTTATCGTGCCGTTGGTAACACGCTTCATGGGGCTTTATCCGCAATTGCGGGTGGATATTGAACTGAGCAACCGCCCCCTCGACCTGGTGCATGAAGGCCTGGACCTGGCGATTCGCCTGGGCCGCCTGCAGGATTCACGAATGGTCGCCAGCCGCCTGGCGCCGAGACGCATGTATCTCTGCGCCTCGCCGTCCTACCTGGAGCGGTACGGGCGCCCCCATAGCTTGTCGGAACTGAGCCGGCATAACTGCCTGATCGGCAGTTCGGATATTTGGCAACTGGCGCAGGACGGACGCGAATTTTCCCAGCGCGTGCAGGGAAACTGGCGCTGCAACAGTGGGCAAGCGGTGCTGGATGCGGCGTTGCAAGGGGTGGGGTTGTGCCAGTTGCCGGACTATTACGTGCTGGAGCACTTGCACAGCGGCGCGCTGGTTTCACTGCTTGAAGCCCATCAACCGCCGAATACGGCAGTGTGGGCGCTGTATCCGCAACAGCGGCATTTATCGCCAAAGGTGCGCAAGTTGGTGGAGTTCTTGAAGGAGGGGTTGGCTGGGCGGCCGGAGTATGGCGGGTGATCTGGGGTGTCAGGCCTGGCCTCATCGCAGGCAAGCCAGCTCCCACACCTGACCGCGTATCTCTGTTGGAATGCGGTCAGGTGTGGGAGCTGGATTGCCTGCGATGAAGTCACCTCGGTCCAGCAGCCTACCGGCGATTAGCCCACCGCAACCTAAGCCACTCCAGATCCTCCGGCCGCGTCACCTTGATATTGTCCGCACGCCCTTCCACCAAACGTGGCGCCTGGCCAGACCACTCCATGGCCGAGGCTTCATCGGTGATGAGCGCATCAGCCACCAGGCTATCGGCCAACGCGCGGTGCAAGGCGCCGAGGCGGAACATTTGCGGGGTGTAGGCTTGCCAGATCAGGCTACGGTCAATGGTTTCCACCACCCGCCCCCGCTTGTCGACACGCTTGAGAGTGTCGCGGGCCGGTACGGCGAGCAAGCCACCCACCGGGTCGTCCGCCAACTGCGCCAATAACGTGTCGAGGTCTTCACGGCTCAGGTTCGGCCGCGCAGCATCGTGCACCAGCACCCAGTCGTCATCGCCGGCGCCCAGGGCATTGAGTTGCAACAGTGCATTGAGCACCGAGCCTGAGCGCTCTGCCCCGCCGTCCGCACGCTGGATACGCGGGTCGGTAGCACACGCCAGGTTGGGCCAGTAAGGATCATCGACCGCCAGACTGACCACCAGCCCCTTGAGGCTCGGATGGTCGAGAAAACAGCCAAGGCTGTGTTCGAGAATAGTGCGCCCGCCCAACTGCAAATACTGCTTGGGACGGTCCGCGGCCATACGGGCACCGACGCCCGCGGCAGGAATCACGGCCCAGAAGGCCGGCAAACAGGCGCTCATTGGGCCAACTGGTAGAGGGTTTCGCCCTCCTTGACCATGCCCAATTCATGACGAGCCCGCTCTTCAACGGTCTCCATGCCTTTTTTCAACTCAAGCACTTCGGCATCGAGCACACGGTTGCGCTCCAGCAACACCTCGTTCTCGGCGTGCTGCGCGGCAATTTGCTGGGTCAGGTCGGTCACCTGCGCCAGACTGCCATTGCCCACCCAAAGGCGGTACTGCAGGCCAGCCAGCAGCAAGAGCAGGACGAGGAACAACCAATTGGGACTGCGCATCGAATATCGGGTATCCAGTGAAAAAAGACAGCCATGCAAAACTTTTGAAGCAACTGATAGCACGAAGCCTGGAAGACCCAGGCTTGTGCTTGATAGGCATCAGATTAGTGCGCAAATTCACTCTACAGCGAGTTTTCCGACACAATCCTTTGTCTTTTTACCATCAACTACTCAGCCGCGAAACTCGCCACGACCGTTGTATTTGGCTTTTCCGCCCAGTTGCTCTTCGATACGCAGCAATTGGTTGTACTTGGAAACGCGGTCGGAACGGCACAGGGAACCGGTTTTGATCTGGCCCGCCGAGGTGCCCACAGCCAGGTCGGCAATGGTCGAATCTTCGGTTTCGCCGGAGCGGTGGGAGATCACGGCGGTGTAGCCCGCAGCCTTGGCCATCTGGATGGCTTCCAGGGTTTCGGTCAGGGTGCCGATCTGGTTGAACTTGATCAGGATCGAGTTGGCGATCTTCTTGTCGATGCCTTCTTTCAGGATCTTGGTGTTGGTCACGAACAGGTCGTCACCGACCAGTTGGATCTTCTCGCCGATCTTGTCGGTAAGAATTTTCCAACCGTCCCAGTCAGACTCGTCCAGGCCGTCTTCGATCGAGATGATCGGGTAGCGCTGGGTCAGGCCCTTCAGGTATTCCGCGAAACCTTCGGAGTTGAACACCTGGCCTTCGCCGGACAGGTTGTACTTGCCATCTTCGTAGAACTCGCTAGCCGCGCAGTCCAGGGCCAGGGTCACGTCGGTGCCCAGCTTGTAGCCAGCGTTGGCCACGGCTTCGGAGATCACTTTCAGTGCATCTTCGTTGGACGCCAGGTTCGGTGCAAAACCACCTTCGTCACCCACTGCAGTGCTCAGGCCACGGGCTTTCAGTACCGCTTTGAGGTGATGGAAAATCTCGGTACCCATGCGCAGGCCTTCGGAGAAGGTCTTGGCGCCCACTGGCTGCACCATGAATTCCTGAATATCGACGTTGTTATCTGCGTGCTCGCCACCGTTGATGATGTTCATCATTGGGACTGGCATCGAGTACACGCCCGGAGTGCCGTTCAGATTGGCAATGTGCGCGTACAGCGGCAGGTCCTGGTCCTGGGCGGCAGCCTTGGCAGCTGCCAGGGACACAGCGAGGATCGCATTGGCGCCGAGGCTGCCTTTGTTTTCAGTGCCGTCGAGCTTGATCATCGCGTGATCGAGGGCTTTCTGGTCCAGCGGGTCCTTGCCCAGCAACAGGTCGCGGATCGGACCGTTGATGTTGGCTACTGCCTTGAGGACACCCTTGCCCAGGTAACGGCTCTTGTCGCCATCACGCAGTTCCAGCGCTTCGCGCGAACCGGTGGAAGCACCGGACGGCGCGCAGGCGCTGCCGATGATGCCGTTATCGAGAAGCACGTCGGCTTCGACGGTGGGGTTGCCACGGGAGTCGAGAACTTCACGACCTTTGATGTCGACGATTTTTGCCATTGTTGTAAACACTCCAAAGTTGACGAAAACGACGCAGCTGAAGGAAATCTTTTGACCGACCGCAAGGGTGGAACAACGGGGCAGGCTTGCAGACGACAAGACTCAGGCCCGGGGGCCTGAGCATAAAGCGCGGAAAGTTTACCGGAGAAACGCGGGTTACGCGGTCTCTACCGTCGGAAAACTCTTGACCAGTTCGTCCAATTGCTTGAGTTGGGCCAGGAATGGCTCCAGCTTGTCCAGGCGCAGAGCGCAAGGACCGTCGCACTTGGCGTTGTCCGGATCCGGGTGGGCTTCCAGGAACAGGCCTGCCAGGGACTGGCTGATACCGGCCTTGGCCAGATCCAGTACCTGGGCACGTCGGCCACCGGCGGAATCGGCTCGACCACCAGGCATTTGCAGCGCATGGGTCACGTCGAAGAACACCGGGTATTCGAACTGTTTCATGATGCCGAAACCAAGCATGTCCACCACGAGGTTGTTGTAGCCGAAGCTCGAACCACGCTCGCAGAGGATCAACTGGTCATTACCCGCTTCCACGCACTTGTTCAGGATGTGTTTCATCTCCTGGGGCGCGAGGAACTGGGCTTTCTTGATATTGATCACAGCGCCGGTCTTGGCCATCGCGACGACCAGGTCGGTCTGGCGCGACAGGAAGGCCGGCAACTGGATGATGTCGCATACCTCGGCGACCACACCAGCCTGTTCAGGCTCGTGGACGTCGGTGATGATCGGCACGCCGAAGGCTTGCTTGATGTCCTGGAAGATCCGCATGCCTTCTTCAAGGCCCGGGCCGCGATAGGACGTCACGGACGAACGGTTCGCCTTGTCGAAGCTGGCCTTGAATACATAAGGGATACCCAATTTCTCGGTAACCTTTACGTATTCTTCACAGACCTGCATCGCCATGTCGCGGCTTTCCAGCACGTTCATGCCGCCAAACAGCACCATGGGCTTGTCGTTGGCAATTTCGATGTCGCCTACGCGAATGATCTTCTGGGCCATCAGGTTTACGCCTTCTTCTGATGTTGCGTCAGTGCTGCTTTAACGAAACCGCTGAACAACGGGTGACCGTCGCGCGGCGTCGAAGTGAACTCAGGGTGGAACTGGCAAGCGACGAACCATGGATGATCCGGGGCTTCGACCACTTCAACCAGCTTGCCATCACCGGAGCGACCGGAGATTTTCAGGCCAGCCGCTTTGATCTGCGGCAGCAGGTTGTTGTTCACTTCGTAACGGTGACGGTGACGCTCGACGATCACGTCCTTGCCGTAGCAGTCGTGCACCAGCGAGCCGGACTCCAGCAGGCAATCCTGTGCGCCAAGGCGCATGGTGCCGCCCAGGTCGGAGCTTTCGGTACGGGTTTCGACAGCGCCGGTGGCATCTTCCCACTCGGTGATCAGGCCCACGACCGGGTGGCCGCTGGTGTGATCGAACTCAGTGGAGTTGGCGTCTTTCCAGCCCAGTACGTTACGAGCGAACTCGATAACGGCCACTTGCATGCCCAGGCAGATACCCAGGTAAGGCACCTTGTTCTCACGAGCGTACTGCACAGCAGTGATCTTGCCTTCCACGCCACGCAGGCCGAAACCGCCTGGCACGAGGATCGCATCCACACCTTCGAGCAGCGCGGTGCCCTGGTTTTCGATGTCTTCGGAGTCGATGTAGCGCAGGTTGACCTTGGTACGGTTGCTGATGCCCGCGTGGCTCATCGCTTCGATCAGCGACTTGTACGCGTCCAGCAGCTCCATGTACTTGCCAACCATGGCGATGGTGACTTCGTGCTCAGGGTTGAGCTTGGCGTCAACCACCGCTTCCCACTCGGACAGGTCCGCGCCATTGCACTGCAGGCCGAAACGCTCGACCACAAAATCATCCAGGCCCTGGGAATGCAGGATGCCTGGGATCTTGTAGATGGTATCGGCGTCTTCCAGGGCAATCACCGCACGTTCTTCAACGTTGGTGAACTGGGCGATCTTGCGACGCGAGGAAATGTCGATCGGGTGATCGGAGCGGCATACCAGCACGTCCGGCTGCAGGCCGATGGAACGCAGTTCCTTGACCGAGTGCTGGGTAGGCTTGGTTTTGGTTTCGCCAGCGGTGGCGATGTACGGCACCAGGGTCAGGTGCATCAGCATCGCGCGCTTGGCGCCGACTTCGAAACGCAACTGGCGGATGGCTTCGAGGAACGGTTGGGATTCGATGTCACCCACGGTGCCACCGATCTCGACCATCGCCACATCGGCATCGCCTGCACCCTTGATGATGCGGCGCTTGATTTCGTCGGTGATGTGCGGGATCACCTGGATGGTTGCACCCAGGTAGTCACCACGGCGCTCCTTGCGCAGCACGTGCTCGTAGACACGGCCGGTGGTGAAGTTGTTGTTCTGGGTCATGGTCGTGCGGATGAACCGCTCGTAGTGGCCCAGGTCCAGGTCGGTCTCGGCGCCGTCGTGGGTGACGAACACTTCACCGTGCTGGAACGGGCTCATGGTGCCCGGGTCGACGTTGATGTACGGGTCCAGCTTGAGCATGGTGACCTTAAGTCCCCGCGCCTCCAGGATGGCCGCCAACGAAGCGGAGGCAATGCCTTTCCCCAATGAAGAAACAACACCGCCCGTGACGAATATGTAGCGCGTCATGAAAAACCCTAGAAGTCTGCGTTAAAGCGGTCGGAGCCGCCGGGGAAAGCGAAGGAAGGCCGAAGCCCCCGATCACCTGCATTAATCACAGTGCACCTTTCAAAAAAACCGCCGCGTTGTGACAGACCAGCAATGGAACACCGGTACGTTGATCGCTACACATTTTTTGGAATCGCCCAGCAAAGACTGCTTGGTAATCGGCAACAACTGTGTTTCAGGAGAATCCACAGAAGTTGTATCAAGAAGGGAGCGTAGTCTACCGGAAAGGCGCTATCAGCTCAAACCTTGATCGCAGGTTGGTGGCGCCCAATGTAATTGCCAGTCATCCCCCTGCCCTGTCGAGGCCCCTGCCAGGTTGGCCACGGCCACCAGACGGCCGCCCTGGTACAGCAGCGGCAATCTGCCACGGATAAAGCCCGGTACAGCCGTTTCGTTGAGCAGACGCTTGAGGTCGCGCCGGCCACGGCCGGGCACGTCCATGACTTCACCGCCCTGGCGGTAGCGGATGCTCAAAGGGCCTTCAGGGGCATGCCCGCTGAAATACAACTGCCCGTTGCCAGGTAACTGTAGTGGGTTTTGCGGGTGCGACCAGCTCAAAGGACTGTCGGAAAACTCTGACCAATTGGTAGGTATCCACCAGATACGATCGTTGCAACGCTGCAATTGGCCGTCAGCCAAACGCCACACCGGCTGCGCGTCCTCCTTGGCATCGCGCAAGGCGCTCCAGCCAACCCAATGTTCGCTGTCGGGCATCGCCGTCAACGGCGCCAGCCAATAGCGCAGGACGTTGCGCTGCCGAGCGTCGGAAAGATCGCGCAGTGGCGCAAGTGCCAACGATGGCAGCGCCAGCCAGGGAAACGCCGACGGCAGTTGAGCGGCCTGCATATCCAGTTGCGCCAACTCATCGAGCAGCCCCTGGGCCTGCGCCAGATGCCCGGCAGTACGGGCCAGGCTATTCACGGCCTGGGGCCAGCGCGCCGTAAGTACGGGAAACACATGATGGCGCAGGTAATTCCGGGAAAAGCGTGGGTCGCCGTTGGAGGGGTCTTCGATCCAGCTCAACTGCTGCTCGCGGGCGTAAGTTTCCAGTTCGGCTCGCGACACCTCCAGCAGCGGCCGCATCAGGTGCCCCCCACCCAAAGATCGCTGGGCGGGCATGCCGGTGAGGCCCCGCACTCCCGCGCCCCGCAGCAGGCGAAACAGCAAGGTCTCGGCCTGATCGTCACGGTGCTGGCCAGTGAGTAGTAACTCACCTGGGCCGATTGCCTCGGCGAACGCCTGGTAGCGCGCGTCACGGGCCGCACGCTCCAGGCTTGCACCCGATGGCACCTGCACACGCATGACCCGCAGCGGCACACCGGCGGCATCACAGACCGCCTGGCAATGGGCTGGCCACGCGTCGGCCGCAGCCTGGAGGCCGTGGTGAACATGGATAGCCTGCAGTGGCGGCAAGGGTTGGGTTTTTGCCAAGTCGGCAAGGAGGTGCAGCAGAACCGTGGAGTCGAGTCCGCCGGAGTAGGCGATCTGCCAGGCCGGGGCGTCGCGCCAGGGGGCCAGGGTTTGCAGGAGTTTGGCGGTTAGAGTTGATTTCATCGCACGTTACCGCCGCAAAACTGGAATACGTTAGCCAAGACACAACGCCAATGTGGGAACGGGCTTGCCCGCGACAGCGGTGTACCAGTCAACCCATCTGGCACTGACACATTGCTATCGCGGGCAAGCCCGCTCCCACAGGGGTAATGCAGTGGCTTAGAGACCGTAGCTCATCAGGCGCTCGTAACGACGGGCCAGTAGCGCCTCGTTGTCGAATTTCTTGAGCATGTCCAACTGCGCGCAGAGTTCGGCGCGGATGGTGGCCGATGCGGCCGCCGGGTCGCGGTGAGCGCCGCCCAGGGGTTCGGCAATCACTTTGTCGACGATACCCAGGCCTTTCAGGCGATCAGCGGTGATCCCCATGGCTTCGGCAGCATCCGGGGCCTTTTCTGCGGTTTTCCACAGGATCGAGGCGCAACCTTCCGGAGAGATCACCGCATAGGTGGAGTATTGCAGCATGTTCAGTTGGTCGCAGACGCCAATGGCCAGCGCACCGCCGGAACCGCCTTCACCGATCACGGTAGCGATGATCGGGGTTTTCAGACGCGCCATCACGCGCAGGTTCCAGGCAATCGCTTCGCTCTGGTTGCGCTCTTCAGCGTCGATGCCTGGGTAGGCGCCAGGGGTGTCGATAAAAGTCAGGATCGGCATTTTGAAACGTTCAGCCATTTCCATCAGGCGGCAGGCCTTGCGGTAGCCTTCAGGACGCGGCATGCCGAAGTTGCGACGCACTTTCTCGCGCACTTCACGGCCTTTCTGGTGACCGATCACCATCACCGGCTGGTCATCCAGGCGGGCAATACCGCCGACAATCGCCGCATCATCGGAGAAGTGGCGGTCGCCATGCAGCTCGTCGAATTCGGTGAAGATGTGGTCGATGTAGTCCAGGGTGTACGGACGGCGCGGGTGGCGGGCCAGGCGCGCGATCTGCCAACTGGTCAGCTTGCCGAAGATGTCTTCGGTGAGCGTCTTGCTCTTGTCTTGCAGGCGGGAGATTTCATCGCCGATATTCAGCGAATTGTCATTGCCGACCAGGCGCAGCTCTTCGATCTTGGCTTGCAGGTCAGCGATCGGCTGTTCGAAATCAAGAAAATTCGGGTTCATAAGCGTCCGTCTTGGGTCGACGGCCAGGGAGTGCCTGGCCAGCCGGTTGTCTATTCGCGCCCTACCTTAAGGGAGAGGCGCGTCAAGGTCGAGATTAAATGTCGAGTCGAGGTCAGGGGTACAAGGGCAGCCCTGACCGTCAACGGTATTGGAGGAAGACGTTGTCACGCCCGAACTGGTCACGCAATGCTTGAATCAAGCCATCAGCCGGGTCAATTCGCCACGTCTCGCCAAACTGCAACATCGCCTTGGCATCGCTGCCGGTGTACTCCATGGTCACCGGGCACGCACCACGGTGACGTTTGAGCAGATCCCCCAGCCAGCGTAGCTGATCGCCCTTGAGCGCTTCGGTTTTCACCTTCAGGCGTAGGCTTTCGGCCAGGTTGGTGCGGGCATCTTCCATGCTCATTACGCGTTTGATCCGCAGGCGCAGGCCGCCGGAGAAGTCATCGTTGCTGACCTCGCCCTCCACCACCACCATCGCGTCGGTCTGCAACAGCGACTGCGCAGAATGGAAAGCATCGGCAAACAGCGACGCTTCGATACGCCCGGAGCGGTCGTCGAGGGTGATGAAACCCATCTTGTCGCCCTTTTTGTTCTTCATCACCCGCAGGGCAATGATCATCCCGGCGACGGTCTGGGTATCACGCGCCGGTTTCAGGTCGATGATGCGCTGGCGGGCAAAACGCCGGATTTCGCCTTCATATTCGTCAATCGGGTGGCCGGTGAGGTACAGACCCAGGGTGTCTTTTTCACCCTTGAGGCGTTCCTTGAGGGTCAGCTCCTTGGCCTTGCGGTGGTTAGCGTACACATCGGCATCTTCTTCGACGAACAACCCGCCAAACAGGTCGGCATGCCCACTGTCATGGGTGCGAGCGGTTTGTTCGGCGGCCTTGATCGCTTCTTCCATGGCGGTCAGCAGTACCGCACGGTTACGGTCGATATTGGCCTGGTAGGCCTTCGGCTCGTCATGGAAGTACGGGCCAAGACGGTCAAGTGCGCCGCTGCGGATCAGGCCATCGAGGGTACGTTTGTTGATGCGCTTGAGGTCGACCCGGGCGCAGAAGTCGAACAGGTCCTTGAACGGACCGTCCTGGCGCGCCTCGGTAATCGCCTCAACCGGGCCTTCGCCCACGCCCTTGATCGCGCCCAGGCCATAGATGATGCGGCCTTCGTCGTTCACCGTGAACTTGAACTCCGAGGCGTTCACGTCCGGCGCGTCGAGGCGCAGCTTCATGGTCCGCACTTCTTCGATCAAGGTCACGACCTTGTCGGTGTTGTGCATATCCGCCGACAGCACCGCCGCCATGAACGGCGCCGGGTAGTGGGCCTTCAGCCAGGCAGTCTGGTACGACACCAGGCCGTAGGCGGCGGAGTGGGATTTGTTAAAGCCATAACCGGCGAATTTTTCCACCAGGTCAAAGATGTTACCGGCCAGGTCGGCGTCGATATTGTTGGTGGCGCAACCCTCAATGAAGCCGCCGCGCTGCTTGGCCATTTCCTCGGGTTTTTTCTTACCCATGGCCCGGCGCAGCATGTCCGCACCGCCAAGGGTGTAGCCGGCCATGACCTGGGCGATCTGCATCACCTGTTCCTGATACAGGATGATGCCGTAGGTCGGTGCCAGTACCGGCTTGAGGCCTTCGTACTGGTAGTCGGAGTGCGGGTAAGCCAGTTCGGCGCGCCCGTGCTTCCGGTTGATAAAGTCGTCCACCATGCCCGATTGCAGCGGGCCCGGACGGAACAGGGCCACCAGTGCGATCAAGTCTTCCAGGCAGTCGGGCTTGAGCTTTTTGATCAGCTCTTTCATGCCGCGGGATTCAAGCTGGAACACCGCAGTGGTTTCGGCTTTTTGCAGCAGCGCGTAGGTAGGTTTGTCGTCCAGTGGGATAAAAGCGATATCCAGCGGCGCTTCATCAACCTTGGCGCGCTCACGGTTGATGGTCTTGAGCGCCCAGTCGATGATCGTCAAGGTACGCAGGCCGAGGAAGTCGAACTTCACCAGGCCGGCCGCCTCCACGTCATCCTTGTCGAACTGGGTTACCAGGCCATCGCCTTCTTCGTCGCAATAGATCGGCGAAAAGTCTGTCAGCTTGGTCGGCGCGATTACCACGCCACCGGCGTGCTTACCAACGTTACGCACCACGCCTTCGAGCTTGCGCGCCATGTCCCAGATTTCGGCGGCTTCTTCATCGACCTTGATGAAGTCGCGCAGGATTTCTTCCTGCTCGTAGGCCTTTTCCAGGGTCATGCCGACTTCAAAGGGGATCATCTTCGACAGACGATCCGCCAGGCCGTAGGACTTGCCCTGCACCCGCGCCACGTCACGAATTACCGCCTTGGCCGCCATGGAACCAAAGGTGATGATCTGGCTTACAGCGTTACGGCCATATTTCTCGGCCACATATTCGATGACACGGTCGCGACCATCCATGCAGAAGTCGACGTCGAAGTCGGGCATCGATACCCGTTCCGGGTTCAGGAACCGTTCGAACAGCAGGTCATATTCCAGCGGGTCGAGGTCGGTGATCTTCTGCACATAAGCCACCAGCGAGCCGGCACCCGACCCCCGGCCAGGGCCCACCGGTACGCCGTTGCTTTTGGCCCACTGGATAAAGTCCATTACGATCAGGAAGTAACCCGGGAACCCCATCTGGATAATGATATCCAGCTCGAAGTTCAGCCGGTCGACATACACCTGGCGCTTGGCCTCGTAGTCTTCGGTGGTGTCCTTGGGCAGCAGGACGGAAAGACGCTCTTCCAGACCATCGAACGACACCTTGCGGAAATACTCGTCGATGGTCATGCCATCGGGAATCGGGAAGTTGGGCAAAAAGTGTTTGCCCAGCTTCACTTCGATATTGCAGCGCTTGGCAATTTCGACGGAGTTTTCCAGGGCCTCGGGCAAGTCGCTGAACAGCTCAGCCATTTCCTCGGCGCTTTTGAGGTACTGCTCTTCGCTGTAGTTCTTCGAGCGACGCGGATCGTCCAGCGCCCGGCCTTCGCCGATACACACGCGGGTTTCGTGGGCCTCGAAGTCTTCCTTCTTGATAAAACGCACATCGTTGGTGGCGACCAGCGGCGCACCCAGCTTTTCGGCCAGGGCCACGGCAGCGTGCAGGTGCTCTTCGTCGTTGGGGCGATTGGTGCGCTGAACTTCCAGGTAGAAGCGGTCAGGGAACACCGCCATCCACTCCCGGGCGAGCACTTCTGCCTCCTGGGGATTGCCGCCCAGCAAGGCGAGGCCGACCTCTCCTTCCTTGGCAGCCGACAGCATAATCAGCCCTTCGCTGGCCTCGGCCACCCATTCGCGCTCGATGATGATCGAGCCGTTGCGCTGGCCGTCGATAAAACCGCGGGAAATCAGTTCAGTCAGGTTGCGATAACCCACGCCGTTCATCGCCAACAGGCTGATGCGACTCAAGGCGTTATCGGGGTCTTTGTTGGACAGCCACAAGTCGGCGCCGCAGATCGGCTTGATGCCGGCGCCCATGGCGCTCTTGTAGAACTTGACCAGGGAGCACATGTTGTTCTGGTCGGTCACCGCCACGGCCGGCATATTCATGCCCACCAGGGTTTTGACCAGCGGTTTGATCCGTACCAGGCCGTCGACCAGGGAGTATTCAGTGTGCAGGCGCAGGTGAACGAATGAAGCCGGCATAGTGATCCTGTCTAGATACGTGTGAAAACAACAAGGCCCGGATTGTACCGGGCCTTGAGTAAAACATCAGCCTGCGCCTAAAGCTCGACCAGGCTTTCGCGCACCTCATAAGCCTGGCGTACCGGGGCAAACGAGCGGCGGTGGATCGGCGTCGGGCCCAATCGAGCCAGGGCTTCCAGATGAACGGGCGTCGGGTAGCCTTTATGGCCGCCTATGCCGTAGCCCGGGTAGATCAATTCGAACGCTGCCATCTCACGGTCACGACTGACCTTGGCCAGGATGGAGGCGGCGGCAATTGCCGGCACCTTACTATCACCCTTGACCACCGCCTCGGCCGGCATCGCCAGCTTCGGGCAGCGATTGCCGTCGATCATCGCCAGCTTGGGGGTGATGTGCAGGCCCTCGACGGCGCGCTGCATGGCCAGCATCGTGGCATGCAGGATGTTCAGTTCGTCGATTTCTTCGACTTCGGCCCTGGCGATATGCCAGCTGAGGGCTTTTTCGCAAATTTCATCAAAAAGCTTTTCACGACGGGCTTCGGTGAGCTTCTTCGAGTCGTTGAGACCGAGGATCGGACGATTCGGATCAAGAATCACCGCCGCCGTGACCACCGCGCCGCACAACGGGCCGCGCCCTACTTCATCGACACCGGCGACCAGTTCGTGGGTTTGGGCGACCAGGCTGAAATCCAGGCCCATTTGCGTCTTCATAGGGTTTCCTGCTGGCGGCCGATCAAGGTCAACACGGCGTCTGCGGCCTGGTTCGACGCATCACGGCGCAAGGTACGGTGAATTTCGTCAAAGCCACGGGTCTGCTCTTCGCCACCGTCGATCAACGGCAGAATGGTCTGGGCCAAGGCCTCGGGGGTAGCAGCGTCCTGCAGCAACTCCGGCACCAACAACCGCTGGGCCAGCAGGTTGGGCAAGGAGATGTACGGGCTTTTGACCATGCGCTTGAGAATCCAGTAGGTCAGCGGCGCCAGGCGATAGGCCACAACCATCGGCCGCTTGTAGAGCAAAGCCTCCAGCGTGGCGGTACCGGAGGCGATCAACACCGCATCACAGGCCGCCAGGGCCAGGTGCGAACCACCGTCGAGCAGGGTCAACGGCAGGTCACGTCCTACCAGCAAAGCCTCGATCTGTGCACGCCGTTGCGGGCTCGCGCACGGCAGTACAAACCGCACCCCGGGTTTCAAGGCCAGCAGACGCTCGGCCGCATCGAAAAACAGTGCGCCCAGGCGCCCGACTTCACCGCCACGGCTACCGGGCATTAACGCCACCAGCGGCCCGTCGGGCAGGCCCAACTCGGCGCGGGCGGCGGCGCGATCAGCCTGCAGCGGGATGGTATCGGCAAGGGTGTGGCCGACAAACCTGACCGGCACGCCCTTCTCTTCGTAGAACCGCGCCTCGAAAGGCAGCAGGGTCAGCATCAGGTCGCAGCCTTCGCGGATCTTCAGCACACGCTTTTGCCGCCACGCCCATACGGACGGGCTGACGTAATGCACGGTCTTGATCCCGGCCTGACGCAGTTTGAGTTCGATATTGAGGGTGAAGTCCGGTGCGTCGATACCGATAAAGACGTCCGGTTTTTCTGCAATCAGGGTCTGGATCAGCAGTTTGCGCCGAGCCAGCAGCTCGCGCAGGCGCCCCAGCACTTCCACCAGCCCCATGACCGACAAACGCTCCATGGGAAAGTAGGAAGTCAGGCCTTCGGCCTGCATCAGCGGGCCGCCGACCCCAATGAATTCAACGGCTGGATGCTGCGCCTTGATGGCGCGCATCAGGCCAGCGCCGAGGATATCGCCGGAAGCTTCTCCGGCAACCAATGCAATACGCAGCGTGGCCATGATCAGCGGGTGATGCCGCGAGTCGATGCCTGGATCGAATCGCGGAAGATGGCAACTTCTGGAAACAGCGCCGCCGGCTCGGCCAGCTCGGCCAGCGCCTGGTCAACCGTCAGCCCCTGGCGATACACCACTTTGTAAGCGCGGCGCAGGGCGTGGATGGCATCTTCGCTGAAACCACGTCGGCGCATGCCTTCGAAGTTCATGCTGCGGGCTTCGGCAGGGTTGCCAAAAACCGTGACGAACGCCGGTACATCCTTGCCAATAGCGGTACCCATGCCGGAAAAGCTATGGGCACCAATATGACAGTACTGATGCACCAGGGTGAAACCGGAAAGAATCGCCCAGTCGTCAACGTGCACATGGCCGGCCAGCGCAGTGTTATTGACGAGGATGCAGTGGTTGCCGATCACACTGTCGTGACCAATATGGGCGTAGGCCATCACCAGATTGTGATCACCCAGGGTCGTTTCCGCCCGATCCTGCACTGTGCCACGATGAATGGTCACGCCTTCACGAATGATGTTGTGATCACCGATTACCAGGCGGGTTTCCTCACCCTTGTACTTCATGTCCGGCGTATCTTCGCCTACCGAGGAGAACTGGTAGATGCGGTTGTGTTTGCCAATGCGGGTCGGACCCTTGAGGATCACGTGCGGCCCGATGACAGTCCCCTCGCCGATTTCCACACCTGCGCCGATGATCGACCAGGGGCCGACCTCAACGTCGGCGGCCAGCACGGCCGTCGGATCGATGATTGCGCGAGGGTCAATCAAACTCATAGTTTGCGTTCCGCACAGATGATTTCGGCGGAACACACAGGCTTGCCGTCAACGGAGGCCTGGCATTCGAATTTCCAGATCTGGCGCTTGCAGCTCACGAACTTGGCTTCCAGGATCAACTGGTCACCTGGGGTGACCGGGTTGCGGAAGCGCAGCTTGTCGGAGCCCACGAAATAGTAAAGCGTGCCATCGGCAGGCTTGAGGTCGAGCATTTTAAAACCGAGGATACCAGCGGCCTGGGCCATTGCCTCAATGATCAACACGCCCGGCATGATCGGATGCGCGGGAAAGTGACCGTTGAAGAATGGTTCGTTGATGCTGACATTCTTGTAGGCACGAATGCGCTTTTCCTCAACATTCAGTTCCACTACACGGTCCACCAGCAGGAACGGGTAACGGTGAGGCAGGTATTCGCGAATCTCGTTGATGTCCATCATTTCGGGGGGAAGCCTGTAATAAAGATTGGGAGCGCGCGGACTAAGGCACGCCCCTCTAGCAAATCAAGAAGGCAGTCTAGCTGCTGTGCACACTTGATATGGAAATGGTATCAGCCATCTGATGAAACATTACTGCCAGGGGTCACGTCCCCAACACGCTTTTCCAGATGTTTCAGGCGCCGCGCCATGTCGTCGAGCTGCCTTAAACGGGCCGCGCTCTTGCGCCACTCGGCCGCGGGTTGCATCGCTGTACCGGAAGAGTAGGCCCCTGGCTCGGTAATCGAGTGGGTCACCATGGTCATGCCGGTAATGAATACGTTGTCGCAGATTTCAATATGGCCCACCAAGCCGACACCGCCGGCCAGCATGCAATGCTTGCCGATCTTGGTGCTGCCAGAGATGCCGACACACGCGGCCATGGCCGTGTGATCGCCAATCTGTACGTTGTGGGCGATCTGGATCTGGTTGTCCAGCTTCACACCATTGCCAATCACGGTATCGGCCAGGGCCCCGCGATCGACGGCAGTGTTGACGCCAATCTCCACATCATCACCGATCAGCACACCGCCGACCTGGGCGATCTTCTGCCAGATGCCCTTCTCGTTGGCGAAGCCAAAGCCTTCGCCGCCGATCACGGCACCCGACTGAATCACCACTCGCTGCCCGATACGCACATCGTGGTACAGGGTCACGCGCGGCGCGAGCCAGCCACCTGCACCGATTTCACTGCGGGCACCGATAAAGCAATGGGCTCCGACAGTCACACCGGCGCCAATGCGCGCACCACTCTCGATCACCACAAAAGCCCCGATGCTCGCCGCAGGATCTACCTGAGCATCATCGGCGATGACAGCAGAAGGATGGATACCAGGAGCCGCTTTGGGTTTCGGATCGAACAGGTGCGACACCCGCGCGTAAGCCGCGTAAGGGTCAGCCACCACCAGCGCATCCCCGGCAAACGTCTCGGCGTCAGCGGCCTTCAGCAATACGGCTGCAGCCTGGCTGTCGCCCAGGTATTTACGGTATTGGGGATTTGCGAGGAAGCTCAACTGAGCTGGGCCAGCCTCCTGCAAGGTGGCTAGCCCAGTGATTTCCTTCTCCGGGGAGCCACGCAAGGTAGCCCCCAGGAACTCGGCCAATTGACCGAGTTTGATAGTCGCGGTCATGGCTTACTTCAGCTGGTTCATGCGCTCGATCACCTGGCGGGTGATGTCGTATTGAGGCTTGACGTCAATCACGGCGCCACGCTCGAAGACCAGGTCAAAGGCACCTTTCTTGATGACTTCTTCCACGGCGCTGTCGAGTTTTGGCTTCAGTTGCTTGAGCATTTCACGGTCAGCAACAGCCTTGGCTTCGTTCAGCTCCTTGGACTGGAACTGATAGTCACGGGCCTTTTGCTTGAACTCAAGCTCCAGACGCTCGCGCTCGCCTTGCTGCATTTTATCGCCACCGGCGACCAGACGATCCTGGATGCCCTTGGCGCTGCTTTCCAGGGTCTTGAGCTTGGTCAGTTGCGGACCAAATTTCTTCTCGGCATCCACGGCGTACTTCTTGGCCGCATCGGATTCCAGCAGAGCCATCTGATAGTTCAGGACGGCGATTTTCATTTCGGCAAACGCCGGGGTCGCTACCAGCACAGTTGCCAGAAGAACCAATTGAGTCAACTTACGCACGATGCACTCCTACAGAATCCGTTGTCGTTATCTTGGGTCGGACGCTTAGAACGTCTGGCCGAGGGAAAATTGGAAAATCTGGGTTTCAGCGTTATCCGGTTTCTTGACTGGCATCGCCAAGGCGAAGCTCAGCGGACCCAGGGCAGTAATCCAGGTCACACCCACACCCACGGAACTGGCCAGATTGCTCAAGCTGACGTCGTTGCACTGGGTGTTGGACTTCAAGCCGCTTGGGTTACGGATCTGCTCGCACTTGGAGTCGAATACGTTACCCACATCCCAAAAGACCGAGGTCCGCAGGGAACGCTGGTCCTTGACGAACGGCAGCGGGAACAGAATTTCAGCACCACCTTGAATCAGCACGTTACCACCGAATGGCAGCGGATCATTGTCCGAGTCACGCACGGTGCCGACGTTACCGGTTTCGGCAACACCACGGCTTGGCGTACCACGCGGACCCAGGGTGCTGTCCTTGAAGCCACGTACCGAGTTGAAACCACCGGCGTAGTAGTTCTCGTAGAACGGCAGGCCATCGGTCGAACCGTAGCCATCACCATAGCCCAATTCCGTGTGCAGGCGCATGGTGTAGTTATCGCTCAACGGCGTGAACAACTGGCCACGGTAGTCGAGTTTGAAGAACGACAGGTCGCTACCTGGGGTGGTGGCTTCCAGGGTCAGGCTCTGGGAATGACCACGGGTCGCCAGCACGCCTTTGTTCAGGGTGGACTCGGACCAACCGGCCGAGGCCTTGAAGTTGAGGAACTTGTCACCTTCACGACGGGTGAAGTCGAAGATCTCGTCCACGGTGTAGACACCGGTCTTGATCTCATCCTGCTGCGCGGTCAGGCCGAAGGTCAGACGCGAAGTCTCACTGATCGGGTAGCCCACGTTGACACCGGCACCCAGGCTGTCGATCGCATAGCTTGCAACGTCGACGTCGAGGTCTTTGTAGTCGGTGGTGCGGTAGAAAGCGTTGTAGCCCAGGCTCACACCATCAGCAGTCCAGTAGGGGTCCACATAACCGAAGTTGTAGCGGCTCTGGTATTCACTGCGGGTCAGGCCGATGGAAACCTTGTTACCAGTACCCAGGAAGTTGTTCTGGGTGATCGAGCCACCAAGGATCAGGCCTGCACTCTGTGCAAAACCGACACTGGCGGTGATCGAGCCGGAGGCTTGTTCTTCCACGGCGTAGTTCACGTCGACCTGGTCATCCACACCCGGTACGGCCGGGGTTTCGACGTTGACTTCCTTGAAGAAGCCCAGGCGCTCAAGACGGGTCTTGGACTGGTCAATCAGGTAGGTCGAAGCCCAGCCACCTTCCATCTGACGCATTTCACGACGCAGCACTTCGTCCTCGGACTTGGTGTTGCCACGGAAGTTGATGCGGTTGACGTAGGCACGCTTGCCTGGATCGACGACAAAGGTGATGTCCACAGTGTGGTCATCATCGTGTGGGGTCGGCACGCCGTTGACGTTTGCGAAGGTATAGCCTTCGTTACCCAGGCGACGGGTGATCAGCTCGGAAGTCGTGGTCATCAGCTTGCGCGAGAACACCTGGTCCTTCTGGACCAGCAGCAGGGACTTGACCTGGTCTTCAGGCACTTTCAGGTCGCCGCTGAGCTTCACGTCACGAACGCGGTACTTCTCGCCTTCGTTGACGTTGACGGTGATGTACACGTGTTTCTTGTCCGGGGTAATGGACACCTGGGTCGAAGCGATATCCATGTTGATATAGCCACGGTCCAGGTAGTAGGAACGCAGGCGCTCCAGGTCACCGGAGAGTTTTTCACGGGCGTACTTGTCGTCGTTCTTGAAGAACGACAGCCAATTGGTGGTCTTGAGTTCGAACAGGTCGATCAGGTCGTCGTCGGCGAACTTGGTGTTACCCACCACGTTGATGTGCTGGATCGCCGCCACAGTGCCTTCGTTGATGTTGACCTTCAGGCCGACACGGTTGCGCGGCTGCGGCACCACTTCGGTTTCCACGGAAGCGGAGTAACGGCCCTGGGCAACGTATTGACGTTGCAGCTCGTTACGCACGCCTTCGAGGGTGGCACGCTGGAAGATCTCGCCTTCGGCCAGGCCGGACTGTTTGAGACCCTTCATCAAGTCTTCAGTGGAGATCGCCTTGTTACCTTCGATCTCGATACTGGCGACAGAAGGCCGCTCGACGACAGTGATGACCAGGACGTTGCCTTCACGACCCAGTTGGATATCTTGAAAGAAGCCGGTTTTGAACAGCGCACGAGTGGATTCCACCAGGCGACGGTCGTCAGCCTGTTCCCCAACGTTCAACGGCAAGGCGCCAAAGACGCTACCCGCGGAAACCCGCTGGAGGCCGTTGACGCGAATATCGGAGATGGTGAAGGACTCGGCGTGAACTTCGGCGATCATCAATACGGTGAGAACCGCAGTTAGCAGCAGACGTTTCATGAAGTCCTTTCTTATTCCAACTGGCAATAAACAAACTGCCGCAAAATGCGGCAGATTCGCAATTCAGCGAAGCGTTACAGACGTCCCAGATCGTTGACCAAGGCTAACAACATCACCCCGACCACCAAACTGATACCGATCTGTATCCCCCAACCCTGCACCCGATCCGACAAGGGGCGACCACGCACCCACTCGACGAGATAAAACAACAGATGCCCCCCATCCAATACTGGAATGGGCAACAAATTCAGAACTCCTAGGCTAATACTCAGATAAGCCAGGAAATTCAGGAAATCAGCAACGCCCGACTGGGCAGAAGCGCCCGCCACTTTAGCAATGGTTATCGGTCCACTCAAGTTTTTTACCGAGAGCTCGCCGAACAACATTTTCTTCAGCGAATCGAGGGTCAGCACACTCATGGTCCAAGTGCGTCTTGCACCTTCGCCAATTGCAGCCAACGGCCCGAAGCTGACCTCCCGCACCATCGATGGCGGCCATTCGACACCTTTGACCCCGGCACCCAGGTATCCGCCGGCTGCCTTGGCCTCTCCACGCACCGCGAGGGTAACAGGGACGTCGATTTGAGCACCGTCGCGCTCAACTTTCAGCACAATTTTCGTATCAGGACGTACACGAACCAGATCGACCACTTGCTGCCAGTCACCTAGCACCTGACCATCCAGGGCCAGCAAACGATCACCGGTCTTGAGGCCGGCCGCCTGGGCCGGCCCCTTCGGATCGAGCTCAGCCAACACCGGCGGCAGTGCCGGGCGCCATGGACGAATGCCGAGGGACTTGATCGGATCAGGCTCATCAGCGCCCTTGAGCCACTTGTCCAGGACCAGCTCGCGCGGTGTCTCGGCCGTGGAGTCCTGCTCGCGCACTACCAGTTGTACGGTGCCGCTCTCACCCAGGCGGCGAACCAACTGCAGATTGACCGCCCCCCAGCCTGTAGTAGGCTCGCCATCAATAGCAACAATTTCCTGCCCGGCGCTCAAACCGGCCTTGGCGGCGATGCTGCCCACCTCCACCGCACCGATGACCGGCCGCACTTGCTGGCTGCCCAGCATTGCCAGGACCCAGAAGAACACCATGGCCAGCAAGAAGTTGGCGATCGGGCCGGCAGCCACGATAGCGATCCGCTGACGAACGGTCTTGCGATTGAAAGATTGATCCAACTGATCAGCCGGCACTTCGCCTTCGCGCTCGTCGAGCATCTTGACGTAGCCACCCAGGGGAATAGCGGCAATCACGAATTCGGTGCCCTTGCGGTCGTGCCAGCGCAGCAGCGGCATGCCAAAACCCACGGAAAAACGCAGGACTTTGACGCCACAACGGCGCGCCACCCAGAAATGACCGAATTCGTGGAAAGTGACCAGCACACCCAGAGCAACCAGGGTGCCGATAATCATGTAGAGCGCACTCATCTAATCTCTCCGCATTCCAATCCAGCGCCTGCCGACTAACCTGCGTGGCGTTTCAACCATTGCTCGGCCAAGACCCGGGCCTTGGCATCCGCCTCGAACACGGCGCCCAAATCATTCACGGCAACCACCGGCTCAAGGCTCAAAATTTCCTCGATGATACTCGCGATCTGTGGAAAGCGGATGCGCCGATCAAGAAACGCAGCAACCGCGACCTCATTGGCCGCATTGAGCATCGCCGGAGCGCTGTTGCCCGCCTCTGCCGCCTCACGTGCCAGGCGCAGGCAAGGGAAGCGCTGATCATCCGGTGCTTCGAAATCCAGGCGGGCAATAGCAAACAGGTCCAGGGGCGCCACACCCGAGTCAATCCGCTCTGGCCATGCCAGGGCATTGGCAATCGGCGTGCGCATGTCCGGGTTGCCCAACTGGGCCAGCACCGAGCCATCCACGTAGTCGACCAGGGAATGAATCACGCTTTGCGGATGAATCACCACTTCGACCTGATCGGCGCGAGCATCAAACAACCAGCAGGCTTCGATCAGTTCCAGGCCCTTGTTCATCATGCTGGCCGAATCCACCGAGATCTTGCGCCCCATCGACCAATTGGGATGAGCGCAAGCCTGATCGGGAGAGACGTGCTCCAGCTCGGCCAGCGGCGTCTGACGGAACGGGCCGCCAGAGGCTGTCAGCAGGATACGCCGTACGCCGACCTGACTCAGGCCGCGGGCAAAATCGCCCGGCATGCACTGAAAAATCGCGTTGTGTTCGCTGTCCAGCGGTAACAGTACCGCTGCGCTCTTGCGCACGGCCTGCATAAACAGCGCACCGGACATGACCAGCGCTTCTTTATTGGCCAACAGGATCTTTTTGCCAGCATCCACCGCTGCGAGGGTTGGACGCAAACCCGCGGCGCCGACAATAGCAGCGACCACGGTATCCACTTCAGAGGCAGCGGATACCTGGCACAAGCCCTCCTCACCGACCAACACCTGGGTCGACAGACCCGCAGCCCGCAGATCGTCCTGCAAACCACGGGCAGCGGTCCCATCCGGCACCACTGCGAACTGCGGCCGGTGCCGCACGCACAGCGCCAACAGCTCGCTCAAGCGACTGAAGCCGGTCAGGGCAAATACCTGGTAGCGCTCAGGGTGACGGGCAATCACATCCAGCGTGCTCAATCCGACCGAGCCGGTTGCCCCCAGCACGGTTACCTGCTGCAGGCGGCTCACGAAGCGGCCATCCACAACAATACGGCAAACACCGGGATCGCCGCCGTCAGGCTGTCGATGCGGTCCAGCACACCGCCATGGCCCGGCAGCAGGTTACTGCTGTCCTTGATGCCAGCCTGGCGCTTGAACATGCTTTCGGTGAGGTCGCCGACCACCGAGATCAGTACGACCACCGCCGCGCCCATCAGGGCCAGGAGGATTTGTTTGCCCCCCCAATCACGCATAACGCCAACAACCAGGGTAATCAACAACGTCAGGGCCAGCCCGCCGTATACCCCTTCCCAGCTCTTGCCGGGGCTGACCGCCGGGGCCAGCTTGCGCTTGCCAAAGGCACGGCCGGAGAAGTACGCACCGATATCCGCGCCCCAGACCAGGACCATCACCGCCATGATCAACCAGTTGCCCAGGGCCATATGCTTGATATAGACCAGGCCCTGCCAGGCCGGCAGCAGGATCAGCAGGCCGATCACCAGCTTGCAGGCGACGCTGGACCACTTGCTGCTGGTCCGCGGGTAGGTCAATACGAGGAATGTCGCCAACGCCCACCACAGCACCGCCGCCCCGAGCACCCAGGGTGCGACATCCGGCAGGATGTACATCAGGAACAGCAACAACGCGACAACGGCGGCGTACACCACCCGCGGCAGTTGTTCGGCAAACCCTGCCAGGCGCGCCCATTCCCAGGCGCCCAGGGTCACGACCAGACCAATGAACAGCGCAAAGCCTGCGCCTTCGAGCAGGAAAAACCCGCACAGGGCGATCGGCAGCAGGATCAGTGCTGTGATGATTCGTTGTTTAAGCATTAAACCCGGGCTCCAGCTTCGATCTGCTCGCTCGTTTTACCGAAGCGACGCTGACGGGAAGCGAAATCGGCCAGCGCATTACGCATGGCATCGTGTTTGAAGTCCGGCCAGAACAGGTCGGAGAAGTACAGCTCGGTATAGGCCAACTGCCACAACAGGAAGTTGCTGATGCGGTGCTCGCCACCGGTACGGATGCACAGGTCCGGCAACGGCAGGTCGCCGGTCACCAGACAGGTTTGCAACAACTCGGGCGTGATGTCTTCCGGCCGCAGATGACCGGCCTGCACTTCACGCGCCAGGCGCTGGGCGGCCTGAGCAATGTCCCACTGCCCACCATAGTTGGCGGCGATTTGCAGGACGAAGCGGTTGCTGCCAGCAGTGATAGCCTCTGCCTCACGCATGGCCGTCTGCAGTTCCGGATGGAACCGCGAGCGATCGCCGATGATACGCAGGCTGATGTTGTTGTCGTTCAGGCGCTTGGCCTCACGACGCAAGGCCTTGAAGAACAGGTCCATCAAGGCGCTGACCTCTTCGGCCGGGCGCTGCCAGTTTTCACTGGAGAAGGCAAACAAGGTCAACACCTCGACCTTGGCCTCGGCACACACCTCGATCACGGCCCGTACCGCATCGACACCCGCTTTATGCCCGGCGACACCCGGCATAAAGCGTTTTTTCGCCCAGCGATTATTCCCATCCATGATGATCGCGACATGGCGCGGCACCACAGAGGGCACAGTCTGCTTGGTCTTTTCCATGAAGGCGTCCTGACCCCTTATACGGCCATCAGGTCCTTTTCTTTCTCTTCCGTGGCCTTGGTGATCAGGGCCTCGGATTCCTTGGTCAACTTATCGATATCGGCGATTGCACGACGCTCTTCGTCTTCGCTGATTTCTTTGTCCTTGACCAGCTTCTTCAGGTCACCCAAGGCATCGCGACGGATGTTGCGCACGGCAACACGAGCATCTTCAGCTGCGCTGCGCGCCTGCTTGGTGAAGCCCTTGCGGGTTTCTTCGGTCAGGGCCGGCATGGAGATCAGCAGCAACTCACCCAGGTTGGTCGGGTTGAGGTTCAGGCCAGCGCTCTGGATAGCCTTGTCGACGGCAGCGAGCATGTTGCGCTCGAAGGCCACGACCTGCAGGGTGCGCGAGTCTTTTACGGTCACGTTGGCCACGCCGCTCAGCGGGGTGTCGGAGCCGTAGTAAGGCACCATCACGCTGCCCAGGATGCTTGGGTGGGCCTTGCCGGTACGAATCTGGCCAAACGCGTGGTTCAGAGACTCCAGGGATTTTTGCATACGCGCTTGGGCGTCTTTCTTGATTTCATTGATCATTGTTGGCCTTCCTCGATCAGAGTCCCTTCTGCGCCGCCGTGTACGATATTCAGCAGGGCGCCGGGCTTGTTCATGTTAAATACGCGCAGCGGCATCTTATGGTCGCGGCACAGGCAGATTGCCGTCAGGTCCATCACACCCAGCTTGCGATCCAGCACTTCATCATAAGTCAGATGATCGAACTTCTCGGCATGCGGGTCTTTGAATGGATCGGCAGTGTAGACACCATCGACCTTGGTGGCCTTGAGCACTACGTCGGCATCAATTTCGATGGCACGCAGGCAGGCAGCCGAGTCGGTGGTGAAGAACGGGTTGCCGGTACCGGCGGCAAAAATCACCACCTCTTTGGCATTCAGGTGGCGCATGGCTTTGCGGCGATCATAATGATCGGTCACACCCACCATGGAAATGGCCGACATCACGATGGCCGAGATGTTGGCACGCTCCAGGGCGTCGCGCATGGCCAGGGCGTTCATCACAGTGGCCAGCATGCCCATGTGGTCGCCAGTGACCCGATCCATGCCAGCAGCACTGAGCGCAGCGCCACGGAACAGGTTGCCACCACCGATCACCAGGCCGACCTGGACGCCGATACCGACCAGTTGGCCGACTTCCAACGCCATGCGGTCAAGCACCTTGGGATCGATCCCGAACTCTTCCGAGCCCATCAGGGCCTCGCCGCTAAGCTTGAGTAGAATGCGTTTATAGCGAGCCTGATAACCACTGCCCTGCTGAGCCATTGCGAATCTCTCCTGCGGCGTATTTTTAAAAAATTCTTGGCGAGCCGTTTACGGCTTGCGTTCACTCTAGCTGGACGCTGTCACAGCGCCATCGGAACACGGCTTTGTAAGCCAGTTCCAAAGGGAAGCCAAATAAAATTGAGCATCCCATTTGAAAAGAGGCTGCGCGCGTGAGCGGGCAGCCTCTCTTGGGCGACAGTTGAAAACTGTCTTATTGCTTAGCGGCAGCCAGCTGGGCAGCAACTTCTTCAGCGAAGTTGTCGACCGGCTTCTCGATGCCGTCGCCTACTTTGAAGTAGGTGAAGGAAACGATTTCAGCACCGGCTTTCTTGGCCAGCTCGCCAACCTTGATTTCAGGGTTCTTGACGAACGCCTGCTCAACCAGGCTTGCTTCGGCCAGGAACTTGCTGATACGGCCTTTGACCATGTTCTCAACAATGTTTTCTGGCTTGCCTTTGATTTTTTCTTCGTTCAGCTGCAGGAACACAGCTTTTTCGCGCTCGATCGCTTCGGCAGAAACTTCCGAAGGCAGCAGGAACTCAGGGTTGCTGGCCGCTACGTGCATAGCGATGTCTTTGGCCAGCTCAACGTTGCCGCCCTTGAGGACAACTGCAACACCGATCTTGTTGCCGTGCAGGTAACCACCGACAACATCACCTTCAACGCGCACCAGACGACGGATGTTGACGTTTTCGCCAACCTTGCCGACCAGTACCAGACGATCAGCTTCTTGAGCGGCGATCAGCGGAGCGGCGTCAGTCAGTTTGTCGGCGAACGCTTTTTCAACGCTAGCAGCAACAAATGCCTTGAAGTCGTCCTGCAGAGCCAGGAAGTCGGTCTGCGAGTTCACTTCCAGCAGAACGGCAGATTTACCGTCTTCCTTCAGAGCGATAGCGCCTTCAGCAGCGACGTTGCCTGCTTTCTTGGCAGCCTTGATCGCGCCCGAAGCACGCATGTCATCAATGGCTTTTTCGATGTCGCCGTCAGCCTTTTCCAAGGCTTTCTTGCAATCCATCATGCCTTCGCCAGTACGCTCACGCAGTTCTTTAACCAACGCTGCAGTAATTGCTGCCATTTTCAAATTCCTCTTGGATAGGTTTTCAACCATTCCACCCGACTTGTACGGGCGTTCAATTCTTCCCGAACCACCCTTGTTAACCGCTGCACGTTACAGATGCTGTAGCTGTGCCGCTCACAAATGGTTTTCGAGGTGGCAAAAAGGGGGCCAAGCCCCCTTTTTGCTTACTGAGTCAACGCCAGGGCGTCAATTACTCAGCTGCAGCGACCGGTGCTTCTTCAGCAGCGAACTCTACGGTGCCGCCGCCAACATTGTTGCGGCCACGGATTACAGCGTCAGCCATCGAACCCATGTACAGCTGGATAGCGCGGATTGCGTCATCGTTGCCTGGGATGATGTAGTCAACGCCTTCCGGGCTGCTGTTGGTATCGACTACGCCGATAACCGGGATACCCAGCTTGTTGGCTTCGGTGATCGCGATGCGCTCGTGATCAACGTCGATAACGAACAGTGCGTCAGGCAGACCGCCCATGTCCTTGATACCACCCAGGGAACGATCGAGCTTTTCCAGGTCACGGGAGCGCATCAGCGCTTCTTTCTTGGTCAGCTTGGCGAAAGTACCGTCTTCGGCTTGCACTTCAAGGTCACGCAGACGCTTGATGGAAGCACGGATGGTTTTGAAGTTGGTCAGCATGCCGCCCAACCAGCGGTGATCGACGTACGGCGAACCGCAACGTGCTGCTTCTTCAGCAACGATCTTGCCAGCGGAACGCTTGGTGCCGACGAACAGAATCTTGTTTTTGCCCTGGGCCAGGCGCTCTACGAAAGTCAGAGCTTCGTTGAACATTGGCAGGGTTTTTTCAAGGTTGATAATGTGGATCTTGTTACGCGCGCCGAAAATGTATTTACCCATTTTCGGGTTCCAGTAACGGGTCTGGTGACCGAAGTGCACACCGGCCTTCAGCATATCGCGCATGTTGACTTGGGACATGATAGTTCCTTAATAAGTCGGGTTTGGCCTCCACGTATCCCAATGACCAACCAGCGGCTTCAAGGCCTCCGGCACCCAGGTCATCGTGTCGACACGTGTGTGGATTTAAGCTTTGCGGGGTATCCCCGGAAAGCGGCGCATTTTATACCACAGCATCGGCAAAAACGAAACCCGCAATCGCACTTGCTTGCCGCCAGCGCCACCCAAGCCATTGAATCAGGTGAAAATACCCACACCTTATAGAGAGAAGCGATAGCCAGACACTCATGGTTTACACCTTGCGTCTGTTAGAATCGCGTTTTTTGGGCTTGTGCGAACGCTGCACCTTTTTGTCGCACGCCCGTAAACCGTATTGATTTCAGCGCGTCGCGCTAGAGAGAGCCTGTATGACCGTTACCCTGAAAACCGCCGAAGACATCGCTGGTATGCGCGTTGCCGGCAAACTGGCGGCCGACGTACTGGAAATGATTGCCGAACACGTCAAGCCCGGCGTCACCACCGAAGCCCTGGACCGCATCTGCCATGACTATATTGTCGACGTGCAGAAAGCCATCCCCGCGCCGCTGAACTACAAAGGCTTCCCCAAGTCGATCTGCACCTCGATCAACCACGTGGTCTGCCACGGCATCCCTGGCGACAAGCCGCTCAAGGACGGTGACACGCTGAACATCGACGTCACCGTGATCAAGGACGGCTATCACGGCGACACCAGCCGTATGTTCCATGTCGGCAACGTGCCGGTGTGGGCCGAGCGTCTGTCCCAGGTCACCCAGGAATGCATGTACAAGGCCATTGAGCTGGTCAAGCCGGGCTGCCGCCTGGGCGACATCGGTGAAGTGATCCAGAAGCACGCGGAAAAGAACGGCTTCTCGGTAGTCCGTGAATTCTGCGGCCACGGCATCGGTAAAGTGTTCCACGAAGAGCCACAGATCCTGCACTACGGCCGTGCCGGCACCGGCATGGAACTCAAGGCAGGCATGACGTTTACCATCGAACCGATGATCAACCAGGGCAAGGCCGACACCAAGGTGCTGGGCGACGGCTGGACGGCCATCACCAAGGACCGCAAGCTCTCGGCGCAGTGGGAACACACCCTGCTGGTCACCGAGACGGGCTATGAGATCTTCACCCTGCGCGCCGACGACACGATTCCCCGCGTTTCGGCCTGATGCTTGCTGCGGGCTTTCCAGATAGCAATGTTGTGACCTACACCTAGATAGAAAGGAAAGCCGATCAATGCCCCAGGTGGATCCCGAACTCTTCGACCGTGGCCAGTTCCAGGCGGAACTGGCGCTGAAGGCCAGCCCCATAGCAGCCTTCAAGAAGGCCATCCGCCAGGCCCGCGAGGTGCTCGACGAGCGCTTTCGCAGCGGCCGGGAGATTCGCCGGCTGATCGAGGATCGCGCCTGGTTCGTCGATAACATCCTGCAAAAGGCCTGGGAGCAGTTTGATTGGAGCGAGGACGCCGATATCGCCCTGGTGGCCGTCGGCGGCTACGGCCGTGGCGAACTGCACCCCTACTCCGATATCGACCTGCTGATCCTGCTGGACAGCGCCGACCATGAGATCTTTCGTGACTCCATCGAGCGTTTTCTGACGCTGTTGTGGGATATCGGCCTGGAAGTCGGCCAAAGCGTGCGTTCGGTGGCTGAATGCGCCGAAGAAGCCCGCGCCGACCTGACCGTGGTCACCAACCTGATGGAAAGCCGCACCATCTGCGGCCCCGAGCGTCTGCGCCAGCGCATGCTGGAAGTCACCAGCACCGCGCATATGTGGCCGAGCAAGGAGTTCTTCCTGGCCAAGCGCGCCGAGCAGAAAGCCCGGCATCACAAGTACAACGACACCGAATACAACCTGGAACCCAACGTCAAGGGCTCGCCCGGCGGGCTGCGGGATATCCAGACCATTTTGTGGGTCGCCCGTCGCCAGTACGGCACCCTGAACCTGCGGGCCCTGGCCGGCGAAGGTTTTTTGGTGGAGAGCGAAAACGCCCTGCTGGCCTCGTCCCAGGAGTTCTTGTGGAAGGTGCGCTACGCCCTGCACATGCTGGCCGGACGCTCCGAAGACCGCCTGCTGTTCGACCACCAGCGCTCCATCGCCACCCTGCTGGGCTTCGAGGGCGAAGACGCGAAGACCAGCATCGAAAGCTTCATGCAGCAGTACTACCGGGTGGTCATGAGCATCGCCCAGCTCAGCGACCTGATCATCCAGCACTTCGAAGAAGTAATCCTGGCCCCCGAAGACGAAGCGCCGCCACAACCGATCAACGCCCGCTTCCAACTGCACGATGGCTATATCGAGGCACGTAACGACAACGTGTTCAAACGCACGCCGTTTGCCATGCTGGAAATCTTCGTGCTGATGGCCCAGCAACCGGAAATCAAGGGCGTGCGCGCCGATACCATCCGCTTGCTGCGGGAAAACCGTCACCTGATCGACGACGAGTTCCGCCACGACATCCGCAACACCAGCCTGTTTATCGAGCTGTTCAAGTGCAAGGTCGGCATTCACCGCAACCTGCGGCGCATGAACCGCTACGGCATCCTCGGGCGCTATCTGCCGGAGTTCGGTTTTATTGTCGGGCAGATGCAACACGACCTGTTCCACATCTATACGGTCGACGCCCATACCCTGAACCTGATCAAACACCTGCGTAAGCTGCAATACACCCAGGTGTCAGAGAAATTCCCGCTGGCCAGTAAGCTAATGGCCAAGTTGCCCAAGCCTGAACTGATCTACCTGGCCGGCCTGTATCACGATATCGGCAAGGGCCGGCATGGTGACCACTCGGAAATCGGCGCAGTGGATGCCGAAGCCTTCTGCCAGCGCCACCAGTTGCCGCAGTGGGACAGCCGCCTGATCGTCTGGCTGGTGCAGAACCACCTGGTGATGTCCACCACCGCCCAGCGCAAGGACTTGTCCGACCCGCAGGTGATCCATGACTTTGCGCAGATCGTCGGCGACGAAACCCGTCTCGACTACCTGTACGTGCTGACCGTCTCCGACATCAACGCCACCAACCCGACCTTGTGGAACTCGTGGCGCGCCAGTCTGTTGCGCCAGCTCTACACCGAGACCAAGCGCGCCTTGCGCCGCGGCCTGGAGAACCCGGTGGACCGCGAAGAGCAGATCCGCCGCACCCAGAACGCGGCCCTGGATATCCTGGTGCGCGGCGGCAACGACCCGGACGATGTCGAGCAACTCTGGTCGCAGTTGGGGGATGATTACTTCCTGCGCCACACCGCAGGCGACGTGGCCTGGCATACCGACGCGATCCTGCAGCAGCCGGCCGACGGCGGCCCATTGGTGCTGATCAAGGAAACCACCCAGCGCGAATTCGAAGGCGGCACGCAGATCTTTATCTATGCGCCGGACCAGCATGACTTCTTCGCCGTGACCGTGGCCGCAATGGACCAGTTGAACCTGAACATCCATGACGCGCGGGTCATTACCTCCAGCAGCCAGTTCACCCTCGACACCTATATCGTGCTCGACACCGAAGGCGAGTCCATCGGCGACAACCCCGAACGCGTGAAGAAGATCCGCGAGGGCCTGACCGAGGCCCTGCGCAACCCGGACGACTACCCGACCATCATCCAGCGCCGGGTACCGCGCCAGCTCAAGCACTTCGCCTTTGCGCCTGAGGTGACGATCCACAACGATGCCCAGCGCCCGGTGACGGTACTCGAGCTCAGCGCCCCCGATCGCCCTGGCCTGCTGGCGCGGATCGGCGGCATTTTCCTGGAGTTTGACCTGTCGTTGCAGAACGCCAAGATTGCCACCCTGGGCGAGCGGGTCGAAGACGTGTTTTTTATTACCGATGCCGACAACCAGCCACTGTCCGACCCTGAACTGTGCCGCCGCTTGCAGGACGCCATCGTCGCGCAATTGAGCGTGAATCAGGAGCCTGGCGCGGAGTTGTCCAGAATAACCATTTGAGTTGAATTTAATTTCCCTGTGGACGCGGACCTTGTAGGGGCTGGCTTGCCTGCGATGCGGGCGGCGCGGTGTATCTGGTGCACCGAGGCGATGCCATCGCAGGCAAGCCAGCTCCCACAGGGCCGCGCTCAACGATAGAGGCCCCGATGAATAACGCCCTGAACCAACTGCAACCCTACCCGTTCGAGAAATTGCGTGCCCTGCTGGGCAGCGTCACACCAAACCCGGACAAGCGCCCGATTGCCCTGTCCATTGGTGAACCCAAGCACAAGTCCCCGGATTTTGTTGCCCAGGCCCTGGCCAACAATCTGGATCAGATGGCGGTATACCCCACTACCCTGGGGATCCCCGCGTTGCGCGAGGCCATTGGCACCTGGTGCGAACGGCGTTTCGACGTGCCCAAGGGCTGGCTGGACCCGGCGCGCAATATCCTGCCGGTCAATGGCACCCGCGAAGCCCTGTTCGCCTTCACCCAGACCGTGGTCAACCGGGGTGACGATGCCCTGGTGGTCAGCCCGAACCCGTTCTACCAGATCTACGAAGGCGCAGCGTTCCTCGCCGGGGCCAAGCCGCACTACCTGCCGTGCCTGGATGAAAACGGCTTCAACCCGGATTTCGACGCGGTCTCGGCCGATATCTGGAAACGTTGCCAGATCCTGTTCCTGTGCTCACCCGGCAACCCGACCGGCGCACTGATCCCGGTCGACACCCTGAAAAAACTGATTGCCCTGGCCGACCAGTACGACTTCGTGATCGCCGCCGACGAGTGCTACAGCGAGCTGTACTTCGACGAGCAAACCCCGCCGCCAGGCCTGCTCAGCGCCTGCGTCGAGCTGGGCCGCCAGGACTTCAAGCGCTGCGTGGTGTTCCATAGCCTGTCCAAGCGCTCCAACCTGCCGGGCCTGCGCTCGGGGTTTGTGGCCGGAGATGCGGAAATCCTCAAGGCCTTCCTGCTGTACCGCACTTACCACGGCTGCGCGATGCCGGTGCAAACCCAGCTGGCAAGCATCGCCGCGTGGCAGGACGAGGCTCATGTACAGGCCAATCGTGACCTGTATCGGGAAAAATTCGACGCCGTACTGGCGATTCTCAAGCCGGTACTCGACGTGCAAAACCCCGATGGGGGCTTCTACCTATGGCCGAACGTCGAGGGCGACGATGCCGCGTTCTGCCGCGATTTGTTCGCGGAAGAACATGTGACCGTGGTGCCGGGCTCGTACCTGTCGCGGGAAGTGGATGGCTTCAATCCAGGGGCCGGACGGGTGCGCCTGGCATTGGTTGCGCCATTGACCGAATGCGTTGAAGCCGCCGAACGGATGCGCAACTTCATCCAGCGTCGTCGTTGATGACAGGGGCCACTCCCGCCCGGTAGCGGCCTGCGCGTTGAGATCGCGCAAGGGCAACGGGGGTAAGTCAGCCCACTCGGTTATTTCTGGGTCCCCAGGTTGGCCTCACTCATATCCAGGTCAGCCAGCACTTCGCGCAGCACGTCATCGCCAATCTGGTGGTGACGGCTCAGGCTATACAGCTCCAATCGCTGCGCGCGCAGGGCCTTGAGCCGTAACTTGCGCTCCAGATGATCCATCTGCAGCGCCAGCGCCTGGGCTTCGGCCGAGTCATTGAACACCTCCAGTTGATGGCGATATTCCGACATGATCCGTGCCTTGAGCTCTGCCGCCAGTGCAGCCTGGGCCGCATCCAGGGGCGCCGCGTCGGCGGCCTCCTCTGCTTCCAGGGCATGAATCGCGGCTTCGGCGGTTTTCTTCCAGGCATCACGCACCTCGCCGCGCCGCTTGTCATCCGGGCTCTTCTCGATCCCCCGCAACAACAAGGGCAAGGCGATACAGGCGGCGACCAATGACAACAGGATTACCCCGGCGGCAATGAAGATCAGCAGGTCGCGCTCGGGAAACGCCTGGCCAGGCGCCATCAGCAACGGTACCGACATCACACCGGCCAGGGTCACCGCCCCGCGCACCCCGCCAACCGTCAACAACCAGCAGGACCGCGCGGTGGGCACCAGTGTCAGCTCACTTTTACCGCGCAGGCGACGCAGCAGACCGGACAGACGCCAAATGCTCTGTACCCAGATAAACCGCAACACCAACAACACCAGGAAGATCGCGATCACGTCCAGGCAGCGATAGAACAAGGTCGGCCACAGCGTGGCTTCGTGGCTGGTCACCGCCTTGATGATGTCCGGCAACTGCAGGCCCAGCAGCAGGAAGATCAAACCGTTGAAGGCAAACTCCAGCAACGACCAGACACTGCGATTGAGCAAGCGTGTACTGGTCTGGCGTGGCAGCAGGTCCAGCCAGCTCTGCATCATGCCCGCCGCCACGGCCGAGAGAATCCCCGAGGCGCCCAGGCGTTCAGCCAACACATACGCCGCAAACGGCAGCAGCAACATAAACACCACATGGGTCGCCGGATCATCCCAGCCCCGGGCAATCATCCAGGCCCGCAGGCGCCCCACCAGCCAGCTCAAGGCTACGCCAATGGCCAGGCCACCGACCGCCACCAGCACAAATGTCAGGCTGGCATCGGCCAGGGAAAATACCCCGGTCAACGCGGCCACCAGGGCGAACTTGAAGGTCACCAGGCCCGACGCATCATTCATCAAGGCCTCGCCCTGAAGCATGTGCATCAAAGGCGTGGGCAAGCGGTTCTGGGAAATCGCCGACACCGCCACCGCATCCGTCGGCGACAACACTGCCGCCAGGGCGAAAGCCACCGGCAAGGGAATGCTCGGCAACAACCAGTGGATAAAGTACCCGGCGCCCACCACGGTAAACAGCACCAGCCCCACGGCCAACGTCAGGATCGGCCCACGCAGGCGCCACAGCTCACGCTTGGGCATGCGCCAGCCATCGGAGAACAGCAACGGCGGCAGGAACAGAAACAGAAACAATTCAGGGTCCAACGCCACATGCAGCCCCAGGGTCGGCCACGCCAGCAAGGCACCAGCGCCAATCTGCACCAACGGCAACGGCAAAGGGATCACACGCCCGACCAGACGCGAAACGCTGACCAGCATCAGCAGGATAAGAACGGTGTAGGCGGTTTGCATAAAGCGGGGTTCCCGGACAATCGACTTGCAATGACACACTTGAGGCAACAACGCGCCTTTGAAGTGCCATATTAGCTGCCTATGCTGTTGCCGGGCTTTTGCACATAAGTCGCACCTCGTACCGTAAGGAGTGACGAGCGGCACCCAAACTGTTTTGTCGTGGCATAATCCGTGATCGTTTGTTTCCAGCAGCCCAAAGGGGGCAGTTCCTTGACCGATTCAAGCAAAACATTGCACCTTTTTGGCATCAAAGCCTGCGACACCATGAAAAAGGCCCGTACCTGGCTCGATGAAAATGCCATCAGCTATGAGTTTCATGACTACAAGACGGCCGGTATCGACCGCGAACACTTGACCCAATGGTGCAATGAGCACGGTTGGCAGGTGGTTTTGAACCGTGCAGGCACGACCTTTCGCAAACTCGAAGACGAACGCAAAGCCGATCTCGACCAGGCGAAAGCCGTTGAACTGATGCTCGCACAACCCTCGATGATCAAGCGCCCAGTGCTCGATCTCGGTGACAGAACCCTGATTGGCTTCAAGCCAGATAGTTATTCGGCGGCCCTCAAGTAGGCCAGCCACTTCATTTTTGTAGAGGTAACAGCATGTCCAATTCCCTGTTCAGCCTGGGCTTCGGCGTCGGCACCCAGAACCGCCAAGGTGCTTGGCTGGAAGTGTTTTACGCGCAGCCATTGCTCAACCCTTCGGCCGAAATCGTCGCTGCCATCGCGCCGATCCTTGGCTACACCGAAGGCAACCAGGCGATCACCTTCACCATTGCCCAAGCCTCGCAACTGGCTGATGCACTGAAAAATGTAGATGCCACCCAGGCCGCCCTGCTGACCCGCCTGGCCGAAAGCCACAAGCCGCTGGTCGCCACGTTGCTGGCCGAAGATGCCGCACTGACCTCCACCCCAGAGGCCTACCTCAAGCTGCATCTGCTCTCCCACCGCCTGGTCAAGCCCCATGGCCTGAGCCTGGCGGGTGTGTTCCCGCAACTGCCGAACGTGGCCTGGACCAGCCAGGGTGCGATCGACATCGGCGAACTGGCCGAGCGCCAACTGGAAGCGCGCCTGCGTGGCGAGCTGCTGGAAGTGTTCTCGGTGGACAAGTTCCCGAAAATGACCGACTACGTGGTCCCGGCCGGCGTGCGTATCGCCGATGCCGCACGTCTGCGCCTGGGTGCCTATGTGGGCGAAGGCACCACCGTGATGCACGAAGGCTTCATCAACTTCAATGCGGGCACCGAAGGCCCGGGCATGATTGAAGGCCGTGTATCGGCTGGCGTCTTCGTCGGCAAAGGTTCGGACCTGGGCGGCGGTTGCTCCACCATGGGCACCCTGTCGGGCGGCGGCAACATCGTGATCAAGGTGGGCGAAGGCTGCCTGATCGGCGCCAACGCCGGTATCGGTATCCCATTGGGCGACCGCAACACCGTGGAATCGGGCCTGTACGTGACTGCCGGCACTAAAGTGGCGCTGCTCGATGAGCAGAACCAACTGGTCAAGGTGGTCAAGGCCCGTGAACTGGCTGGCCAGCCGGACCTGCTGTTCCGCCGTAACTCCGAGACCGGTGCCGTGGAGTGCAAAACCCACAAGTCGGCCATCGAACTGAACGCAGCGCTGCACGCTCACAACTAAGCAGCGACTCGATGCCACCGGAACCGGCCGTGCCTTGCAGCACGGCCGGTTCATATGAGTCTTGAACCCATGCTTGTGCCCTCGCCCTGGCGCGCCGATTTCCCGGCCATCGCCACCTTGCAACGGCAAGACCAGACCTATCTGGACAACGCCGCTACCACGCAAAAACCTCAAGCCCTGCTGGACGCCCTTGGCCATTACTACGCCAATGGCGCGGCCAATGTGCACCGTGCCCAGCATTTGCCAGGCGCCCATGCGACCCAGGCGTTCGAGGACAGTCGCAGCAAAGTGGCGCAATGGCTCAACGTCGGTGACAGCGGGCAGATTATCTTTACCCACGGCGCGACGTCTGCGCTGAACCTCCTGGCCTATGGCCTGGAGCACCTTTTCAACCCGGGCGATGAGCTTGTCATCAGCGCCCTGGAACATCACGCCAACCTGCTGCCCTGGCAGCAACTGGCCAAACGCCGCGAGCTCACGCTGGTGGTGCTGCCCCTCGACGATGAGGGTTTGATCGACCTGCAAGCCGCCGCCACGATGATCGGCCCACGCACCCGCCTGCTGGCGGTGAGCCAGTTGTCCAACGTGCTGGGCGTCTGGCAGCCGTTGCCGCAGTTGCTGGCACTGGCCAAGGCCCACGACGCCTTGACCGTGGTGGATGGCGCCCAGGGCATCGTCCACGGTCGCCATGACGTGCAGGCCCTGGGCTGCGACTTCTATGTATTTTCCAGCCACAAACTTTATGGTCCGGACGGCGTCGGCGTGCTTTACGGCCGCACAGAAGCCCTGCATCGGCTGCGCCACTGGCAGTTTGGCGGCGAGATGGTGCAGCAGGCGGACTACCACAGCGCCAGCTTCCGTCCGGCGCCCCTGGGCTTCGAGGCGGGTACGCCACCGATTGCCGGGGTGATTGGCCTGGGGGCGACCCTGGATTACCTCAATTCCCTGGATCAACAGGCGGTGATCGCCCACGAAGCGGCACTGCACGACTACCTCTTGCGCGGCCTACAGGCACGCAAGGGCGTCCATCTGCTGGGCTCGCCGCAAGTCGCCCTGGCCAGCTTTGTGGTAGAGGGCGTGCATAACGCCGACCTCGCCCACCTGCTGACCGAGCAGGGCATCGCGGTACGCGCCGGTCATCACTGTGCGATGCCTTTGCTCAAGAGCCTGCATCTGTCGGGGGCGATCCGGGTTTCCCTGGCGTTGTACAACGACTCCGATGATCTGGAGCGTTTCTTTGAAGCGCTGGATCAGGCCCTGGACATGCTGCGATGAGCCTGCCCGCAGATGCACGTGTCGCGTTGCAGGCCTTTCAGGCCGTCGGCAGCTGGGAGCAACGCGCGCGCTTGTTGATGCAATGGGGCGAGCGGCTGCCGGCGTTGGCGGCTGAAGACAAGGTCGACGCCAACCTGGTGCAGGGCTGTGAAAGCCTGGTGTGGCTGGTGGGATGCTTGCGCGACGACCATTGGCAGTTTGCCGCCAGCAGTGATGCACGCTTGATTCGCGGGTTGGTGGCATTGCTGCTGGCGCGGGTCAATGGTCTGTCGGCGGAGGCGTTACAGGCAGTCGACCTGCCCGACTGGTTCAACCAGTTGGGGCTTTCCCGTCAATTGTCGCCGTCGCGCAGTAATGGCCTGAATGCGGTCCTGCAGCGCATGCGCCAATTGAGCCAAACACAAAACTGAATGTGGGAGCTGGCTTGCCTGCTCCCACACTGTGATGGATGTCCAGCCGTGAGATTCAGGCGGGCTTGACCCGCTCGGACGGCCTGCGCACCCCAGCCACAATCTTGTCCACCGCCTTGGTCGCCGCGACCATGCCAAAAGTTGCCGTCACCATCATCACCGCGCCAAACCCGCCGGCGCAGTCCAGCTTGACGCCATCACCGACAAAACTCTTTTGCAAACAGATGCTGCCATCGGGCTTGGGATAGCGCAGTTGTTCGGTGGAGAACACGCAAGGCACGCTGTAGTGCCGGGTCACGGTGCGCGAGAACCCGTAGTCGCGGCGCAAGGTGGAGCGCACTTTCGAGGCCAGCGGGTCGTTGAAGGTGCGGTTCAGGTCGCACACCTGGATCAGCGTCGGGTCAATTTGCCCGCCGGCGCCGCCGGTGGTGATGATCTGGATCTTGCGGCGCTTGCACCAGGCAATCAGCGCCGCCTTGGCGTTGACCGCGTCGATGCAGTCAATCACGCAGTCGATGGTCGGCGTGATGTACTCGGCCATGGTGTCGCGGGTTACGAAGTCCGCCACCGCGTGCACCGTGCAATCGGGGTTGATCGCACGCAGGCGTTCGGCCATCACTTCGACCTTGGGCTTGCCCACCGTGCTGTCCAGGGCGTGCAACTGACGGTTGCTGTTGCTGACGCACACGTCGTCCAGGTCAAACAGCGAAATCTCGCCCACCCCACAACGGGCCATGGCTTCAGCGGCCCACGAGCCGACACCGCCCACGCCGACGATGGCCACATGGGCCGCTTTCAAGCGTTCCAGGCCTTCAATGCCATACAAGCGGGCGACGCCGGCAAACCGTGGATCTTCTGTACTCATGACCATTACCCCAAAAACCGGCGCGCATTATAGGGCTACGCAGCGATAAGTTCTAAGCTACAAGCTATAAGTAAAGAACTTACCGACGCTTTCGCTGCCCAATGCCCGGTTTTTCCTGGCTTGCTGTACGCAGAGTGCAGGGCCGATGGTAGGATGCGCGCCGTTCGGCGTACACCAACACGTCTATTCGTTCCACACCCTTTGGAACCCGAAACAGCTATGTCATCGCGTAAATTTGGACTCAACCTGGTGGTGGTGCTGGCAATTGCCGCGCTGTTCACCGGTTTCTGGGCGCTGATCAACCGCCCGGTCACTACCCCCAACTGGCCTCAGCAGATTTCCGGGTTTTCTTACTCGCCGTTCCAGCAGGGCCAGTACCCGCAAAAAGACCAGTACCCGACCGACGAACAAATGCGTCAGGACCTTGCGATCATGAGCAAGCTGACGGACAACATTCGGACCTATTCGGTCGACGGCCCTCTGGGGAATATCCCCAAGCTGGCGGAAGAGTTCGGCCTGCGTGTGACCCTGGGGATCTGGATCAGCCCGGACCTTGAGCGCAACGAGCGCGAAATCCAGCGGGCCATCGAGATCGCCAACAGCTCGCGCAGCGTGGTACGTGTGGTGGTCGGCAACGAGGCCATCTTCCGCAAGGAGATTACCCCCGAAGAGCTGATTGTCCTGCTGGACCGGGTGCGCGCCGCCGTCAAAGTGCCAGTGACTACCTCCGAGCAGTGGCATATCTGGGAACACAACCCGCAACTGGGCAAGCATGTCGACCTGATCGCCGCGCACGTTCTGCCGTACTGGGAACATGTGCCGATGGCCCAGGCCGGGCAATTCGTCCTCGACCGGGCCAAGGATCTGAAGAAGACCTTCCCGAAAAAGCCATTGCTGCTGTCGGAAGTCGGCTGGCCGAGCAATGGCCGCATGCGCGGTGGCGCGGACGCCTCCCCGGCTGACCAGGCCATTTACCTGCGCACTCTGGTCAACAAGCTGAACCGCCAGGGCTACAACTACTTCGTGATCGAAGCCTTCGACCAACCCTGGAAAGCCAGTGACGAAGGCTCGGTAGGCGCCTATTGGGGCGTGTTCAACGCCGCGCGCCAGCAGAAATTCAACTTTGAAGGGCCGGTCGTGGCGATTCCGCAATGGCGGGTGCTGGCCATCGGCTCGGTGGTGTTGGCACTGCTGTCGCTGACCTTGCTGATGATCGACGGCTCGTCCCTGCGCCAGCGTGGTCGCACCTTCCTGACCTTTATCGCGTTCCTGTGCGGCTCGGTGCTGGTCTGGATCGGCTACGACTACAGCCAGCAATACAGCACCTGGTTCAGTCTGACTGTGGGCTTCTTGCTCGCGCTGGGTGCCATGGGCGTGTTTATCGTGTTGCTGACCGAGGCCCATGAACTGGCGGAAGCGGTCTGGACCCACAAACGCCGGCGTGAATTCCTGCCGGTTGAAGGGGATTCGGACTACCGCCCGAAAGTCTCCATCCATGTGCCGTGCTACAACGAGCCGCCGGAAATGGTCAAACAGACCCTCGACGCCCTGGCCGCCCTCGATTACCCGGACTACGAAGTCCTGATCATCGACAACAACACCAAGGACCCGGCGGTGTGGGAACCGGTACGCGACTACTGCCTGACCCTGGGCCCGCGCTTCAAGTTCTTCCACGTCGCGCCCCTGGCCGGCTTCAAGGGTGGCGCGCTGAACTACCTGATCCCGCACACCGCCAAGGATGCCGAAGTGATCGCGGTGATCGACTCGGACTACTGTGTATCGCCCAACTGGCTCAAGCACATGGTGCCGCACTTCGCCGACCCGAAAATCGCCGTGGTGCAATCGCCCCAGGATTACCGCGACCAGAACGAAAGCACCTTCAAGAAGCTCTGCTACGCCGAATATAAAGGCTTCTTCCATATCGGCATGGTCACCCGCAACGACCGCGACGCGATCATCCAGCACGGCACCATGACCATGACCCGCCGCTCGGTGCTCGAAGAACTGGGCTGGGCCGACTGGTGTATCTGTGAAGACGCCGAACTGGGCCTACGGGTATTCGAGAAAGGTCTGTCGGCTGCGTACTACCACACCAGCTACGGCAAGGGCCTGATGCCCGATACCTTTATCGACTTCAAGAAACAGCGGTTCCGCTGGGCCTATGGTGCGATCCAGATCATCAAGCGCCACACCGCCAGCCTGCTGCGCGGCAAGGACACTGAGCTGACCCGTGGCCAGCGCTACCACTTCCTCGCGGGCTGGTTGCCGTGGGTAGCGGACGGCATGAACATCTTCTTCACCGTCGGTGCCCTGTTGTGGTCGGCGGCGATGATCATTGTGCCGACCCGGGTCGACCCGCCGTTGCTGATCTTCGCAATCCCGCCGTTGGCGCTGTTTGTGTTCAAGGTCGGCAAGATCATCTTCCTCTACCGCCGCGCCGTTGGTGTGAACCTCAAGGATGCGTTCTGCGCAGCCCTGGCCGGGTTGGCGTTGTCCCATACCATCGCCAAGGCAGTGCTGTATGGCTTCTTCACCACCAGTATTCCGTTCTTTCGTACACCGAAAAACGCGGATAACCACGGCTTCTGGGTAGCGATTTCCGAAGCCCGCGAAGAGATGTTCATTATGTTGCTGCTGTGGGGCGCGGCGCTGGGGATCTACCTGGTGCAGGGCCTGCCAAGCAATGACATGCGCTTCTGGGTGGTGATGCTGCTGGTGCAATCACTGCCGTATGTGGCGGCGCTGATCATGGCATTCCTCTCGTCACTGCCGAAACCGGCAGCGGTGGCGGAGCCCGCGACGGCCGCGTAAAAACTTGCGCAATGCACTAAACGGCGGCCTCTGGTCGCCGTTTTGCTATAAGATAACGGCCCTTTATGGGTTCAGGCAGCCACTGCCCCCCCTTGTGGGAGCGGGCTTGCCCGCGATGGCATCGCTGCGGTGCAAGTGCTACACCGCGGCGCCTGCACCGCGGGCAAGCCCGCTCCCACATTGGATATATTTCACTCTCGTCTTGCGCCCTGACACACCTTCGGAGTTTTCCCATGACGGCCCACGCCGACCTTTCGCCGACCCTCCAACTCGCTATCGACTTGATCCGCCGCCCGTCGGTGACACCGATCGACGCCGATTGCCAGAAGCTGATGATGCAGCGCCTGGGCGACGCCGGCTTTGCGCTTGAGCCGATGCGCATCGAGGATGTGGACAACTTCTGGGCCACCCACGGCAAGCATGAAGGCCCGGTGCTGTGCTTCGCCGGCCACACCGACGTGGTCCCGACCGGCCCGGTGCAGGCCTGGCAGAATGACCCGTTCGACGCACTGATCGACGAACACGGCATGTTGTGCGGGCGTGGCGCGGCCGACATGAAGGGCAGCCTGGCCGCGATGCTGGTAGCCTCCGAGCGCTTTGTGAGGGACTACCCGGACCACAAGGGTTCGGTGGCGTTCCTGATCACCAGCGACGAAGAAGGCCCGGCGCACCACGGCACCAAGGCAGTGATCGAGCGCCTGGCAGCACGCAAGGAGCGCCTGGACTGGTGCATCGTCGGTGAACCGTCGAGCACCACCCTGGTGGGCGATGTGGTCAAGAACGGCCGTCGCGGCTCCCTCGGTGCGACCCTGACCGTGCGCGGTGTGCAAGGCCACGTGGCTTACCCGCACCTGGCAAAGAACCCGATCCACCTGGCCGCCCCGGCCCTGGCCGAACTGGCCGCCGAGCATTGGGACAACGGCAATACCTTCTTCCCGCCGACCAGCTTCCAGATTTCCAACCTCAATTCCGGCACCGGCGCCACCAACGTGATCCCGGGTGACCTGACGGCGGTGTTCAACTTCCGTTTCTCCACCGAGTCCACCGTCGAAGGCCTGCAACAGCGGGTCGCGGCGATTCTCGACAAGCACGGCCTGGACTGGCATGTGGAGTGGGCGCTGTCGGGCCTGCCGTTCCTGACCGAGCCGGGCGCGCTGCTCGATGCGGTGTCCGCCAGCATCAAGGCCATTACCGGCCGCGAGACCCAGGCGTCCACCAGTGGCGGCACCTCCGACGGGCGCTTTATCGCGACCCTCGGCACTCAAGTGGTGGAACTGGGCCCGGTCAACGCGACGATCCATCAGGTCAATGAGCGCATTCTGGCCAGCGACCTCGATGTGCTGACCGAAATCTACTACCAGACCCTGATCAAGTTGCTCGCCTGATGCTTGCTTGCCCCATTTGCAGTGCGCCCCTCAATGAGGTGGATAGTGGCGTGGTATGCCCGGCCGGGCACCGGTTCGACCGGGCCCGCCAGGGTTACCTGAACCTGTTGCCGGTGCAGCACAAGAACAGCCGTGACCCAGGCGATAACCTGGCCATGGTGCAAGCGCGCCGCGACTTCCTCAATGCCGGGCACTACGCGCCAGTGGCCAGGCGCCTGGCCGCCCTGGCAGCCGAACGCAAACCCCAGCGCTGGCTGGATATCGGTTGCGGCGAAGGCTACTACACCGCGCAAATCGCCGATGCCCTGCTGCGCGCCGATGGTTATGCCCTGGATATTTCCAAGGAAGCAGTCAAGCGCGCGTGCAAACGCAACCCGACGCTGACTTGGCTGATCGCCAGTATGGCCCGCGTGCCGCTGGCCGACGGCAGTTGCCAGTTCCTCGCCAGCGTGTTCAGCCCCCTGGACTGGCAGGAAGCCAAGCGCCTGCTCAGCCCCGGCGGCGGCCTGATGAAGGTCGGGCCGACCAGCGGCCACCTGATGGAACTGCGCGAACGCCTGTACGACGAAGTGCGCGAGTACACCGACGACAAGCACCTGGCCCTGGTGCCAGAAGGCATGAGTCTGCAACACAGCGAAGTGCTGGAGTTCAAGCTCAGCCTGGCCGCCCCCGAGGACCGCGCCAATCTGCTGGCGATGACCCCCCATGGCTGGCGTGCCAGCGCCGAGCGCCGCGCCCAGGTGATCGAGCAGGCTGAACCGCTGCTGGTCACCGTGTCGATGCGCTACGACTATTTCGTGCTTCAATAACCGACTATTCCGGGCCTTTGCGCCCACCCTGAATCCGCGAATGGATTTTCGAATCCCGCAACGAGGAACATCCATGCGCCAACCCGATATCGAGATTTACCTCAAGGACGCCGACGTCGACTACAAGGCTATCGCCGCCTGGCTCGGCGCTGCCCTGGGGCCGTGCACCGACTGGGTACAGAAGGGCCAGACCTACAAGTGCAAGGCCGGCAATGTGCCAGTGACCTGGCTGCCCAAGGCCGTGGGCAAATGGAACAGCCTGTACCTGGAAAGCGACCAGACCCCGTGGGAAGACGACATCGCCTGCGCCCGTGCGGCCTTTGCCGCGCTGAACGTTGAAGTGCGCTGCGCGCCGGGGACGTGGGTCGAGGAAGAAGGTGAAGAAAGCGCCGACACCTGGATTCGGATCAGCACCGACGGTGAAGAGCAGATCACCTGGAAAACCACCTGATTCTGAACTGTGAACCCAATCAGATGTGGGAGCGGGCTTGCTCGCGAAAGCAGTCAATCAGTCAACCTCTACAGTGACTGATTCAGCGCTTTCGCGAGCAAGCCCGCTCCCACATGGGTTCAGCGGCGTTGCAGAAACCTGCTTTAAAGACCGACTACATCCTCAGCCTGCAAGCCCTTGTCGCCGGTCACCACGGCGTATTCCACCTGCTGGCCCTCGGCCAGGGAGCGGTGTCCTTCACCGCGGATAGCGCGGTAGTGCACAAACACATCCTTGCCATCCTCCCGCTGGATAAAACCATAGCCCTTGGCGTCGTTGAACCACTTCACATTGCCGGTTTCGCGCGTTGTCATCTGTTTGCTCCCACTGGTTTTTATTGTTGAGTCAGTCGCATTGAACTGCCGAGTATAAGACAGGCTCAAAAACGATCAACTCAACTTTACATCGCTGCTTTTTTGCCGATTTTCGGCGAATACGGCACACTACCCGCCCGAGCGCCTGCTCGGTTTTTTCCACTCAAAGCAGCACGCCTATGACCCGCTCCCCGTTCCGCCGTCTGGTATTTGGCACCTTGCGCCGACTGTTGTACCTCTGGGTTCGCTCGGAGACGATCAACCAGTCGTCCCTCACCCTTAACCTGGACCGCAGCCGGCCGGTGTTCTACGTCCTGCAATCGCCCTCCCTGACCGAACTGGCCGTGGTGGATGCCGAGTGCACCAAGGCCGGCTTGCCGCGCCCGGTGCTGCCGGTGTCCGTTGGCCCGTTGATGGAACCGGCGGCGTTCTTCTACCTGACCCCGGACCCGGACTGGCTCGGCCGCCAGGACAAGCGCGGCGCGCCGCCGACCCTGACCCGCCTGGTCAACACCCTGACCGAGCATGCCGAAGAAAACGCCCAGATCATTCCGGTCAGCGTGTTCTGGGGCCAGTCGCCCGCCAGCGAGTCGAGCCCCTGGAAACTGCTGTTCGCCGACAGTTGGGCAGTCACCGGGCGCCTGCGCCGGCTGTTGAGCATCCTGATCCTGGGGCGCAAGACCCGAGTGCAATTCTCTGCGCCAATCAACCTGCGTGAATTGATCGAGCACAATAAAGGTCACGAACGCACCGTACGAATGGCCCAACGGATCCTGCGGGTACACTTTCGCAACCTGAAGACTGCGGTGATCGGCCCCGACCTGTCCCACCGGCGCAACCTGGTCAAAGGCCTGGTGAATATGCCACTGGTGCGCCAGGCGATCCTCGACGAGGCCGAGCGGGAAAAGATCACCCCGGAAAAAGCCAAGGCCCAGGCCCTGCGCTATGGCAACGAAATTGCCTCGGACTACACCTACACCGCCATCCGCTTCCTCGAAGTGGTGCTGAGCTGGTTCTGGAACAAGATCTACGACGGCATCAAGGTCAACAATATCGAAGGTGTGCAAAAGGTCGCCCAGGGCTACGAAGTGATCTACGTGCCCTGCCACCGCAGCCATATCGACTACCTGCTGCTGTCTTACCTCCTATTCAAGAACGGCCTGACCCCGCCGCACATTGCTGCCGGGATTAATCTCAATATGCCGGTGATCGGCAGCCTGTTGCGCCGCGGCGGGGCGTTTTTCATGCGCCGTACCTTCAAAGGCAACCCGCTGTACACCTCGGTGTTCAACGAATACCTGCATACCCTGTTCACCAAGGGCTTCCCGGTGGAGTACTTCGTCGAAGGCGGCCGCTCGCGCACCGGGCGCATGTTGCAACCCAAGACCGGGATGCTGGCGATCACCCTGCGCAGCTTCCTGCGCTCCTCGCGCATGCCCATCGTGTTTGTGCCGGTGTATATCGGCTATGAACGGGTGCTGGAAGGCCGCACCTACCTGGGCGAACTGCGCGGGGCGACGAAAAAGAAAGAGTCGATCTTCGATATCTTCAAGGTCATTGGCGCGCTGAAGCAGCGCTTTGGCCAGGTGGCGGTCAACTTCGGCGAGCCGATCAAGCTGGCGGAATTCCTCGACCAGGAGCAACCGGACTGGCGCGCCCAGGATCTGGCACCGAACTACAAGCCGGCCTGGTTGAATGAGACCACCAACCGCCTCGGCGAGCGCGTGGCCCAGCACCTCAACGAGGCGGCCGCGATCAACCCGGTGAACCTGGTAGCGTTGGCGCTACTGTCCACCAGCCGCCTGGCCCTGGACGACCAGGCCATGGCCCGGGTGCTGGACCTGTACCTGGCGCTGCTGCGCCGGGTGCCCTACTCGCCTCACACCACGCTGCCCGAAGGTGACGGCCAGGCCTTGATCAAGCACGTCAAGGACATGAACCTGCTGTCGGAACAGAGTGATGCCCTGGGCAAGATCCTCTATCTGGACGAGCAAAACGCCGTCCTGATGACCTATTACCGCAACAACGTGCTGCATATCTTCGCCCTGCCGGCGCTGTTGGCCAGCTTCTTCCAGAGCAGCTCGCGCATGAGCCGCGAACAGATCCTGCGCTACACCCGTGCGCTCTATCCGTACCTGCAATCGGAGTTGTTCATCCGCTGGACCCTGGACGAACTTGACGCAGTGGTCGACCAGTGGCTCGAAGCCTTGGTAGAACAAGGTCTGCTGCGCTTTGAAAACAACATCTACCTGCGCCCGGCGCCCAGCTCGCGCAACTTTGTGCTGCTGACCCTGCTGTCCAAGAGCATTGCCCAGACCCTGCAACGCTTCTACATGGCCATTTCCCTGCTGCTCAACAGCGGCCAGAACAGCATCAGCGCCGAAGAGCTGGAAGACTTGTGCACGGTCATGGCCCAGCGCCTGTCGATCCTGCATGGCCTGAATGCCCCGGAGTTCTTCGATAAGAGCCTTTTCCGACATTTTATTCAGACGCTGCTCGAGCAAGATGTGCTGCGTCGCGATGAAGCCGGCAAGTTGAGTTACCACGACCTGCTCGGCGAATTGGCCGAAGGCGCAGCCAAACGGGTGTTGCCGGCGGAGATTCGCCTGTCGATCCGCCAGGTCGCGTTGCACCGCAATGAAGAAGCGCCCGCACCGGACGCCGAGGCGGACGAAACCCGCTAGATTTACCAGGGCGCCAGGGTGTTTCTGGCGCCGTTGACAAGGAGCTGTACCATGAAAAAAATCATCCTCTTGGGCCTGACCGCCCTGCTGGGAGCCTGTCACTCGATGAATCCTGCGCCCAAAGCCAGCCTTGATGGCGAGGTGTTCTACCTGCAACGCATCGCCCTGCCGCCTGCCGCGACCTTGAGCGTCAGCCTGCAGGATGTGTCCCTGGCCGATGCGCCCGCCGTCACCCTGGCCGAGCAGAAAGGCCCGGTCAACGGCCAGGTGCCGCTGCCCTTCCACCTGAGCTACGACCCGGCCCAGGTCAAGCCTGGCCACAGCTATTCGGTCAGCGCTCGCATCGAGCTGGATGGCAAGCTAATGTTTATCACCACCGAGCGCCATTCGGTGCAGTTGAACGGCCAGGATTCCCAGCCGCTGCGCCTGCGCGTTGACGCCGTTGCCCACTGATCCAGTCGATTAAAAGGAAGCGCCCATGCTCCGTAACTCTCTTCGCCTCACCACCTTGTGTGCCGGCCTGCTGCTCGGTGCCAACGCCATGGCCCTGTCCCTCGGCGACCTGTCCCAGGGCGACGCTACCGGCGGCCTCAAGGACGCCCTGACCCAAGGCGCACAGATAGCCGTCAAGCAACTGGGGGCTCCCGGTGGCTTCAGCAACAACCCCGAGGTCAAGATCGGTTTGCCGGGCAAGCTGGAGAAAGCTGCCGGCGCCCTGAAAATGCTCGGCATGGGCGATCAGATCACCCAGCTTGAAGCCAGCATGAACAAGGCCGCCGAATCCGCCGTGACCCAGGCCCAGCCGATTCTGGTGAATGCCGTGAAAAACATGAGCGTGAACGACGCCAAGGGCATCCTCAGCGGTGGCCAGGATTCGGCGACCCAGTATCTGGACAAAAGCAGCCGTGAGCAGATCCGCGCCAAGTTCCTGCCGATCGTCAAGCAATCCACGGACAAGGTCGGTGTAGCCCAGCAATACAACGCGCTCGCCAAAAAGGCGCCCCTGGGTTTACTGGGTGGCAAGAGCGACAGCGTCGAAAACTACGTGACTGAGCAAGCGCTGGACGGCCTGTTCAAGATGATTGCCCAACAGGAAGAAAGCATTCGCCAGAACCCGGCAGCCGCCGCGACCAGCCTGGCGAAGAAAGTGTTCGGTGCCCTCTAGGTATACCGTCGGTAACAAACAACAACGCCCCGAATAATTGGGGCGTTGGTGTTATTGCCCAGCGGACCTGCCCCTTACTACCATCAGCTGTAGCTGATTTTTCCCTCGTACTTGATGGTACTGGAGAACTGCGGCGGTTGAGCGTGGTGGTGGTGGCAGGGCGGAGGCTTGCATTTGGATTTACCGCGCTTGCCCATTTTGAAGGCCATCATCGGCATCATGCCCAGACCTATACCTACACCACCCATTGCAAATAAACCCATAGGTAATTCCTCGCAGGTTGATAAAGCCTTGTTCTGTAACAACCCCGTTGCCAGAAGAAGGTACCTGTAACTCAGGTACCCCTAAGTGGCAAACACGCAGGAAAAGGTTCCTAAACCGCGTAGCCGATTCACGCAGGCTTATGCCGAGCGCGGCTTGACCCGGAACCACGCCGCATACAGCGCCGGCAAAAACAGCAGCGTCAACGCCGTCGCCACAATCAACCCACCCATGATCGCCACCGCCATCGGCCCGAAAAACACACTGCGCGACAGCGGGATCATCGCCAACACCGCCGCCAGGGCCGTCAGCACAATCGGCCGGAAGCGCCGCACGGTGGCTTCGATAATCGCCTGCCAAGGCTCCAGGCCCGCCTTGATGTCCTGCTCGATCTGGTCCACCAGGATCACCGAGTTACGCATGATCATCCCCGACAACGCGATGGTCCCCAACATGGCCACGAAGCCAAACGGCTGGCGGAACACCAGCAGGAACAGCGTCACCCCGATCAGCCCCAGCGGCGCGGTCAGGAACACCATGGCAGTGCGCGAGAAGCTGCGCAGTTGCAGCATCAGCAAGGTCAGCACCACCACGATAAACAGCGGCACCCCGGCCTTCACCGAGTTCTGCCCTCGGGCGGAGTCTTCCACGGTGCCGCCCACGTCCAGCAGGTAACCGTCCGGCAATTCGGCACGTACATCTGCCAGGGTCGGCAGGATCTGCTGGACCAGGGTCGCCGGTTGCTCCTTGCCGTAGATATCAGCACGTACAGTCACCGTTGGCAGGCGGTTGCGGTGCCAGATAATGCCTTCCTCGAAGCCATATTCCAGGGTGGCGATCTGCGACAGCGCCACGCTGGTGCCGTTGTCGGTCGGCACCGCCAGGCTCGGCAGCAGCGACAATTCGGTGCGCTCATGCACGGTGCCGCGCAGGAGGATTTCGATCAACTCGTTGTCTTCCCGGTATTGGCTGACGCTGGAGCCGGTCAGGGAGCTCTGGAGGAATTTCGACAGGTTGGCGGTGCTCACGCCCAAGGCCCGGGCGCGGTCCTGGTCGACATTGAGGTAGACGATCTTGCTCGGCTCTTCCCAGTCCAGATGCACGTTGGCCACGTGGCTGTTCTCACGCACTTTGGCCGCGACCTTGCGCGCCAGGGCACGTACTTCTTCGATGTGCTCGCCGGTCACGCGGAACTGCACCGGGTAACCAACCGGCGGGCCGTTCTCCAGGCGGGTGACCCGCGAACGCAGGTCGGGGAATTGCTCGTTGAGGGTTTCGATCAACCAGGTGCGCAGGGTTTCGCGCTCCTCGATGGTCTTGGCCAACACCACAAACTGGGCAAAGCTGGCCGCCGGCAGTTGCTGGTCCAGGGGCAGGTAGAAGCGCGGTGAGCCGGTGCCGACATAGGCCACGTAGTTTTCGATCCCCTCATGCGCCTTGAGCAAGCCTTCGAGACGCTTGACCTGCTCGGCGGTGCTGCTCAGGGAGGCGCCTTCCGCCAGTTTCAGGTCGACCATCAGTTCCAGGCGTCCGGACGCCGGGAAGAATTGTTGCGGGACAAAACGGAACAGCGCCACCGAGCCGATAAACAGCAGCACCGTCAGCACAATCACGGTTTTGCGGCGACGCACGCACCACTCCACCCAGCGGCGTACGCGCTGGTAGAACGGCGTACCGTACGGATCCGGCCCATCAGTACCGTGCTTGGCCGCATGAATTTTCGCCAGATCCGGCAGGAGCTTTTCCCCCAGATACGGCACAAACACCACAGCGGCGACCCACGAGGCCAGCAGCGCGATGGTCACCACCTGAAAGATCGAGCGGGTGTATTCGCCGGTACTCGATTGCGCGGTGGCAATCGGCAGGAAGCCGGCTGCGGTGATCAGCGTACCGGTGAGCATCGGAAACGCCGTACTGGTCCAGGCGAAACTGGCTGCCTTGAGACGGTCGTAGCCCTGCTCCATTTTGATCGCCATCATTTCCACGGCGATGATCGCGTCGTCCACCAACAGGCCCAGGGCCAGGACCAGCGCCCCCAGGGAAATCTTGTGCAGGCCGATCCCCAGGTAATACATGCAGGCAAACGTCATCGCCAACACCAGCGGAATCGCCAGTGCCACCACCATGCCGGTGCGCACACCGAGGGAGAAGAAACTCACCAGCAATACAATCGCCAAGGCCTCGGCCAAGACCTGGACGAATTCGCCCACGCTGGTCTTCACCGCAGCCGGCTGGTCCGATACCTTGCGCAGTTCCATGCCTGCCGGAAGGTTCTTCTGCAGGCGTGCGAACTCGCCCTCCAGGGCCTTGCCCAGTACCAGGATATCGCCACCATCGCGCATGGCCACGGCCAGGCCGATTGCGTCGTCACCCATATAGCGCATACGTGGCGCCGGTGGGTCGTTGAAGCCCCGGTGAATCTCGGCCACATCGCCGATGCGGAAGGTGCGGTCGCCGACGCGGATCGGGAAATTGCGGATCTCTTCGACCGTCTTGAAGTTACCCGACACCCGCAGTTGCACGCGCTCGCTCGGGGTCTCAAAGAACCCGGCGGTGGACACCGCGTTCTGCTCCTGCAACGCCTGCTGCACCGCCGCCAGGGGCAGGCCGAGGGTGGCGAGCTTGAGGTTGGACAGCTCGATCCAGATCTTCTCGTCCTGCAACCCCAGCAGATCGACCTTGCCCACATCCGGCACCCGTTGCAGCTGGATCTGGATGCGGTCGGCGTAGTCCTTGAGCACCGCGTAGTCAAAACCCTCGCCGGTCAGGGCGTAGATATTGCCAAAGGTGGTGCCGAATTCGTCGTTGAAGAACGGGCCCTGGATGTCCGGTGGCAGGGTCTGGCGGATATCGCTGATCTTCTTGCGCACCTGGTACCACAGGTCGGGAATCTGCGCCGAGTGCATCGAGTCCCGCGCAATAAACGTGACCTGGGATTCGCCCGGGCGGGAGAACGAGACAATGCGCTCGTACTCGCCGGTTTCCATTAGCTTCTTTTCAATGCGCTCGGTGACCTGGCGCGAGACTTCCTGGGCCGTGGCCCCTGGCCAGTTGGTCTTGATGACCATGGCTTTGAAGGTGAACGGCGGGTCTTCACTTTGCCCCAGCTTGGTGTAGGACAACGTACCGACGACGGCCAGCAGCAGCATCAGGAACAGGACGATCTGGCGATTGCGCAACGCCCATTCGGAAAGATTGAAACCCATCGGGGACTACTCCTTGTTGGCCGCCAGATTCACCACCCGGTTGGAGCGATCCACCGGGCGTACTTGCTGGCCCTCATGGAGCACATGGACACCGGCGGCAATCACCCAGTCGGAGGGGCTCAGGCCTTCAAGCACCGGTACGCTTTTTTCGCCGAACGCGCCGATGCGCACCGCCGTGCGCTTGAGGGTGTTATCCGGCTTGACCAACCAGACGTAGGACGCGCCGTTCTCTGCGCTGAGGGCAGACAGCGGTACCGATAACGGAATCACGCCGTCGGCCTGGATAAAGACCCGCGCGCTCTGCCCCAGCTCCGCCGGGACTTTACCGGCGTTGAAGGCGACACGGGCGGCGAAGGTGCGCGACTTGGGATCGGCCGCCGGCGACAGCTCGCGAATGCGCCCCTCGAAGCGTTGGTCGGGCTGGCTCCACAGCTCCACGGAGACCGGCTGGCCGACCTTGAAGCGACCGAAGCTCTGCTCCGGGAAGCTGATCAACACTTCACGCTCGCCATCGGTGGCCAGGGTGAACACGGTCTGCCCGGCCGACACCACTTGCCCGACTTCCACTGCACGCTTGGCGACCACGCCATCCTGGGGCGCGCGCAGCACGGCATAGCCGGCCTGGTTGTTGGCCACGTCGAATTCAGCCTTGATCTGCTGCAGGCGTGCGACACCAGAACGGTAGAGGTTTTCGGAATTGTCGTACTGGGAACGGCTGACCATCTGACGGTCCATCAGGGTCTTGTAGCGATCACGCTCGGCCCGCACCAGGCTCAGGTTGGCCTCGGCTGCCGTGACCTGGGCACGGGTGGCCTGCAGTTGCAGGCGTACATCCTGGGGATCGAGTTCTGCCAGCGGCTGGTTGGCCTTGACGCGCTCGCCCTCCTCCACCAGCCGGCGACTGACTTTGCCACCAATGCGAAAGGCCAGGTCCGGCTCATAACGGGCGCGAACCTCGCCTGGATAACTGTCCATTGCCAGCGCCGAGGGCTGTGGCTGCACCACCATGGCCGGGCGGACGGTGGTTTGGGCCGCTTCTTCATGGCCGCAGGCAGCCAATAAAAGAGCAAGGCTGGCAGGCAACGCGAGGTGCAGGAAAATGCTGCGCATGCTGAAGGACCTTTCGCAAATGGTGCTTGGAGTAATTATACTGGCCAGTATGTTATTAATACCAAACTCACCAGTCCAGTATTAAAGTGAAAATGTCCGACAATCCTGTAAACACCAATAGCCCCGGGCGTCCCAAGGACATGGCAAAACGCCAGGCAATCCTCGACGCGGCGAAAATCCTGTTTTTGAGCAATGGTTACGCGAGTACCAGCATGGATGCCGTGGCCGTTGAGGCTGGCGTGTCGAAACTGACGGTCTACAGCCACTTCACCGACAAGGAAACGCTGTTCACCGCCGCCGTCGAAGCCAAGTGCGAAGCACAACTGCCGGTGATGTATTTCGAGTTGCCGGACGACGTGCCAGTGGAGAAGGTGCTGCTGAACATCGCCCGAGGCTTTCACCTGCTGATCAACAGCGAGGAATCGGTGAACCTGCATCGCCTGATGATGACCTCAGGCAATCAGGATCCGAAGCTGTCGCAGATCTTCTTCGAAGCCGGCCCCATGCGGATGTTGCAGGGCATGGAGCGCCTGCTGGGCAAGATCAATCAAAGTGGCGCATTGCGCATCGACAAGCCATTTACCGCAGCCGAGCACTTCTTTTGCCTGCTCAAGGGCACGGCAAACTTCTGCTTGCTGTATGGCTGCGGCGAACGCTTGAGCGAAGCGGCCGCCGAGGAGCATGTGCAGGAAGTGGTGGGATTGTTTATGCGGGCGTACCGGCCTTGAGCGCTTTCTTGGGATAAATATCGTACCGGCTGGATTTGCCATCCAGCGCATGGCTCGGCTTGGGCCCCTCAATGCACGGCGCCTTGCGTGGGCGCTTCACCACCACCCGGTGGCTGGCCAGGGCCAAGGCCGCCGCGAGCAATGCCGGGGCATCCGGATCGTCACCCACCAGCGGGCGGAACAGGCGCATTTCCTTCTTCACCAGGGCGGTTTTCTCCCGATGGGGAAACATTGGGTCGAGGTAGATCACCTGCGGCGGCTCACCTTCCCAATTACGCATCACCTCGATGGAATTGCCCTTGAGCAGGGTCATCCGCGCAACAATCGGCGCCACTTCAAAATCCTCCGCCCCACGCGCCAGACCATCTTCGAGCAAGGCACCGATCAACGGCTGACGTTCGATCAGGCTCATCTCGCAGCCCAGGCTGGCCAGCACGAAGGCATCCTTACCCAGGCCGGCCGTGGCATCCAGCACTCGCGGGCGCACGCCTTGAGAGACCCCCACCGCCTTGGCAATCATCTGCCCGCTGCCACCCCCATAGAGCCGCCGATGGGCAGCACCGCCCTCGACAAAATCCACTCGCACCGGGCCAGGCGCATCCGGGCCCAGCTGTTGCAGCTGCAGGCCATGCTCACCCACTTGCAGGGCAAAATCGGCGTCCGCCAGTTGCACAGGCAAACCGAGCTGCTCGGCCCAGTGCTGGGCACGGGCCTGAAAACCGTCGGCCAAGGCCTCGACCCGAATGCGGCTGGCCGCGGGTTGTTCGCTCATCGTTTACTACGCTCAAAAATATTAAGGATCGGCAAACAGCGGCCGATAAAAAAGGATCAGGCATTTTGCCAGACCCTGAGCGTCGACCGAGAGAAATGTCAGACATTCATTCCCTATTCACCGGTGTCCTGCCGACCCACAACCACTTCGGCCTGCGCAATACCCAAGCGCTGGCCGGCGTCAGTCATGTGTGGCAGGACTTCTTCGCCCGGGCGTTGGCCGAGCAGCTTGGCCAGGAGCCAGGTGCGCAGCTGGCCGCCGATCCGGTGCCGGTGGATGCCTCGGTCGAACCCAGCGCCGGCAGCGACCTGCTGACGCAAATCGTCACCCAGCGTCATTGCGATGTCCAAGACACCGAGATCGCCCCGCCTGAGCCACTGTTCCTGCCGATTGCCGAGTTCGAACTGGACCTGCTGCCACCGGCGGCCGTGCCGTTCCCGGAGGATGAAATCGTTGCCCAGCAACGCCAGCAGAACTTCGAGAGTGGCTGGGTACGGCCGATCGTCCTGACCGCCGGCCAGCCATTGCCCGAGCCAGGCCCGGCGCCGCAACCCAAGCCGCTGTTCCTGCCGATTGCCGAATTCGAACTGGACCTGCTGCCACCGGCGGCCGAGCCATACCCCGACGAGGAACTGGTGCAACAGCAAAAGGCCCTGGACTTCGATTGCGGCTGGGCCCGCCCATTGATCCTCAACAACCTGCGCCTGGCGGCCTGACCCTTAGCGGCACACCCACCAACGCCCCATATCCAAATGGAAATGGTTGCGATGGGCGGCGTTGTAATCCGGGCTCAAGACCACGTTGAAATCATTGCACGCACTGTCGCGCACCTGCCGCAGAAAGCGTGCGCTGGCACCCTCTCCTGGCCAATCCTTCAACACATTGATGCTGCGCCCATCCGCCAGGCGAAACCCGGCAATGTCCAGGGCATTGGCCGAGGCATGCTGGCTGAGTCGCCCTTCAGCCCGCCCATACATGTTGCGGCAGGCAAAACTGCCGAGGTGATCGACCCGCGTCACCGCCTGGCCAAACACCGCCTGGGCAGCCGGCTGCAAGCTGTGGCGCTCGAACAGGGCAAACGCCACCGCCAAGGGGCAACTGGCGAGAAAACTGCTGCTCAACCCCACCTCCGCGCCCTGAACCCGCAACGTGTTGCGCAATGGGCAAGCCGCATCCGTCGGGCTGTCCGCTTGATGGCTGACCCGCAACCCGGAGGTTTTCAGCACCTGGTCGCACAGGGTGGGATCGTCCTGCAAGCGCCCCAGTTTGAAGCGGGTCAGCAGGTTAGGCGCAGCTTGCACATCCAAGGGCGCCCAGGGGTTCCACTCGGCGGGCAGCGGCACCCAGCCGCGCCAGATACCTACGAGTAGGCCACCCGCGAGTAGCAGCAACACACCCAACACTTTGAAAAAAGCCACGTCTCAACCCTTGCACAACTGATTTGCCTGGCTGAACGGCATCGAGCGCTCGGTAAAGGTGAAGGTTCCCAGCTCCTGAACCTCCCGCGCGGCCCTGAAGAACTCCCCATAGGCCGCCAGGGCCATGGCCGAGCCGACGCTGATGCGCTTGACGCCCATCTCGCTCAGTTGCGCCACCGAGAGCTTGAGACCACCTGACATCAACACATTCACCGGTTTTGGCGCCACCGCCCGCACCACCGCCAATACTTCCTCAGCACTGCGCAGGCCCGGGGCATACAGCACGTCGGCACCCGCTTCGGCGTAGGCCTGCAAACGGCGAATAGTGTCGGGAAAATCCAGGCGACCATGTAGGAGGTTTTCCGCACGGGCCGTCAGCATGAAGGGAAATGGCAAGCTGCGTGCCGCAGCGACGGCAGCCTCGATGCGTTCAACAGACAGATCAAAGGGGTAGATCGGGTCGACCGCAATCCCGGTAGCGTCTTCGATAGAACCGCCGACGATGCCGGTAGCGGCTGCCCGCAACAGGCTTTGGGCACAACCTTGAGGCGTATCGCTGAAGCCGTTTTCCAGGTCCGCCGCCACCGGCAGCGCGGTGGCCTGAACGATCATCCCGGCGTTGCCCAGAGTATCCTCCAGCGATAGCGCGCCTTCAGCATCCGGGCGCCCCAGACTGAAGGCAAAACCCGCGCTGGTAGTGGCCAGGGCTTCAAAACCGAGGCTGGCGAGCATCTTGGCGGAACCGGCGTCCCACGGGTTGGGCATCACGAATGCACGATCACGCTCGTGCAGGGCTCGAAAGGATTCGGCGCGAAGGGTTTGGGCATCCATGACTGACTCCAGGCACAAAAGAACCCTAGAGTAACCCCAGTTGCTCCACCGCGGGCTCCCGATGCAACTGCGCCAGCGCCGGCAACCCCGGCAACCGCTCCATCAATTGCTGATGAAAGCGTATGGCCAGTTGGGCCGCCAGGCGGTTATCCGAGGTGTGCAGGAACACGTAAGGCGTGCGCCCCTCCTCAATCCAGCCAGCGACTTTCTCAAGCCACGGCACGAGGAACGGGTCGTTGGCTTCCAGGTCCGGGTGGCCGATAAAGCGTACCTGGGGAAACTGGGTCAACGCCGCTGGCCGGGGAGGTACCTTGGGCTTTTTCGATTGGGCGTGGAGCACCGCTGCCGAAGTCGACGTGCAACTGAACAAAGCTCGTGGATCCAGGCAGATACGCTCGACCCCGCGATCACGCAGCAGGCGGTTGAGGCTGCGCTCGGCGTCACCCTTGGCGAAGAACTCACGATGACGCACCTCCACCGCCAACGGACGCTCCAGACCGTCGATAAACCCTGCCAGCTCCCCCAGCCGCTGCGGGGTGAAGCTGGCCGGCAGTTGCAGCCACAACGGCGACACCCGCTCGCCCAGCGGGCTCATCAACCCAAGAAAGCTTTCGGCGGCGGGCAACTGTTCGCGCAGGTCGGCACTGTGGCTGATATCACCGGGAAATTTGGCGGTAAACCGAAAGTGCGCGGGCATGATCTCGGCCCAACGCTGCACGGTGGCCACCGAGGGCCGCGCGTAGAAGGTGGTGTTGCCTTCGCAGGCATTGAACACTTGGCAATACAGCCCGAGAAAATCCGTGGCGCGGGCGTCTTGCGGATACAGGTACTCGCGCCAGGCGTTTTCACTCCAGGACGGGCAACCGAGGAAATAAGGCAACAGCATCAGATGTGGATATCGAGACCCAGCACTTCCATATCCCATTCGACAAAGCCGGCAGTGGTCAGGTAGCTGGCCAGGGCCGTAGCGACGTTTTTGCTCATGGAGCGCGGGAAGATCATGTCTTGCTGGCGGGCCGGAACGCCGCCGATACGCGAACCGCTGGCACCTTGGGCACGGGCGGAAACTGCCGCGCCCTGGGAGGTTTCGGGCTGGACTTCAATAAAGTCGGGGGATTCTTCGACGGACTCGTCTACCGTCACGTTCGCCTTGCGTGGCTTGCGCTTGAGGGGGTAGGACTGGGTAGAAAAGCCGTCTATACGCATACATGCAGATCCGCTATCAATGATGGCAATTTAGCGGCACTTTCCTTGGCACGCAAATGCTCTGGTGATAACTAGAACACATAAACGGGCAAAGGTTTAAACCCAGGGGCAAATTCTGACGATTGGCGCGAATTGCCTGCGATCAACGGTGGGGCTCGACAGCTCCCACACTAGAGGCTGAGCGCAATAAGCCTAGAGCCCGCGCTCGGCCTTGGTCTGTGCCACTTTATCGCGCAGGTACACCGGAGCGGCCTGATCAGCCGGGATCGCCTCGCCGCGCTCCCAGGCAAAACGCGCCAGGCTCAGCAGGTCTTCGGCATGGGGCAACATCCCGGCATCCTGGCCGGCCGTGGCCACGGCGATACGTTCGCCATAACCCCACCCCGTACCAGCGCCAAACCAGTCGCCACTGGCATCGGCCGGCAACGCGGCGGCCTCGGGCGGCTGCACGGCCTCGACGCCGACCAGGCGCATCTCACCAGCGGTTTCGCGGTAGCAGCCCCAATAGACCTCATCCATCCGCGCATCAATGGCGGCCGCGATCTGGCGTGCGCCATGTTCACGCAACGCGCGCTGGGCCAACACGGCGAGGTTGGACACCGGCAGTACCGGCCGCTCCAGGGCAAACGCCAGGCCCTGCACCACACCGATGGCGATGCGCACGCCGGTGAATGCACCCGGGCCGCGGCCAAAGGCGATGGCGTCTACCGCCGACAGGGTGGTGCCGGCATCGAGCAATAGCTGCTTGATCATCGGCAGCAGCTTTTGCGCGTGCAGGCGCGGGATCACCTCATAGTGGCTCGTGACCTTGCCGTTATGCAGCAGGGCAACGGAGCAAGCTTCAGTCGCGGTGTCCAGGGCCAGCAGGGTGCTCATCGGTATGGGTGTCCAAATCGAAAAAAAGTGCGCCAGTATAAACAACAACGGCCCGCAAGCGGGCCGTTGAACGTCAAGCCAATCGTCAGATCAGTTCAGCGCTTCCAGCACCTTGGCGGTGATGGCTTCCACCGAGCCAACGCCCGGGATGTGGCTGTATTTCGGCTTGCCCTGGGCTGCCGACAGCTTCTGGTAGAACTCTACCAGCGGCTTGGTCTGGGAGTGGTAGACCGACAAGCGATGACGCACGGTTTCTTCGGTGTCGTCTTTGCGCTGCACCAGGTCATCACCGGTTACATCATCCTTGCCAGCCACTTTTGGCGGGTTGTAGACGATGTGGTAGACGCGACCCGAGGCTTCGTGAACACGGCGACCGGCGATACGCTGGACGATCTCTTCATCTTCAACGGCGATTTCAACCACAGCGTCCAGCTCGACGCCGGCTTTCACCAGGGCTTCGGCCTGGGGAATGGTGCGTGGGAAACCGTCGAACAGGAAACCGTTCTTGCAGTCGTCCTGGCTGATGCGTTCCTTGACCAGGTTGATGATCAGGTCGTCGGAGACCAGGCCACCGCTGTCCATCACGCTCTTGGCGATCAGGCCCAGCTCGGTGCCAGCCTTGACGGCAGCGCGCAGCATGTCGCCAGTGGAGATTTGTGGAATGCCGAACTTTTCAGTGATGAACTTTGCCTGAGTACCTTTACCGGCCCCGGGAGCTCCCAGCAGAATGACGCGCATCGATGTGCTCCTCAATTTTTTATAGAGATGACGCTCGGATTCGCCGCGTGGGGCCAATCTCGTAGAATATGCTCGTAAAAATACGAATCCAGGCCGCCCAACCGGCCAAAGGCTGATCAAGATACACAGCGAGCCCTAACCACACAAGCCGCCAAAAGTCGGAAGAACCCGCACCACACAAGCCTTTTGGTCGCGGTATCCCTTGGTGCAACCCGGACACAAAACCGCCGGCACAGCCCTTTCGGGTCAGCCGGCGGTTTTGTGTGCAAGCCCTTGAGAACACGCCAGAAATGTCAGCCGGTGTTACGCAGCCCGGCGGCAATACCGGCCACGGACACCAGCAGCGCCTGTTCCAGAGGGCTGTCCTGTGTCGCTTCCTGCTGGCGGGAGCGGGCCAGCAGTTCGGCCTGCAACAGGTGCAACGGGTCGAGGTAGGTGTTGCGCAGGCGGATGAACTCCAGGGTGTCGGGGCTATGGGCCAGCAGCTGCGACTGGCCGGTCAGGCCAAGCACCACGGCACAGGCCTGCGACAATAGGTCGCGTAAATGCGCACCCAATGGCAACAGGTCGGCTTGCACCAGACGCTGGTCATAGAGCCGGGCGATATCGGCGTCAGCCTTGGCCAGGACCATTTCCAGCATGTCGATACGGGTGCGGAAGAACGGCCATTGTTCGCGCATCTGCCCCAGCAATTCACCTTCGCCGCGCTCCAGGGCCTTGCTCAATGCCGCTTCCCAGCCGAGCCAGGCCGGCAGCATCAGGCGGGTCTGGGTCCAGCCGAAGATCCACGGGATTGCGCGCAGGCTCTCGATGCCGCCGGCACGGCGCTTGGCCGGGCGACTGCCCAGGGGCAAGCGGCCCAGTTCCTGCTCGGGGGTGGACTGGCGGAAGTACTCGACGAACTGCGGATTTTCCCGCACCACCGCGCGATAGGCGCTGACACCATCAGCCGCCAATTCATCCATCAAATGGCGCCAGGCCGGCTCCGGTGGTGGCGGTGGCAACAAGGTCGCCTCCAGCACCGCGGCCAGGTACAGATTGAGGTTCTGCTCAGCGATATCCGGCAAGCCGAACTTGAAACGAATCATCTCGCCCTGCTCGGTGGTGCGGAAACGCCCGGCTACCGAGCCCGGTGGCTGCGACAGAATCGCCGCATGGGCCGGGCCGCCGCCACGGCCCACGGTGCCGCCGCGACCATGGAACAACAACAGTTCCACCTGCTGCTCGCGACAGATATCCACCAAGCGTTCCTGGGCCCGGTACTGGGCCCAGGCCGCAGCCGTGGTGCCAGCGTCCTTGGCCGAGTCCGAATAGCCGATCATCACTTCCTGCGGGCCTTGCAAGCGCGCGCGATAACCGGGCAGCAGCAACAGGCGCTCGATTACCGGGCCGGCGTTGTCCAGGTCGGCCAGGGTCTCGAACAATGGCACCACACGCATCGGCCGCTGCACCCCGGACTCCTTGAGCAACAACTGCACTGCCAGCACATCGGATGCCGCGCCCGCCATGGAGATGACGTAGGAACCTAGGGAAGCCGCCGGCGCAGCGGCGATTTCCTTACAGGTATTGAGCACTTCGGCGGTATCGGCCGAAGGTTTGAAATACCCCGGCAACAACGGGCGACGATTGGCCAACTCCTTCATCAGGAAGGTGATGCGCGCGTCTTCGTCCCAGTCCTCATAGCGACCCAGACCCAGGTAATCGGTGATTTCGGTCATCGCCGCCGAATGCCGGCTGGAATCCTGGCGTACATCCAGGCGTACCAGGAACAGGCCGAATGTCACTGCACGGCGCAGGCAATCGAGGAGCGGGCCGTCGGCAATCACGCCCATGCCGCAGGCGTGCAGGGACTGGTAGCACAGCTCCAGCGGCTCCAGCAGGTCACGATTGTTTTGCAGCACATCGGCCGGCGCCGGGAGGCTGCCGGTCAACGCCGCGTGCGCCCAATTGCGGGTGGCGCGCAGGCGTTCGCGCAGTTGTTTGAGCAAGGCCCGATAAGGTTCGACGCTATCGCCGACCTTGGCCTGCAACTCAGGGCTGGCCTGCTGCATGGACAGTTCCGAGGCCAGGTGGTCGATATCCCGTAAATACAGATCTGCCGCCATCCAGCGCGCCAGCAGCAGCACTTCACGGGTCACCGGCGCCGTCACGTTGGGATTGCCGTCACGGTCGCCGCCCATCCACGAAGCGAAGCGGATCGGCGCCGCCTCCAAGGGCAGGCGCAGGCCGGTGGCGGCGTGCAAGGCTTGATCGGCCTTGCGCAGGTAGTTGGGGATCGCGTGCCACAGCGAATGCTCGATCACCGCAAAGCCCCACTTGGCCTCGTCCACCGGGGTGGGCCGGGTACGGCGGATTTCTTCGGTGTGCCAGGCTTCGGCGATTAGCCGTTGCAGGCGCTGGCGAATCTGCTCGCGCTCGGCGCTGGTCAGGTCACGGTGATCCTGCAAGGCCAGTTGTGCGGCGATGGCGTCGTATTTCTGGATCAGGGTGCGGCGCGCGACTTCGGTCGGGTGGGCAGTGAGTACCAGTTCGATCTCCAGCCGCGCCAACTGCCGGGCCAGGGATTCGCTGCTGTGGCCCTCACTCTGCAGCCGCGCCAGCAACTCGGGCAACACCCGCGATTCGAACGGGGCCGGCTGGGACTCATCGCGCCGATGAATCAGTTGGTACTGCTCGGCGATATTGGCCAGGTTGAGGAACTGGTTGAACGCCCGTGCTACCGGCAGCAGCTCGTCTTCCTGCAACTGGTTGAGGCTGGCGCTGAGTTCTTCACCGGCCGCTGCATCCGTGGTCCCGCCCCGGCGATCGGCCTTGGCGCCCTTGCGAATCTGCTCGATCTTGGCGAGGAACTCATCACCGTACTGTTCTCGAATCGTGTTGCCCAGCAATTCACCCAACAGGTGAACATCTTCACGCAAACGTGCATCGATATCGCTCATCAGCCAATCTCCAGCCAGGAATCCGTGATGCTTTGATCTTTAAGAGTGCCGATCAAGCCTTGGTCTGACAAGGAACTTTAAACCTTGGCGGTTGCAGCTAGTCTCAAGGGTACGTCGTCGCGTTATCCACGCTACGACTGGTCACTCATCACCGCCCGCTACCCCGGGCATCACTGAGGTTGCCATGAAAATCCGAGAACTGGCCCAGCAATGGGAAGAAACCGCCAAGGGTCGCCTGACCAAGACCGAATATGCCATCCACCTGGATGTAGAGGCCGCTGCCCGGCTAGCGGCCATCCGCGAGATGTACCCCAAGCGCAGCACCGAGGAATTGCTCGGCGAGCTGATCGGCGCCGCCCTGGAAGAGCTGGAAGCCAGCTTTCCGTATATCCGGGGCCAGCATGTGGTTGCCACCGATGAAGAGGGTGACCCGTTGTATGAAGACGTCGGCCCCACGCCGCGTTTCCTGTCGCTGTCACGGCGCTACTTGCACGATATGTCAGCCACGCCTGACGATCAGAAACACTGATCCACATTCGCTGATAAAAACCATCCCCCAGCGTACCGGGCCTTTCATAGGCCCGGCATACCGCTGCAGGTGGCAAAAGTTCCGATTTTTTATCGCTGACCCCTCAGTCAGATTTGTTCAGATTTTTTTTCGGGCAAATCGCCATCTTTGGCTGAACTATTCAAAAAAGCCTCGGGTCACAGCCAGTAAGCCATCACTTGGAACAGGCGTTTGAAAAGGCACACTGAGCTTCACCGCCAAACGCAGACGCTGAACACCGTAGATGGATTTGATGTTTTTCAGGAGTTATCTAATGGAGTTGAAGACGATGAAGACCAGCACTGCCAAATCCTCGTTTAACCACCTGCGCGGGCTCAAATTGGCCGCGTTGGCAATCGGCACCAGCTTCGTCCTCGCGGGCTGCGCCGGCAACCCGCCGACCGAACAGTACGCAGTGACCCAATCGGCCGTGAACAGCGCTGTAAGCGCTGGTGGTACCGAATACGCTGCCGTGGAAATGAAAGCTGCACAGGACAAGCTCAAGCAAGCCGAGCTGGCCATGCATGACAAGAAATACGACGAAGCCCGTCGTCTGGCCGAGCAGGCTGAGTGGGACGCTCGCGTGGCAGAGCGCAAGGCCCAGGCTGCCAAGGCCGATCTGGCGCTGAAGGATTCTCAGAAGGCTATTGAGGAGCTGCGTAACGAAGGCATGCGCCCTGCTGTGATCCAGCAGAAGTAAGCACCGCCATTGTTTGCATCGCACCCGAAATCGAATTGAAAGGACGAAACCACTATGCGTAAACAATTGATGATCCCTGCCCTGCTGGCGATGAGCGTTGCACTGGCGGCTTGCTCCACCCCGCCTAACGCGAACCTGGAAAACGCACGGACCAACTTCTCGGCCCTGCAAGCCAACCCGCAAGCGACCAAAATCGCCGCCCTGGAAACCAAGGACGCCAGCGAATGGCTGGACAAGGCTGACAAGGCGTACCGCGACAAGGAAGACGAGAAGAAGGTCGACCAACTGGCCTACCTGACCAACCAGCGCGTTGAAGTGGCCAAGGACACCATCGCCCTGCGCGAGTCCGAAGCCAAGCTGAAAAACGCTGGCGACCAACGTGCCCGCGCCCTGCTCGAAGCCCGTGACGCGCAGATCAAGCAACTGCAAAGCAGCTTGAACGCCAAGCAGACTGAACGCGGGACCCTGGTGACCTTTGGTGATGTGCTGTTCGCTACCAGCAAGGCTGATCTGAAATCCAGCGGCCTGGTGAACATCAACAAACTGGCGCAATTCCTCCAGGAAAACCCGGATCGTAAAGTCATTATCGAAGGCTACACCGACAGCACCGGCAGCGATGCCTACAACCAGACCTTGTCCGAGCGCCGCGCTACTTCGGTGCAGGTTGCACTGATCAAGATGGGTGTTAACCCAAGCCGCATCGTGACTGCTGGCTACGGCAAGGCATACCCGGTTGCCGATAACGCCAGCGTTTCGGGCCGTGCCATGAACCGCCGCGTTGAAGTGACCATCTCCAACGACAACCAGCCGGTCAAGCCACGTTCTTCGGTTCAATAACCGACTGACAGCTACTGGTCTGAAAGCCCTGCCTGTGTTCCAGGCAGGGCTTTTTTGCATAAGAACTGCGGGCAGACTCTGCGGATCAGCCGAAATTGATTTGGCTGTTGTTCTCTTGAGGCATCTGCATGCCTTGCTGCTGATCGCCACTCATCTGCTTGCGCAGCGGGTCCTCTTCCTCGTTACCACCGCCACTGCCGCCACTGCCCTGGGAGCCGCCTGCACCTCCCGCACCGCCCAACAGTTGCGCCAGGAGTTTCTTCAGCGCTTCAGGGTCCATACCGCCCTGCTGCTGACCGCCTTCGACGCCCTTGCCAACCATATTGCCGGAATCCCCCATGCCGGCGCTGCCGAAGTTACCGAACCCGCTGCCACCACCGCCTACTCCATTAATACTCATAGTGATACTCCACGTAATTAAGGGTTACTCGTCAGCGCTGCTGACGACCCAATCAGTGGTGTCATACGGAATATGGTTCCAAAAACTACCGGCAGGCTCACTCCTGCAGTTGCGGGGTTTCCTGGCCCATGCAACGCACCGCCTGCTTCTTGCTGTTCACCAGCACGCCCGTCAGCCCCTTTTGCTCGGTATCGAACAGCACCAGCACACCGTCGACGCATTGCGCCACTTGGGGGGCCGGGGTCAGGGAAACTTTGTAGTCCTCGCCGGGCACGGTCTTGAGCATGGTGTAGTCGCTGAGCAGCAACGCATCCTCAGGCTTGGCGAAGTGCAGGTAGCCGTAGTACCACAGGCAGCCAACGGTACCGATGATGGTGCCGATGCCGGTGAGGATCAGGGGGATCATGTTGCGTTCTTCGCTCATTGCGGGCTCTCTGATGATTCGGTTTTAGGATTGGCAGCCGCCGGATAATTGGGAATTTCCCCCAGGCGGCGCAAACCGTTGAAATGCTGCGGATCGTCAAGATAGCGCAGCATTACGGTTTGCCAGGTCTTGTCGGCAAAGGTCTGCACATGCCCACCCCGGGTCAGTTGCAACACCCTTGGCGGCGGCGCAGCTTGATACAGACGGATGCCGTTGGAAAGCGGCACGATCGGATCATCCAGGCTATGGAACAGCAGTTTCGGCACGCCAGTCAGCTGTGGCATGCCATGGATCGCACTGTCGGCGTCTGGCACCAGCCACGACAACGGCACCTGGAACGGCCATGTTAGCCAGGAAGTGCTCAGGGCGAATTGCCCTACATCACGATAACTGGCAGGCACGCCATCGAGCACCAGCGCCTTGAGCCGGGGCTGTCGCTCGGGGTGCGCGGCCAGGTAATGCACGGCCAACGCCCCGCCCAGGCTCTGGCCGAGGACCACCAGCGGCTGCCCTTGGGTTTCAGGGGCCTGGTCGAGCCACTGGAAGGCGGCATCCAGATCCTGGTAAATGGCCGGCAACGAAGGTTTGCCTTCTGACACGCCATAGCCGCGATAGTCCAGCATCAGCACTTGATAGCCCTGGGCCGGCAACCACCAACTGCCGCCCAGGTGCCCGGAGAGGTTGCCCCCATTACCGTGCAGGTGCAGCACCGTGCCCTTGAGCGGCACGCCCGCCTTGGCTGGCAGCCACCAGGCCCGCAACTTCAGGCCATCGGCGGTGATCAGGGTGACGTCACGGTATTCCAGGCGCGCCTGCTGTGGACTGAACGGCAGGCCGGGCTCGGGGTAGAACAGCAGCGAGCTGCAGCCATTGAGGGTGAGGAGCAGGCATAGAATGCCGAGGAGTCTCATCCGTTGAAACCTCGCAAATGGGTGGGGACACAACCCTGATAATCAATGAAGACTAACTGTGGAAGCTGGCTGTCAGTTACTCCACCGGTGGCTGACAGACCGCGATCGCGGGCTTGCCTGCTCCCACAGTTGATGGGGTTTGGTCAGAGGATATTGGAGTAATCCGCCTCGATCCGGTCCAGGCTCAGGTGGTTGAGGAAGTTGGAGAAGCACATCCATGCCGACAGCGCGTTCATGTCACGGAACTGATCCGGCAGGTATTTGGGCGGCACCACCAGGCCTTCGTCCACCAACTGGCGCAAAGTACGCATGTCTTCCAGGGTGGTCTTGCCGCAGAACAACAGAGGCACCTGCTCCAGCTTGCCCTTGCGCACGGCCAGCTGGATATAGTTGTAGACCATGATAAAGCCCTTGAGGTACGACAGATCCTTGGTAAACGGCAGCCCCGTCGGCGTCGAGCCGCGGAACACCCGGCTGGCATTGCCGTAGCTCTCGGCCATTTCAAAGCCTTGCTCGCGGAAGAACTCGAACACCTGCAGGAAATCGGCGCCCTCTTCCACCATATGGATCGCGCGGGTGCGGTTGGTCAGCTTGCGCAGGCGGCTGGGGTAAGAGGCAAAGGTGATGATCTCCATCAAGATTGCCAGGCCTTCCTGGGTCACGGTCGACGACGGTGGGCCCTTGGACAGGAAGGTGCAGATCGGCTGGTTCTGGCCATTGAGGGTGGTGCCCACATGGACCAGCCCTTCGTGCACTTCCAGGGCCCGCACATCGCGCTCGTTGAACATCGCATCGGCGCGAATCTTGATGTAGTCGGCGCCCGCCGCCGCGTCGGCAACGATGCCGTCGGACTCAAACACGCGAATGGTTTCTTCGGCTTCGCCAAATACTTTGTTCAGGCGGCTTTGCAGCAGGCCCACAGCGTCCTTGGCGGTCAGGGTCTTGGCTTCGTCCTTGAGGTCGCCACGGCCGTCGATGTTATTCAGGTAGTCGGAAAGCATCAGGCCCAGGTCGGCCAGGGTCGGGTCGCCGGCATGGAATGCATCGGAGGCGGCGCCGTAAAGCTCCTGGGAAATCAGGCCGAAATCCTCGGTGCCACGGGCTTCGAGCATGCGCACCACCATGCGGTACTCCTTGCACATGCGCCGCATGATCTGCCCGACCGGGTTGAACTGGCCCAGTTGGCGGGTGATATCGCGCTCGATGTTCTGGAACTCCAGCTTCACCTTGCTGGAATCGAACGACAGTGGCCGGTTCAGGTAATAGTCGCGGTCCACGGCCGGCATGTGCTTGCCCTTGCCCTGGAGGAAGCCCTTGCGAATGTTGTCGTCCCACTTCACGGCGTCGAGGACGCGAATCGGTGTCTGCGCCAGCACAATGCGATCGGACAAGGTGCGTATCGTCTGCTGGTAATCGTCCACCCGGTGCTCCCTCTTTAAACGTTATTTGCCCACACGCTTATAGCGTACGGCTTCGACAAACACATCGGCGTTGGCCGGATCATCCAGGTAAGCCAGGATCTGGCTCATGGGGCTGTCGATCAATATGCCGTCACCTTCGACAGTTTCCACGTGACTGCCAATCAGGATTTTCTGCGCGATGGCCTGGTTGATTGCCTCGGGGTCGAGGTTGTAGACCACCAGTTCGCGAGCCTCATTCAATTCAAAGCCGGCGAGGATAAAATGCCCACCCAGCTTGTCCGGCAGCGGCGCCGACAGGTACCAGCGGTTGCCGTGGCGGGACACGCTGAACAAATATTCGTCGCGCTTGACCGGTTTGGTTTGCGAAGTGCTCACCGCCTTGTAGCGATGCTGTCCAGCGCGACTGATCTGCAGGTCGAGCGGTTCGCCCCAGGCGTTCCTGCTGGCCCACTTGCCCAGCAGCGCGTCGGGTGCGGCCTCGCTGGCCGGCAGGGGCTCCTTGAAGGTCACCAGGCAGCCGCTCAGGAGCAGCAACACCATCGCGGTCACAACCACACGCCAGGTTTTCATCCATCACTCCACAGCTGTTTTGGGGGGGCCCGGCTCCCACACGACTAGACCGAGGCCAGTACCAGGTGCATGTAACGCTTGAGAATCTCGAGCATTTCTTCGCCAGTCAGGGCCTCGGGCTCGAACAGCAGGCCCTGATATTCCATCCGACTGATAATCGCCGTCAACACTTTGGCATCTTGCTGGGGTTCGCGGGAGCCCAATACCTGGAAAAACTGGCAAGTGCCCTGCAACAGAATCTGCTGATGGGAGCGCACCAGGTCGGCCAGGCGCGGGTTCAACAAGGCCTCCTGGCGAAACGCCTGCTCGGCCATCAGGTACTCGCGACGGTTAAGCAGTTGGCGCAGGACGTAATCGGCGGTCAGCCGCGCAATATCATCGGCCAGTTGCGAGCGCGACTCGGCGCTGCCATCACCATAAGCCACCATCTCGCGCAGCAAGCCCTCATTGCGCACCCACAACTTACCCATGAACGCCGCACTGCGCTCCACGTACTGGGCAAAGGTGTCGGTGAGCAGGTCGTCGATGTCCTTGAAGTAGTAGGTGGTGGCCGACAACGGCACACCGGCCTCCGCCGCTACCGCCCGATGGCGCACGGCGCGCACGCCGTCGCGCACGACAATGCGCATCGCCGCATCGAGGATGTCTTGCCGACGCTGCTCGCTGCCCTGGCGACTGGCCTTGCGCCCTTGGTACTGAACACTTTCAGCCACGGCGGCAGCAATGCCAGCGGCGCCTTCTTGAGCCATTACGCGCTTCACGAAAGATCGTCCTCTCCTATCAACAGAAGCCTGGCGCCGTTTGCTTGACGTTAGTTCAGGCCCCACAAAAAAGCCGCCTTATAAAAGGCGGCTTGATGATTTGCTGCGGTTACGCTTGCGGCCGCATATGCGGGAACAAGATGACATCGCGGATCGACGGTGAGTTGGTGAGCAACATCACCAGACGGTCGATACCGATACCCTCACCGGCCGTTGGCGGCATGCCGTACTCCAGCGCGCGCACGAAGTCGGCGTCGTAGTGCATGGCTTCGTCGTCACCGGCGTCCTTGTCGGCCACCTGGGCCATGAAACGCTCGGCCTGGTCTTCCGCGTCGTTAAGCTCGGAGTAGGCGTTGGCGATTTCGCGACCACCGATAAACAGCTCGAAACGGTCGGTGACGTTCGGGTTGTCGTCGTTGCGACGGGCCAGCGGCGACACTTCGAACGGGTACTGGGTGATGAAGTGCGGCTGCTCCAGCTTGTGCTCCACCAGCTCTTCGAAAATCATCACCTGCAGCTTGCCCAGGCCTTCGAAGCCCAGGACCTTGGCCCCGGCTTTCTTGGCGATGGCGCGAGCCTTGTCGATGTCGTTCAGGTCGTCAGCGGTCAACTCAGGGTTGTACTTGAGGATCGAGTCGAACACCGACAGGCGCACGAACGGCTCGCCGAAATGGAACACCTTGTCGCCGTAAGGCACGTCGGTGCTGCCCAGGACCAGTTGCGCCAGCTCGCGGAACAGTTCTTCGGTCAGGTCCATGTTGTCTTCGTAGTCGGCGTAGGCCTGGTAGAACTCCAACATGGTGAATTCCGGGTTGTGACGGGTCGAGACACCTTCGTTACGGAAGTTGCGGTTGATCTCGAACACCTTCTCAAAACCACCCACCACCAGGCGCTTGAGGTACAGCTCCGGCGCGATACGCAGGAACATTTCCAGGTCCAGGGCATTGTGGTGGGTTTCGAACGGCTTGGCTGCGGCGCCGCCCGGGATGGTCTGCAGCATCGGCGTCTCGACTTCGAGGAAGTCACGCGCCATCAGGAAGCTGCGGATGTGCGCGATTACTTGCGAACGCACGCGGAAGGTCTGGCGCACTTCTTCGTTGACGATCAGGTCAACATAGCGCTGGCGATAGCGCTGCTCGGTGTCGGTCAGGCCGTGGTGCTTGTCCGGCAGCGGGCGCAGCGACTTGGTCAGCAGGCGCACGTTGGTCATTTCGACGTACAGGTCGCCCTTGCCGGAACGGGCCAGGGTGCCTTCGGCGGCAATGATGTCGCCCATGTCCCAGGTTTTCACCGAGGCCAGGGTTTCTTCCGGGAGGGTCTTGCGGTTGACGTAGACCTGGATGCGCCCGGTCATGTCCTGGATCACCATGAACGAGCCACGGTTGAGCATGATGCGACCTGCCACCTTGACCGGGATCGCCGCTTCAGCCAGCTCTTCCTTGGTCTTGTCCGCGTACTGCTTCTGCAAGGCATCGCAGTAGTTTTCGCGGCGGAAGTCGTTGGGGAAGGCATTGCCCTTGGCGCGCTCGGCAGCAAGCTTTTCCTTGCGCAGGGCGATCAGGGAGTTTTCTTCCTGTTGCAGGGCCTGGTCGAGTTGTTGGTCGCTCATGTCTTTAAATTTTCCATCACAGGTTCGTTGCCCCCAGGCCTTCGGCCTGGGGATCGCGGGCAAGCCCGCTCCCACAGAGGGTGTTACAGGCCGGACTTCAGGCTCGCTTCCAGGTATTCGTCGATATCGCCGTCGAGTACCTTGTCGCAGTCGCTGCGTTCGATGTTAGTGCGCAGATCCTTGATCCGCGAAGCATCAAGCACATACGAACGGATCTGGTGACCCCAGCCGATATCCGACTTGGTGTCTTCCAGCGCCTGGGAAGCGGCGTTGCGCTTCTGCATTTCCTGCTCGTACAACTTGGCCCGCAGCATTTTCATGGCGGTGTCCTTGTTGGCGTGCTGGGAACGTTCGTTCTGGCAGCTGACCACGGTGTTGGTCGGTACGTGAGTGATACGTACAGCCGAGTCAGTGGTGTTTACGTGCTGACCGCCGGCACCGGAGGAACGGTAGGTGTCGATCCGCAGGTCGGCCGGGTTGATCTCGATTTCCACCTTGTCGTCGATCTCTGGGGAGACGAAAACGGCGGAGAACGAAGTGTGCCGACGGTTGCCGGAGTCGAACGGGCTCTTGCGCACCAGGCGGTGTACGCCGATCTCGGTCCGCAGCCAGCCAAAGGCGTATTCACCCTTGATATGCACGGTCGCGCCCTTGATACCGGCGACTTCACCGGCGGACAGCTCCATGATGGTCGCTTCGAAACCGCGTTTGTCAGCCCAGCGCAGGTACATGCGCAGCAGGATGTTGGCCCAGTCCTGGGCTTCGGTGCCACCGGAACCGGCCTGGATATCCAGATAGGCGTTGTTCGGGTCCATTTCGTGGCTGAACATGCGGCGGAATTCAAGCTTGGCGAGGTTTTCCTCGAGACGGGCCAGCTCGGCGACGACATCGCCCACTGCGCCTTCGTCGTTTTCTTCGACGGCCATGTCCAGCAGGTCGCGGCAATCGCCCAGACCGGTGTTCAACTCGTCGAGGGTGTCGACGATCTGCGCCAGCGCAGCGCGCTCGCGGCCCAGTTCCTGGGCGTATTCAGGTTTGTTCCAGACAGCCGGATCTTCAAGCTCGCGATTGACTTCGGTCAGACGCTCATGCTTTTGATCGTAGTCAAAGATACCCCCGAATAGTTTCGGAGCGCTCGGACAGGTCCTTGATGGTGTTCAGGATCGGGTTGATTTCCATGGCGGGCAGCACTCGTTGGCGAACTTTTGAAAGCCGGCGAGTATAACGGCAAAAGGCTGGAAACGGCAGTCCGCTTGGCCGAAAAGGCCGGGTTTGTGTGATATCTACAGGCCGATAACGATCAAAGGTGGGAGCGGGCTCCCACATTGGGTTGGCGGTGTCCTGCAGGCTATTCGATCCCCACCTGGTTGCGCCCATTATGCTTGGCCAGATACAACCCCTTGTCCGCCGCCGAGATCAATTGCCGGCAATCAGTCCCCAGCAGCGGCGTCATGGTCGCCAGGCCAATGCTGATGGTCAGGCTCGCCCCTTCAGAGGGTGCGATATGCGGGATTTTCAACGCGGCAACAGCCTGGCGCAGTTTCTCCGCCACCAACCGCGCACCGCCCGGCGAGGTGTTCGGCAACACCAGGGCAAACTCCTCGCCCCCGTAGCGCGCCGGCAGGTCCGAAGGACGGCTGCTGGCGTCACGGATGCTCGCCGCCACCTTACGCAGCGCCTCGTCTCCTTCCAGGTGGCCAAAGCTGTCGTTGTAGGTCTTGAAGAAGTCCACGTCGATCATCAACAACGACAACTGGGTCTGGTCCCGCATGGCGCGTCGCCATTCCAGCTCCAGGTATTCGTCGAAATGCCGGCGGTTGGACAGCCCGGTCAAACCGTCGGAGTTCATCAACCGCTGCAGCACCAGGTTGGTGTCCAGCAGTTGTTGCTGGCTGACCCGCAATGCACGGTAGGCCGCATCCCGCTGCAACAGGGTCATGTAGGAGCGCGAGTGGTAGCGGATACGCGCCACCAGTTCGATATTGTCCGGCAGTTTCACCAGGTAATCATTGGCCCCGGCGGCAAACGCGGCGCTCTTGATCAGCGGGTCTTCCTTGGTCGAGAGCACGATGATCGGGATGTTCTGCGTCGCCGGGTGGTTGCGGTATTCGCGCACCAGGGTCAGGCCGTCCAGCCCGGGCATGACCAGGTCCTGGAGAATCACCGTCGGCTTGATGCGGATCGCCTGGGAGATGGCCTGGTGGGGGTCGGCACAGAAGTGGAAGTCGATATTCTCCTCATGGGCCAGACCGCGTCGCACGGCTTCGCCGATCATCGCCTGGTCGTCCACCAGCAACACCATGGCGGCGTTCTCGTCGGTCTTGAAGTCGTCGAGCTGTAAATCATTCATTTGCGGTCACCTGAATTACTACGTGCAGGCCAGGACAGCGAGTTATATCGGTCATTTTGCGAATACCTCCAGCAATCGTGGCGCAATTCTGTCCAACGGGCGAATCTCAACAGCGGCATCAATCGCCGCCGCCGCTTTGGGCATGCCGTAAACCGCACAGCTCTGCTGATCCTGAGCGATGGTCAGATAGCCCTGCTGACGCATCAATTTGAGTCCCTGGGCTCCGTCGCGTCCCATGCCGGTCAGTAATACGCCGACGGCATCGCCGTTCCAATGGCTGGCGACGCTCTCGAAAAACACGTCGATGGACGGCCGATAAATCTCGTTCACGGGTTCCGCCGTGTAGGCCAACGTGCCGTTTTTCAGCAGCCGGATATGATGATTGGTGCCGGCCAGCAATACCACGCCGCTTTGCGGTGGCTCACCTTCGCGAGCCAGGCGCACCGGCAGGCCCGAGGCGCTGCTCAGCCACTCGGCCATGCCGGCGGCGAATACCTGGTCCACATGCTGCACCAGCACAATGGCTGCCGCAAAGTCCCGAGGCAAGCCCTTGAGCAGGGTTTCCAGCGCCGCCGGGCCGCCCGCCGAAGAACCGATCGCGACCAGGCTCTGGCGCTTGCCCGTCGCCCGCGGATGCACAGGTTCGGCCCGCACCCGGCTGCCGCGCTGGCCGATCAGCCAGCCAATATTAAGGATCTTGCGCAACAGGGGCGCGGCCGCCTCCTTGGCATCGCCAACCCCCAATGCCGGGGTGTCCACCACATCCAGGGCACCATGGCCCATGGCTTCAAACACGCGGCTGACATTCTGCTGGCGATCCACGGTAACGATAACGATAGCGCATGGCGTCTCGGCCATGATCTGCCGGGTGGCCTCAACGCCATCCATCACCGGCATGATCAGGTCCATCAGGATCAGGTCCGGGGTCAGCTCGGCACAGCGCTGCACCGCTTCCAGGCCATTGGTGGCAACCCACACTACTTGATGGGCCGGTTCGAAGCTCAAGGCCCGGCGCAAGGCCTCGACCGCCAGGGGCATGTCATTGACGATGGCGATCTTCATGCCCGGGCGCCTCCAATCAGTTCCACCACCGCATCGAGCAGGGCGTCATCATGGAAACTGGCCTTGGCCAGGTAATAGTCGGCGCCGGCATCCAGGCCGCGCCGCCGGTCTTCTTCACGATCCTTGTAGGACACCACCATCACCGGCAGCGACTGCAGGCGAGTGTCACGGCGTAAAAGTGTGACCAATTCGATACCGTCCATGCGTGGCATATCAATGTCAGTAATCAGCAGGTCGAAGTCTTCGGAACGCAGAGCATTCCAGCCATCCATGCCATCAACGGCGACCGCCACCTCATATCCACGATTAAGTAATAGCTTGCGCTGCAGTTCACGCACGGTAAGCGAGTCATCCACCACCAGGATGCGCTTGCGCGCGGCCTCGACGGTTTGCTGCGCGCGGCGGGCAATGCGTTCCAGGCGGCCGGTGTTGAGCAGCTTGTCCACCGAGCGCAGCATGTCTTCGACATCGACGATCAACACCACCGAGCCGTCATCCAGCAGCGCACCGGCAGAAATGTCCTGCACCTTGCCCAGGCGATCGTCCAGCGGCAGCACCACCAGGGTGCGCTCGCCGATAAAACGCTCTACGGCAATCCCGTACACCGCATCGCGCTCGCGGATTACCACGACCTTGAGGGTATCCTGGCTGGTCTGCCCGGGCGGGCGCTGCAACAACTGGCTGGCCGCGACCAGGCCGACATGCCGGCCTTCGTGCCAGAAATGCTGGCGGCCTTCCAGTTGCACGATTTCGTCGGGTTCCAGGTCGCACATGCGCTCGATATGGGCCAGGGGGAAGGCGTAGGCTTCTTCGCCAACCTCCACCACCAGGCTACGCACCACCGACAAGGTCAGTGGCACTTCCAGATGGAAGCGGCTGCCCTGCCCTGCCGTCTGCTCCAGCACCACCGCACCGCGCAATTGGCGGACCATGTGTTGCACCGCATCCAGGCCGACACCGCGCCCGGAGACTTCGGTCACCTTGTCGCGCAGGCTGAAACCCGGCAGGAACAGGAAGGTCAGCAATTCCTCTTCGCTCAGGCGCAAGGCGGTTTCCAGTGGCGACAGATTGCGCTCGACAATACTGTCGCGCAGGCGCGCAAGGTCCACGCCGTTACCGTCATCACTCAATTCCAGTACCAACAGGCCAGCCTGGTGCGAGGCACGCAGGCGGATCAGGCCTTCGGCCGGCTTGCCCGCCAGCAGGCGCTGCTCAGGCATCTCAATGCCGTGATCGACGGCATTGCGCAACAAATGGGTCAGCGGCGCTTCGAGTTTTTCCAGGACATCACGGTCAACCTGAGTTTTCTCGCCTTCGATTTCCAGGCGCACCTGCTTGCCCAGGCTGCGGCCCAGGTCGCGCACCATGCGCGCCTGTCCCGCCAGCACATCGGCAAACGGGCGCATGCGGCACGCCAGCGCGGTGTCATACAACACCTGGGCGCGCTGCCCGGCCTGCCAGCCGAACTCATCCAGTTCGGCGGTCTTTTCCGCCAGCAGCAACTGCGCTTCGCTCAACAGGCGGCGGGCATCGGCCAGGGCTTCCTGGGCTTCGAGGTTCAGGTCGACGGTCTTGAGCTGGCCATCCAGGTTGTCCAGGGCCCGGGCGCTATTGCTTTGGATGCGCTTGAGGCGTTGCAGGCTGGACAGGTAAGGCTTGAGCCGCTGGGTTTCCACCAGGGATTTGCTGGACAGGTCCAACAGGCTGTTCAAGCGCTCGGCGGTGACCCGCAACACCCGCTCGCCGCCTTCGGTCATACGTTTGTTGTGGCGCGGCGCATCACTGCTGACCGGCGGCGAGGCCTCCGGCTCCGGGGGCAATAGCAGCGATTCTTCAAGGGACGGCAGCGGCTGCGCGAGCGGCGCAGCCACGGGCGGCGGTGCAACCACCTGGGCCATGGGTTGCGACGGGTCCAGCAAGCGTTCCATCAGCGCCACATACGCCTGGATATCGGCCGGGCCCACGGTGTTACCCGGTGTGGCGATGCGCATCAGCAGGTCGGTGCCCTGCAACAACGCGTCGATATGTTCGGGTTGCAGAAACAGCCGGCTTTCCTGGGCGCTGACCAGGCAGTCTTCCATCACGTGAGCCACGCTGACGCCAGCATCGACCCCGACAATCCGCGCCGCGCCTTTGAGCGAATGCGCCGCACGCATGCACGCCTCAAGTTGGTCGGCCTGGGTCGGGTTGCGTTCCAGGGCCAGCAGGCCGGCACTCAGGACCTGGGTCTGGGCATCGGCTTCCAGGCTGAACAGTTCCAGCAGCGAGGCGTCGCGCATCTGGTCGGGGGTCATGACAGGCTCCGGGTCACGGCAGACAGCAGTTGCGTCTCGTCCAGCCAGCGCAGGCTCCGGCCCTTGAACGGCAACACACCCTGGGTGTAGCGCGCACTGGCCTGGGTGCCGGAGGCAGACGCGGCTTTCAGGGTGCGCTCATCAATGGCATGGATGCCATCCACTTCATCCACCGGCACCACTACCGGGCCATCCTGCGCGGCGATGATCAGCATGCGCGGCATGATCCGCCCGCCACTGGCGCCGCCGCCGCTGCTGTCGAGCCCGAGCAACTCCACCAGAGACAGGCAGGCCACCAGCGCACCGCGCACATTGGCGACCCCGAGCAAGGCCCGCGAGCGCTGGTGGGGCAAGGAATGGATCGGCTGCAGGGGCGCCACTTCCACCAGGCAGCGGGTGGCGATGCCCAGCCATTCCTCGCCCAGGCGGAACATCAGCAAGGACCGGGTGGCCACCTCGTCGTCCGCCTGTGTCGCAGCGCCAGGGTGACGGTCCTCTTGCTGCAATGCATAGCGATCCAGCAGGCGGGTGGCCGCTGCCGAATACACCGCACAATTGCGGCAGTGGATATGCTCGGCCAGCAACGGGCAGGATTTATCGCCGTGGATCCCGATGCGGTTCCAGCAATCGTCAATGGCCTGGGTATCGGCGACCGTCAGGTTCAGGCCGGTGTCCGGGGATGCGGAGCTACTCATCGTTTACGCTCACTGTCAGCGGCTCGCTCGCTACGGGCAGCACGGGCTTGCAAGCGCCGCGCCCCCGCCGTATCGCCCTGGGATTCCAGCAGTGCGGCCAGGTGCATCAAGGCCTGCGGATGCTGGGGTTCCAGGTACAAGGCTTTTCGATAATACCCCTGGGCTTCCAGGGCGCTACCCGCCACATCGCTGAGCAGGCCCAGCCAGTAAAACACCTGAGCCGCCGGCGGATGAGTTTGCAGGTACAGCTCACAGGCAGCACGGGCCTCAAGGCTCTTGCCTTCATTGGCCAGGGTTGCGATCTGCCCGAGCAGATCGGCAGCATCCGAATGCACTGGCGCAGGCTTGATCGGCGCCACCGGCGCTACGAATGCACTGAATGCTCGCGGTTTACTCGCAATCGGCGCTGCGCTGCGTTGCGGCAGCGGCGCCGGCATGGGGGTAAAGACCGGCTCAGGCGGCGCGGCTTCGGCGTGGCGACTGAAGGCAAACGACTGCGGCACACCAATCGAGCGCATGCCCAGGCGTCCCAGCAGGCTGCCTTCGGCCGGGCCGATAAACAGCACGCCGTCGACATGGGTCAGGCCCTTGAGCACTTCAAAGACCTGCTTCTGGGTCGGCTGGTCGAAGTAGATCAGCAGGTTGCGGCAGAACACAAAGTCATAAGTCGGCTCATTGGCCAGCAACTGCGGGTCCAGCAGGTTGCCCACTTGCAGGCGCACTTGCTCACGCACCCGGTCGGCGACGCGATAGCCGTCGCTCTCGGCGCTGAAATGCCGCTCACGAAACTCGAGGTCCTGGCCACGGAAGGAGTTCTTGCCATACACCCCGCGCCGCGCCCGCTCCACCGACAATGGGCTGACGTCCATGCCTTGCACCTTGAACTGGTGGGGCGAAAGGCCCGCATCGAGCAGGGCCATGGCGATGGAATAGGGTTCCTCGCCGGTGGAACACGGCAGGCTGAGAATGCGCAGGGCGCGCATATGCTTGATTTCGCCGAGCCGTGTCACCGCCAGCCGCGCCAGGGTGGCAAAGGATTCGGGATAACGGAAAAACCAGGTTTCGGGAACGATGACCGCTTCGATCAGCGCCTGTTGTTCCTCGCTGCTGGTTTGCAGGCGTTGCCAGTACTGATCGGCACTCAGCCCCTGCAACGCCTGGCTGCGCTGGCGCACGGCGCGCTCGATGATGGCTTCGCCCACCGAGGCGACATCCAGGCCGATGCGTTCCTTGAGGAAGTCGAAGAAGCGTTGATCATTGCTCATCACGCCTCCCCAACGGTCAGGTCGGGGGCAAACAGCAAAGCGCAGACCTCGGGGGTCAGCAGGTCGGCGACGCCGATCCACTGCATCAGCCCCCGCTCGTCTTCGCGCACCGGCCCCAGGTAGGGCGCCTGGCGATTGTCCAGGCCGTATGGCTGGAAGTCCGCCGGGTCGCAGCGCAGGGTGTCAGTGGCCTGTTCGAGGATCAGCCCCAGCCAGCGAGGCTCCAGCCAGGTTTCTGGCCGATAGTTGACCAATACCAGACGCGTACTGGTGCGGGCCTGGGCCGATGTACCAAAGGTCAGGGCGCTGAGGTCGATCACCGGCACCATGTTGCCGCGATGGGCAAAGATCCCGGCGACCCACACCGGCGCATGGGCGATCGGTTTGAGCGGCAGGCGCGGCAGCACCTCGGCCACTTCCGTGGCCTTGAGGGCGTAGCGCTCGCTGCCGATATGAAACACCAGGAACAAGGCTTTTTTGGCTGCCGTCACCGCGCCGCGTTTCGCCGCTGGATCGCTCATCAGACTTTAAAACGCGACACGCCGCTGCGCAGACCCACCGCAACCTGGCTCAGTTCATCAATGGCAAAACTGGCCTGGCGCAGGGACTCCACGGTCTGGCTGCTGGCATCGCCCAATTGCACCAAGGCATGGTTGATCTGCTCGGCCCCCGTGGCCTGGGCCTGCATGCCCTCGTTGACCATCAGCACCCGCGGCGCCAGGGCCTGGACCTGATGGATGATCTGCGACAGTTGCTCGCCGACCTGCTGCACCTCGAACATCCCGCGACGGACCTCTTCGGAGAACTTGTCCATGCCCATCACGCCGGCCGATACCGCCGATTGGATCTCGCGCACCATCTGCTCGATATCGTAGGTGGCCACGGCGGTCTGGTCGGCCAGACGCCGTACTTCGGTGGCGACCACGGCAAAGCCGCGCCCGTACTCACCGGCCTTTTCGGCCTCGATGGCGGCGTTGAGGGACAGCAGGTTGGTCTGGTCGGCTACCTTGACGATGGTCACGACCACCTGGTTGATGTTGCCGGCCTTCTCGTTGAGGATCGCCAGCTTGGCGTTGACCAGATCGGCGGCACCCATCACCGAGTGCATGGTTTCTTCCATTCGGGCCAGGCCTTGCTGGCCGGAACCGGCGGCCACCGAGGCCTGGTCGGCGGCGGTAGACACTTCGGTCATGGTGCGCACCAGGTCCTTGGACGTGGCAGCAATTTCCCGCGAGGTGGCGCCGATTTCGGTGGTAGTAGCGGCCGTTTCGGTAGCCGTGGCCTGTTGCTGCTTGGAGGTGGCGGCAATCTCGGTCACCGAGGTGGTGACCTGCACCGACGAACGCTGGGCCTGGGATACCAGGGCGGTCAGCTCGGTCATCATGTCATTGAAGCCGGTTTCCACTGCACCGAACTCGTCCTTGCGGTCCAGGTTCAGGCGCTTGCTCAGATCGCCGGTGCGCATGGTTTCGAGGATATCGACGATGCGCTTCATCGGCGCCATGATCGCGCGCATCAGCAGCAGCCCGCACAGGCCGGCGGCGAGGATCGCCAGGAGCAGCGACACGCCCATACTGATTTTCGCGGCAGCCACAGCATCATCAATGGCCGCGGTGGCGTTGTCCGCGACTGTTTTGTTCTCGTTGATGATGTCATTGAGCTTCATGCGCCCTGCGGTCCAGGCCGGGGTCAATTGCTCGTCGAACATTTTGACCGCTTCGGCTTCCTTGTTGGCCGCATGCAGCTCCAGGACGTGGGCAAGTACTTGGTTGTACTTCAGGTGCAGGGCTTCAAAGGTGTCGAACTCGGTACGATCCTGGTCGATATTGATCGTCTTGGCGTAACTGGCCATATGCTGCTCCAGCCGCGCCTCGAACGCCTTGTAATCCTGCTTATCCGCGTCGGAAATGCCCAGGTGCTCGCGCAACCCGATCAACTCCTGGGTCTGCAGGTAGCTGTCGACCCAGGCGCTACGGATCATCGAGCTGAAAAACACCCCCGGTACGGCATCGTCGCGTACCACGTTTTCGCTCGCTTCGATCTTCAGCAACCGTGAATACGAGACCACAACCATCAGCAGCATGATGGCGATAATCACCGCAAAGCTCGCCAAGATGCGTTGGCGCAAGGTCCAGTTCTTCACAGTAATTCCTCGAAGGCCGATCAAATGCCGAGGAGTATAGCTGAGGCCGTGCCATCATTTATCAATGGGTTGTGGGCCAAGTCTCACGAAATATAAAAACACCCCGCAACCTGGACGGTGACGGGGTGGTTTTCTGTACGGGGCGGGTCAGAGCGTGGCTTGGCGTACCTGTTTTTCCAGTTCGATCTTGAGGCCCGGCTCCAGCTTCAGCTGGCGGGCCAATTCGTCGAGGTAGGACTTCTCCATGAAGTTCTCCTCGTCCACCAGCATGACGCTGGCGATGTACATTTCGGCGGCCATTTCCGGGGTGCTGGCAGCGCGGGCGACATCGGTGGGATCCAGGGGTTTGTTGAGTTCGGCATGCAGCCAGCGTTGCAGTTCCTGGTCGTTGTCCAGCTTGACGAATTCGCCTTCGATCAACGCACGCTCGCGCTCGTCCACATGGCCGTCGGCCTTGGCGGCGGCCACCAGGGCCTTGAGGATGGCCTGGCTATGCAGTTCGACCTGGGCCGGCGGCAGGCGGTCGAGGGTCTGCGGTTCGCCTTTGGGCGCGCCGGCCTGTTGTGCCTGCCAGTTGCCGTAGGCCTTGTAGGCAATCACGCCTAATGCGGCAAGACCACCATAGGTGAGGGCTTTACCGCCAAAGTTGCGGGCCTTTTTGTTGCCCAATAGCAGGCCCATGGCCCCGGCGGCCAATGCCCCGCCACCTGCGCCACCGAGCAGGCTGCCGAGCCCGCCACCGCCGAGCAGGCCGCCCAAGGCACCTTTGTCATCGCCTTTGCGTTGACCGCCAGCTTTGTTTTGCAGCATGTCCTGGCCGGACTTGAGCAACTGATCAAGCAATCCACGGGTATTCATTCATAGCCTCCAGAGACTTGGGTTCATAGGGTTGATAGGCCTTCAGCGTAAAACTAAGTGCCAATAATCCTGGATATAGAGTGCTTCCAGATGTAACTCAGTTTTTTTGGAGTGGGGGCGGTGGAGTACATATCCGTTGCTGCGGTCACGGCCACTTAGGGTTCCGCCCTTACGGCGGGTCACTTTTGGAAAAGAGCCCCAAAAGTAACCAAAAGGGCTCTTGCCCCACCACTCGGCACCTCGCCCAGGCTCGGTGTGCCCGTCATCCGACATTGATTTGGGGGGCCGCCGCGATGGGCCATCCATGGCCCAGCGCGGCTAACCCGGCGTCCTGCCGGGTTACCCCCCAAATCAATATCGGATGACGGCCAGCGTGGTTTAACGGGGCGCCTCAGATCAAAAGCAAAGCGAGGCGGCCTGACAGCCGACCTGATCGTCGAGATGTACGCATATACCTGTGGGAGCTGGCTTGCCTGCGATGGCGGTGTATCAGCCAATACATTTATCGACTGATACACCGCCATCGCAGGCAAGCCAGCTCCCACAGGGGGGAATGCAGCTTCGCGCCCCGGCTTTGCTGTTGCTCTGCTTTTGATCTGGCTTTTGATCTTGATCTCAGGCGCCCCGTTAAACCACGATGGCCGCAGGCAGGTATTGCGCAGTGGGCACCCCGGCATGGATGCCGGGGTAGCCGCGACACGGCCATGGAT